>NZ_CP110128.1:6435000-6735000 GCF_028471945.1 Pseudomonas sp. WJP1
GGGCTTCTCCGACGTCTACAGCATGGATGGCGGTTTTGAGCTGTGGCGTACGACGTATCCTGCGGAAACGGCCCAAGGCACCAGCGAATAATTTTTTTGTCATGCGCAAGCCCCGGCCACCGCGGGCTTGCGCGGTGGCAGACGAACGGTCAGCCACAACTAATTACGTATCTCGCCTTTACCTCCCGAATAAGCAACTATCCTTAAGCGCAGGCCATCCAAAACAGGGGAGAGCCGGTACACCGGCGCACGGGTCATCGGGAGTAGCTTTCGGGGTAGTCAGCTCCGAAAGAGTTCTGGGGGGTAAACAGCGACCGCCTGTTCGGTTGCTGCCAGCATCGACTGAGTGATCCGGCGTCGGCTCCACGTATCGAGCGAGGTGACGTCATGAGTATCTTTAGCCACTTCCAACAACGTTTCGAGTCCACACGCCAGGAAGAACTCTCTCTGCAAGAGTATCTGGAGTTGTGCAAAAAGGACCGTAGCGCCTACGTTTCCGCCGCCGAGCGTCTGTTGCTGGCCATCGGTGAACCGGAGCTGCTCGACACCTCGACCAACTCGAGGCTGTCGCGAATCTTCTCCAACAAGGTAATCCGTCGCTACCCGGCCTTTGAAGACTTCCATGGGATGGAAGAATGCATCGACCAGATCGTGTCGTATTTCCGCCATGCCGCCCAAGGCCTGGAAGAGAAGAAACAGATCCTTTATCTGCTCGGTCCCGTCGGCGGCGGTAAGTCGTCCCTGGCCGAAAAACTCAAACAACTGATGGAGCGAGTGCCCTTCTACGCAATCAAGGGCTCGCCGGTATTCGAATCGCCCCTGGGTCTGTTCAACGCCACTGAAGATGGCGCGATCCTCGAGGAAGACTTCGGCATCCCACGGCGCTACCTCAACACCATCATGTCGCCATGGGCCACCAAGCGCCTGGCCGAATTCGGCGGCGACATCAGCCAGTTCCGCGTGGTCAAGCTCTATCCGTCGATCCTCAACCAGATCGCCGTGGCCAAGACCGAGCCGGGAGATGAAAACAACCAGGACATCTCGGCACTGGTGGGCAAGGTCGATATCCGAAAACTGGAAGAGTTCCCACAGAACGACGCCGATGCCTACAGCTATTCGGGCGCACTGTGCCGGGCCAACCAGGGCCTGATGGAATTCGTCGAAATGTTCAAGGCGCCGATCAAGGTGCTGCACCCACTGCTGACGGCCACCCAGGAAGGTAACTACAACAGTACCGAAGGCTTGGGCGCGATTCCGTTTACCGGGATCCTGCTGGCCCACTCCAACGAATCGGAGTGGCATACCTTCCGTAACAACAAGAACAACGAAGCGTTCATCGACCGGATCTACATCGTCAAGGTGCCGTACTGCCTGCGGGTCAGCGACGAAGTGAAGATCTACGACAAGTTGCTGTTCAACAGCTCGCTGGCCAAAGCCCATTGCGCGCCCGACACCTTGAAGATGCTCGCCCAGTTCACCGTGCTGTCACGCCTCAAGGAGCCGGAAAACTCCAACATCTACTCCAAGATGCGCGTGTATGACGGCGAAAACCTCAAAGACACCGATCCGAAGGCCAAGTCGATCCAGGAGTATCGCGACAACGCCGGTGTCGACGAAGGCATGAACGGTCTGTCGACCCGCTTTGCGTTCAAGATCCTGTCCAAGGTCTTCAACTTCGATCCCCACGAAATCGCCGCCAACCCGGTACACCTGCTCTACGTGCTGGAACAACAGATCGAGCAGGAACAGTTCCAGGCCGAAACCCGCGAACGCTACCTGCGCTTCCTCAAGGAGTACCTGGCACCGCGGTACATCGAATTCATCGGCAAGGAAATCCAGACCGCCTACCTCGAGTCCTACAGCGAGTACGGCCAGAACATCTTCGATCGTTACGTGCTGTACGCCGATTTCTGGATTCAGGACCAGGAGTACCGCGACCCGGAAACCGGCGAGATCCTCAACCGCGTAGCGCTGAACGAAGAACTGGAGAAAATCGAAAAACCGGCCGGCATCAGCAATCCGAAAGATTTCCGCAACGAAATCGTCAACTTCGTACTGCGCGCCCGTGCCAACAACAACGGCAAGAATCCGACCTGGCTCAGCTACGAAAAACTGCGGGTGGTCATCGAGAAGAAAATGTTCTCCAACACCGAAGACCTGCTGCCAGTCATCAGCTTCAACGCCAAGGCCAGCAAAGAGGACCAGCAGAAACACAACGACTTCGTCACACGGATGGTCGAGCGGGGTTATACCGACAAACAGGTACGGCTGCTGTCCGAGTGGTACCTGCGGGTCAGAAAATCACAATAACCCGCTGCCGGTCAGACCGGTTGTCGTCAGCCAGAGACCTGTGCGTGCTTTTTCTGATACACAGGCCTCTGGAAGGTGTTCGAAAGTCGGTAGCGAGTTCAGGCAGCATCCAAAGCGCTTGGGGGAGCGTTGATTATCCCTTGGCTCTCGGTCCGATGCTGCATCACCGCTCGCCCCTTTCAGGACAGCTTCTAAGGAGCAGTCATGAGCTATGTGATCGACCGACGTCTCAATGGCAAGAACAAGAGCACGGTAAACCGCCAGCGGTTTCTGCGGCGTTACCGTGATCACATCAAAAAGGCTGTCGAAGAGGCGGTCAGCCGGCGTTCCATTACCGATATGGAACACGGTGAGCAAATCAGCATCCCGGGGCGTGACATCGACGAACCGGTGCTTCACCACGGTCGCGGTGGCAAACAGACCATCGTGCACCCGGGCAACAAGGAATTCACCAGCGGCGAACACATTGCCCGACCGCCCGGGGGTGGCGGCGGCAGAGGGCCTGGCAAGGCCGGCAACTCGGGCGAAGGGATGGACGAATTCGTCTTCCAGATCACCCAGGAAGAATTCCTCGAATTCATGTTCGAAGACCTCGAGCTGCCGAACCTGGTCAAGCGCAACCTGACCGGCACCGACACCTTCAAGACTGTGCGCGCGGGGATCAGCAACGAGGGCAACCCGTCGCGGATCAACATCATCCGCACCTTGCGCTCAGCCCATGCACGGCGAATCGCCCTCTCGGGCAGCAGCCGGGCGAAACTGCGCGAAGCCAAGGAAGAACTCCTGCGACTCAAGCAGGAAGAACCGGATAACTTCGGCGATATCCAGGATCTTGAGGCAGAAATCGAAAAACTCAGCGCACGCATTCATCGCGTACCGTTTCTCGATACCTTCGACCTCAAGTACAACTTGCTGATCAAGCAACCCAACCCCAGCTCGAAGGCGGTGATGTTTTGCCTCATGGACGTTTCCGGCTCCATGACCCAGGCAACCAAGGACATCGCCAAGCGCTTCTTCATCCTGCTGTACCTGTTTCTCAAGCGTAACTACGACAAGATCGACGTGGTGTTCATCCGTCACCACACCAGTGCCCGCGAAGTGGACGAGGAAGAATTCTTCTACTCCCGGGAAACCGGCGGAACCATCGTGTCCAGCGCCTTGAAACTGATGCAAGAGATCATGGCCGAGCGCTATCCGGCCAACGAATGGAACATCTACGCCGCTCAGGCATCCGACGGCGACAACTGGAACGACGACTCGCCGATTTGCCGCGACATCCTGATCAACCAGATCATGCCATTCGTGCAGTACTACACTTACGTTGAGATCACCCCACGGGAACACCAGGCCCTGTGGTTCGAGTACGAGCGTATCGCCGAAGCCTTTTCCGACACTTTTGCCCAGCAACAACTGGTCTCGGCCGGGGATATCTATCCGGTCTTCCGTGAACTCTTCCAGCGCAGGTTAGTGACATGACCGCCAAAGAGCTGAAGCGCCAACCCATATCCACCGGATCGGAGTGGACGTTCGAGCTGATCCAGGCGTACGACCGTGAAATCAGTCGTATTGCAGCTCGCTACGCGCTCGATACGTACCCTAACCAGATCGAAGTGATCACCGCTGAACAGATGATGGACGCCTACGCGTCCGTCGGCATGCCGCTGGGTTATCACCACTGGTCCTATGGCAAACACTTCCTCAGTACCGAAAAGTCCTACACACGCGGCCAGATGGGACTGGCCTATGAAATTGTGATCAACTCCGACCCGTGCATCGCCTACCTCATGGAGGAAAACACGATCTGCATGCAGGCGCTCGTGGTGGCGCACGCGTGCTACGGACACAACAGCTTCTTCAAGGGCAACTATCTGTTCCGCACCTGGACCGATGCCAGCTCGATCATCGATTACCTGGTGTTCGCCAAGCAGTACATCATGCAATGCGAAGAGCGCCATGGCATCGATGCGGTCGAAGACTTGCTCGACTCCTGCCACGCCCTGATGAACTACGGGGTCGACCGCTACAAACGTCCCTACCCTATTTCCGCGGAGGAAGAACGGCGCCGGCAAAAGGACCGGGAAGAACACCTGCAGAAGCAGATCAACGATCTTTGGCGCACCATACCCAAAGGCGCGGACAAGTACAGCGACAAGGACAACGCGCGCTTCCCCGCCGAACCGCAGGAAAACATCCTGTACTTCATCGAAAAACATGCGCCGCTGCTGGAGCCCTGGCAGAGGGAAATCGTGCGGATCGTACGCAAGATCGCCCAGTACTTTTATCCACAGCGCCAAACCCAGGTCATGAACGAAGGCTGGGCGACCTTCTGGCACTACACTCTGATGAACGACCTGTACGACGAAGGCCTGGTGACCGACGGTTTCATGATGGAGTTCCTCACATCCCACACCAGCGTGGTCTTCCAGCCTGGTTTCGACAGCCCCTACTACAGCGGCATCAACCCCTACGCCCTGGGCTTTGCCATGTACCGCGACATCCGTCGCATGTGTGAAGAACCTACTGAGGAGGACTATCGCTGGTTCCCGGACATTGCCGGCACCGACTGGCTGGCAGCCATCAAGTTCGCCATGAGCAGCTTCAAGGATGAGAGTTTCATCCTGCAGTACCTTTCACCTAAAGTGATCCGCGACCTGAAGCTGTTCAGTATTCTCGATGACGACCAGAAGGACGATCTGCTGGTACCGGCCATTCACGACGAAGGCGGTTATCGGATCATTCGTGAAACCCTGGCGGCCCAATACAACCTGGGCAATCGCGAACCCAACGTACAGATCTACAGCATCGACAGACGCGGCGATCGCTCCCTGACCCTGCGTCACCAACAGCACGACCGTAAACCCCTGGGAGAGTCCACCGAGGAAGTGCTCAAGCACTTGCATCGCCTCTGGGGCTTCGATATTCACCTGGAAACCCTGCAGGGTGACCAGGTCATGAAAACCCACCATGTGCCCCCCAAAGGAGAACACAGCGAAGGCGATTACGGCCGACTGGACCTGGCCGTCATCCATTTGTGATCCTGTTTGCACCTCCGAACGCTCGACGTAACGGTTATCCTGTCGAGCTAACGGAGGTTTTTCATGCAGATTTATAAAGTTGGCGGCGCCGTACGCGATCGCCTGCTCGGCATAGCTGTCACCGACATCGACCGAGTCGTGGTCGGCGCGACCACTGAAGAAATGCTCGCCCTGGGTTTTCGGCCGGTAGGCGCTGATTTTCCGGTGTTTCTTCATCCGAAAACCGGCGAGGAATACGCCCTCGCCCGGACCGAACGCAAAAGTGGACGCGGCTACGGCGGATTCACGTTCCACGCCAGCCCCGATGTAACCCTCGAAGAAGACCTGATTCGCCGCGACCTGACGATCAACGCGATGGCCGAGGACGATCAGCAGAACCTGACCGACCCCTATCACGGCCAGCGCGATCTCGAGGCCTGCGTGCTTCGTCACGTTTCCCCCGCGTTTGCCGAAGATCCCCTCAGAGTTTTGCGCGTTGCCCGTTTTGCGGCTCGCTATGCCGATCTCGGCTTTACTGTCGCCCCCGAAACCCTCGAACTGATGCGCCAGCTCAGTGAGTCAGGCGAACTCCAGGCGCTGACGGCGGAACGCAGCTGGAAAGAAATCTCACGCGCCCTCATGGAAAATCAGCCACAGGTGTTCATCGAGGTATTGCGCGACTGCGGTGCGCTCAAAGTGCTGATGCCGGAAGTCGACGCGCTGTTCGGTGTCCCGCAGCCCGCCACCCACCACCCGGAAATCGACACTGGCGTCCACACCCTGAGCGTGCTGCAGCAAGCGGCAAGACACCAACAACCATTGACCGTGCGCTGGGCTTGCCTGCTGCATGACCTGGGTAAAGGACTGACGCCAGAGGAGCAATGGCCGCGCCACATAGGCCACGAGTCCAAGGGGCTGAAATTGATCAAAGCGGTCAACGAACGCTTCAAGGCACCAAAGGATTGCCAGGAGCTGGCGTTGCTGGTGGGCGAATATCACACGCATGGCCATCGCGCTTTGGAACTGAAGCCATCGACGCTGCTGGAATTACTGCAAAGCTTCGACGTTTACCGCCGACCCCAACGGTTCGAGGAATTCATTGCGGCGTGCGAGATGGATGCGCGCGGGCGCAAGGGGCTGGAGCAGACAAGTTATCCACAGGCGGATTACTTGCGCGGGGCGGCGACGGCGGCGCGCAGCGTTGCCGTTCAACCATTGCTGGAGCAGGGATACAAAGGGCCTGAGTTGGGCGAGGCCATCAAGCGTGAACGGCTCAAGGCACTGAAGGCCTACAAAGAATCGGCGTCCTCCTGAATGCATCGCGGGCAAGCCCTGCTCCTTGTAGGAGCGAGGCTTGCCCGCGAAGACGTCAGCGGCATCAAAGCAGATCTGAAGACGTCAGCTGCTCCCCACGCCACTCAAACGCCACCGGCGCCAACACCTGATCAATCTGCGCTTCATCCCACAACGTCGCAAAGCTCTTGCCTACGCCAGGATGCACCCGATCCGGCGCAATCAGCGACAACGGCCACAACACGAACGCATTTTTAAGAATTTCCGCCCTCGGCAGCACCAGGCCATCGAAATTACCCACCAGGTCACCGAACAGCAAAACGTCGATATCCAGAGGCAAACCTCGGCGATCAGGCGCATAACGTCCATTATCCGCCTCGATGAATTTAAGGCGACGATCCAGCTCCATCAGCGGCAAGTCGGTATAGGCCGACACCACGAAATTGAAGAACGGTCCGCTCTTGATCCCCACCGGCTGGCTTTCGAAGACCGCCGAGCAACGTATATCCACCAGAAAACCCGCCAGGGCGTCCAGGCCGGCCTGCAAATGGGTTTCGCGCTCGATGTTGCTGCCGAGCCCGAGATACACCTGAGTCAGCGACATCCGCGCTCGATCTCCACGCCCACGCCACCTGTAGCGGCAGGAACCGCACCGGGCTTGGTCAGCTTGAGGCGCATCCAGGTGATCTTGAATTCGCTCATCAGCACTTCGACCAGGCGCTCGGCAAAGGTCTCGACCAACTGGAACTGCGCCTGCTCGGCAAAAGCCTGGACGCGCGATGAAACGCTCGCATAATCAAGCGCCAGGGTCAGGTCATCGCCAGCGGCGGCCGGACGATTGTCCCAAGCGAAACTCAGGTCAAGCCGCAAGCACTGTCGGATGCCTCGCTCCCAGTCATAGGCACCGATTACGGTGTCGACTTCCAGGCCCTCGATAAACACTCTGTCCAAGCACTTTTCTCCGCTACACGACAAGGGCGCAATGCGCCGTTAGAATCAGGGCGTCCTCGCCCGGAATGGTTAGCATGTTTTGGTTACTGGCGATCCTCGCCTACCTGCTCGGCTCTCTGTCCTTTGCCATCTTGCTCAGCCGCCTGACCGGTAGCCCCGACCCGCGAATGAGTGGCTCGGGCAATGCTGGCGCCACCAACATGTTGCGCCTGGCCGGCAAGAAACTCGCCATCCTGACCTTGCTCGGCGACCTCTGCAAAGGCCTGTTGCCCGTGCTGGTCGCCGGCAGCGCAGGCTTGTCACTTCAAGACCAGGCCTGGATCGGCGTTTGCGCCGTCATCGGTCACCTGTTCCCGCTGTACTTCCGCTTTCGCGGTGGCAAGGGTGTCGCCACCGCTGCCGGCATGTTGCTGGGCCTATACCCGCCTGCGGCCTTGATGGCGGTCTGCGCCTGGCTGCTGACGTTCTACCTGACCCGCACCAGCTCGCTGGCCGCCTTGATCGCCACACCCTTGACCCTGCCACTGCTGGCCTGGCAAGAACCGGCAGCACTGCTGCCCATGTGCGCCTTGACCGGCATGATCGTCTGGCGCCACCGAGGCAATCTACGCGACCTGTTCGCCGGGCGCGAACGGCATTTTTAGCAGCCAGGCATGAGCCTCCTTCATCACAAGGGCGACAACTGCTCCATCGGCCACCGCGCCTGCACACTGATCGCCAGGCTTTCCTGCTGGCCGGCCTGCAGCCGCTGGCAGCCGGCAAACGCAATCATGGCGCCATTATCGGTGCAGAACTGCGGACGGGCATAAAAAACATCGCCCCTCATGTCGCCGAGCATTTTTTCCAGGGAAGTGCGCAACGCCTTGTTGGCACTGACACCCCCAGCAATCACCAGGCGCTTCATGCCAGCCGCTTTCAGGGCGCGCTTGCACTTGATGGTCAAAGTCTCCACCACGGCCTGCTGGAACGCCAGCGAGATGTCGCAACGGGCTTGCTCACCGTCGTCCCCGGCGCTCACACACTGCTGCCAGGTGTTCAGGGCGAAGGTTTTCAAGCCGCTGAAGCTGAAGTCCAGGCCAGGACGGTCGCACATCGGACGCGGGAAGACGAAACGCCCTGCAACACCCTGCTCTGCCAGGCGGGCGATTTCCGGTCCGCCCGGATAATTGAGCCCCATCATCTTCGCCGTCTTGTCGAAGGCTTCGCCCGCAGCATCGTCCAGGGTCTCGCCTAAAAGCGTGTACTGACCGATTCCGTCGACCTGAACCAACTGCGTATGGCCGCCCGATACCAACAAAGCGACGAACGGGAATTCCGGCGGTTGCGGCTCCAGCATCGGCGCCAGCAGGTGACCTTCCATGTGGTGCACGCCCAGCGCCGGAATGCCCCAGGCAAAGGCCAGTGCCTGAGCACAGGAAGCACCGACCAGCAACGCCCCGACCAGGCCAGGACCCGCGGTATAAGCGATGGCGTCGATCTCGGTTGGCACGCAGTCGGCTTCGGCCAACACCTGACGAATCAAGGGCAGCATGCGCTTGACGTGATCACGCGAGGCCAGCTCCGGCACTACGCCACCATACGCACGATGCAGGTCGATCTGGCTGAACAGCGCGTCGGCCAGCAGGCCGCGCTCACTGTCGTAAAGTGCGACACCGGTTTCGTCGCAAGAAGTTTCTAATCCCAGTACTAGCATGGGTTTGCGCCTTGTTTAGGCTGAATTCGAAGGCGCGCATAATAGTCGCCGCGTGATGCCCCGACCAGCGGTTTTCGATCAGAGGCTTTGCATTCCGTGCGATGAGGGGTTAACATCCGCAACCCTTAAAAACCGACGTCTTCAAGTGCTCTTTTGCCGCGAGGATGTTGACCCCGGTAATGAATGAAGGTAGCTCTGGATGCCAGCCGTCAAAGTAAAAGAGAACGAACCCTTCGACGTAGCTCTGCGTCGTTTCAAGCGCTCCTGCGAAAAAGCCGGTGTACTGGCTGAAGTTCGTAGCCGCGAATTTTACGAGAAGCCAACTTCTGAGCGTAAGCGTAAAGCAGCAGCCGCTGTTAAGCGTCACGCCAAGAAAGTTCAGCGCGAACAGCGCCGCGCCGTTCGTCTGTACTAATACACAGACGATCGTAGCAAGCTTCTGCCAAGCCCGGCTCTGAGCCGGGCTTATGGCATTTGCGTAAAACGCTTGATGCTTCACCGTCGAAGCCGCAGATGCGACCGAGACAAATCTGCTTCACCGCGTCAGACCTGGCTCTTTTGCCAGCGGTGCACGTCTTTTCTGACGAGCCTTTCAAGGCTACTGACGAGCACACCCACTGATTCCTCTCACGACGATCAGCCCAAGGCACCTGCTTGCGTGCAAGATAATGAGCTATCCGAGACCATTGACTGGTCGCAGCCGGATTCAGCGCAACATTTTCAAATAGTCGAATACTGATTAGCAGTAACGTCAGTGGATTTTCGGCAGATACACTTCCCGAAAGCGATCATGCAGGCAATACCGGTCGAGCCGCATATTTTGCGCGCCTCAAGCAATGACCCGCGCCCAGCTACCCTTCGCTTCGGTTCCTTTTCAGCGCAGATGACGAGAACGCCATGGCCGGGCTAATTCCCCAGAGCTTCATTGACGACCTTCTGAACCGCACCGACATCGTCGACGTGGTCAGCTCGCGCCTGCAACTGAAAAAGGCCGGCAAGAACCACACTGCCTGCTGCCCGTTCCACAAAGAGAAGACCCCCTCTTTCAGCGTGAGCCCCGACAAGCAGTTCTATTACTGCTTTGGCTGCGGCGCTGGCGGTAATGCCCTGGGTTTCATCATGGACCACGACAACCTGGACTTTCCCCAGGCTGTCGAGGAACTGGCCAAAGCCGCCGGGATGGAAATCCCCCGCGAAGAAAGCGGGCGCCCGCACAAGCCGCGCCAGCCAACCGATTCGCCGCTGTACCCGCTGCTCACCGCCGCCGCCGACTTCTATCGTCAAGCCCTGAAAAGCCATCCGTCGCGTAAAGCCGCCGTGGACTACCTCAAAGGGCGCGGGCTGACCGGTGAAATCGCCCGGGACTTCGGCCTCGGCTTTGCGCCACCCGGCTGGGACAACCTGTTCAAGCACTTGAGCAGCGATACCCTGCAGCAAAAAGCCATGATCGATGCCGGCCTGCTGATCGAGAACGCCGAAACCGGCAAACGCTACGACCGTTTTCGTGATCGCGTGATGTTCCCGATCCGCGACAGTCGCGGGCGCATCATCGCTTTTGGTGGCCGGGTGCTGGGCGACGACAAGCCCAAGTACCTCAACTCACCGGAAACCCCGGTCTTTCATAAAGGCCAGGAACTATACGGCCTGTACGAAGCACGCAAGAACAACCGCAACCTCGACGAAATCATCGTCGTCGAGGGCTACATGGACGTCATCGCCCTCGCCCAGCAAGGCTTGCGCAATGCCGTCGCAACCCTGGGCACCGCCACCAGCGAAGAGCACATGAAACGGCTGTTTCGCGTCGTGCCCAGCGTGCTGTTCTGCTTCGATGGCGACCAGGCCGGCCGCAACGCTGCCTGGCGAGCCCTGGAAGCCACGCTGTCGAGCCTGCAGGATGGCCGTCGCGCCCGATTCCTGTTCCTGCCCGAAGGCGAAGACCCGGACACCCTGGTCCGCTCCGAAGGCACCGACGCCTTCCGCGCGCGCATCAACCAGCATGCGCAACCATTAGCCGATTATTTTTTCCAGCAACTGACGGAAGAAGCCGACCCGCGCTCACTCGAAGGCAAGGCCCACATGGCCACCTTGGCAGCACCGTTGATCGACAAAGTTCCGGGAGCCAACCTGCGCATCCTGATGCGCCAGCGCCTAAGCGAAATCACCGGCCTGAGCGGGGAAGCCGTCAGCCAGTTGGTGCAGAGCGCCCCGCAAGAAGCGCCGCCGGCCTACGATCCCGGCTTCGATTACGACGCGATGCCCGATTACAGCGACTATCATCAGCCGCAATCGCAGGAAATGTACGTACCGCAGCAGGAATGGACGCCGAAGAAGCCCGGCGCGGGCGGCAAGAAGTGGGACAAGAAGCCTTGGGACAAGAACGGCAAACGTGGCGGTGATCGCGACCAACCCCGTGCGCCCAGGGTGCCGGCGGCCGTTGAGCCTCCGACGCTCGCCGCATTGCGCACACTGCTCCACCACCCGCAACTGGCTGAGAAAGTCGAGGATGCCGGGCACTTTGCCGCCGAGGACCACACCAACACGCAACTGCTGGTGGCGCTGCTCGAAGCCGTACAGAAGAATCCCAAGCTAAACTCATTTCAGTTGATTGCGCGCTGGCACGGCACGGAGCAAGGACGCTTGCTCAAGGCGCTGGCAGAAAAGGAATGGCTGATTGACGGAGATAACCTTGAACAACAGTTTTTCGACACCATTACTAGCTTGTCAGCCCGCCAACGCGAGCGAAACCTGGAACAACTGCTCAGGAAAGCCCGTCAAAGCGAGCTGAGCACAGAAGAGAAAAATCAACTGCGCGACCTACTAAGTCGCAATGTTTCCGCATCAAACCCGACCTCAACTGGCGCGTGAGGTCATAGCTCAGGTATAATCCTCGGCTTGTTTTTTGCCCGCCAAGACCTTCAGTGGATAGGGTGTTATGTCCGGAAAAGCGCAACAGCAGTCTCGTATTATTGAGTTGATCAAACTGGGTCGTGAGCAGGGCTACCTGACTTACGCGGAGGTCAACGACCACCTGCCGGAGGATATTTCAGATCCGGAACAGGTGGAAGACATCATCCGCATGATCAACGACATGGGGATCAACGTATTCGAGGTTGCGCCAGATAAGGATTCCCTTATGCTGGCCGACGCCGATACCGACGAAGCCGCGGCCGAAGAGGCAGCTGCTGCGTTGGCAGCGGTCGAGACCGACATTGGTCGCACAACCGACCCGGTGCGCATGTACATGCGTGAAATGGGTACGGTCGAGCTCCTCACGCGTGAAGGCGAAATCGAAATCGCCAAGCGTATTGAAGAGGGCATCCGTGAAGTGATGAGCGCAATCGCGCACTTCCCTGGCACGGTTGATCATATTCTCTCCGAATACACTCGCGTCACCACCGAAGGTGGCCGCCTGTCCGACGTCCTGAGCGGTTATATCGACCCGGACGACGGTATTGCGCCGCCTGCAGCGGAGGTGCCACCGCCGATCGACACCAAGACCGCGAAAGCGGATGACGATTCCGACGACGATGACGCCGAAGCTTCCGATGACGAAGAAGAAGCCGAAAGCGGTCCGGATCCGATCATCGCCGCCCAGCGCTTTGGTGCTGTCGCCGATCAGATGGAAATCACCCGCAAGGCGCTGAAAAAGCACGGTCGCCACAACAAGCTGGCGATTGCCGAGCTGTTGGCCCTTGCCGACCTGTTCATGCCGATCAAACTGGTTCCGAAGCAATTCGAAGGCCTGGTCGAGCGTGTGCGCAGCGCCCTGGATCGTCTGCGTCAGCAAGAGCGTGCAATCATGCAGCTCTGCGTTCGTGATGCACGCATGCCGCGTGCTGACTTCCTGCGCCAGTTCCCGGGCAACGAAGTCGACGAAAGCTGGAGCGATGCACTGGCCAAAGGCAAAAGCAAATACGCTGAAGCCATCGGTCGCGTGCAGCCGGACATCATTCGCTGCCAGCAGAAGCTGACCGCGCTGGAAACCGAAACCGGTTTGACGATCGCCGAGATCAAGGACATCAACCGTCGCATGTCGATCGGTGAGGCCAAGGCCCGCCGCGCGAAGAAAGAGATGGTCGAAGCGAACTTGCGTCTGGTGATCTCCATCGCCAAGAAGTACACCAACCGTGGCCTGCAATTCCTCGACCTGATCCAGGAAGGCAACATCGGTCTGATGAAGGCGGTAGACAAGTTCGAATACCGTCGCGGCTACAAATTCTCGACTTATGCCACCTGGTGGATCCGTCAGGCGATCACTCGCTCGATCGCCGACCAGGCCCGCACCATCCGTATTCCGGTGCACATGATCGAGACGATCAACAAGCTCAACCGTATTTCCCGTCAGATGTTGCAGGAAATGGGTCGCGAACCGACCCCGGAAGAGCTGGGCGAACGCATGGAAATGCCTGAGGACAAGATCCGCAAGGTATTGAAGATCGCTAAAGAGCCGATCTCCATGGAAACCCCGATCGGTGATGACGAAGACTCCCATCTGGGCGACTTCATCGAAGACTCGACCATGCAGTCGCCAATCGATGTCGCGACCGTTGAGAGCCTTAAGGAAGCGACGCGCGAAGTGCTGTCCGGCCTCACTGCCCGTGAAGCCAAGGTACTGCGCATGCGCTTCGGTATCGACATGAATACCGACCACACCCTTGAGGAGGTTGGTAAGCAATTCGACGTGACCCGTGAACGGATTCGTCAGATCGAAGCCAAGGCGCTGCGCAAGCTGCGCCACCCGACGAGAAGCGAGCACCTGCGCTCCTTCCTCGACGAGTGATACCAGAACCCCCGGCCCAGGCCGGGGGTTTTGTTTTTGCAGATAAAATCCCCCTGCGCCACCCCACCCGCCGATTTGCCCGTCTACACTCGAAGCATTCCCCGAGCCATAACGAGACCGTTATGCCCAGACTGCCGACCGTGTTTTTTTTGCTGTCGCTAATGACCTGGACCGCAACGGCTGGCGCGCTGACTCTAACCGACGAAGAACGTAGCTGGCTTGCGGCCCACCCGGACCTGCGCCTGGGTGTCGATGCATCCTGGCCACCTTTTGAGTTTCGCGACGACCAGGGGCGTTACCAGGGCCTTGCGGCAGACTATATCGACCGTATTCGCCAGCGACTGGCCATCAAGCTCACGCCTATCGAGCCCGTGAGCTGGACGGTTGTCCTGGACCAGGCCAAACAAGGCAAGCTGGACCTTTTGCCGGGCATCATGTCGACCCCGGAACGCCAGGCCTACCTGTCATTCACCCGTCCCTACCTGGACTTCCCGATCGTCATCCTGGCGCACGTCGGAGGCGCCCAGCCGCGCAAACTCAAAGACCTGTACGGGCTGAAAATCGCCGTCGTGGAAAACTACGCACCTCACGAACTGCTGCGCACCCACAATCCCGATTTGAACCTGGTGGCGATGCCCAACGTCAGCTCGGCCCTGCAGGCGCTGGCCACCGACGAAGTAGACGCCGTGGTAGGCGATCTCGCCTCCAGTGTCTGGAGTTTGCGCCAGCTGAAGCTCGACGGGCTGTATGTCAGCGGCGAAACCCCCTACCGCTATCAACTGGCCATGGGCGTACCACGGGACAACAAAATACTGGTCGGCATCCTGGATAAAGTACTGGCCGACATGACACCCGCTGAAATCAGCTCGATCCAGGAGCATTGGGTCGGCAACGTACTCGATCATCGAACGTTCTGGTCCGATCTGCTGATCTACGGCTTGCCTGGGCTGCTGTTGCTGATCGCCGTGCTGGCGGCCGTGATCCGCGTCAACCGCCGCTTGAGCTCGGAAATTGCCCGCAGGGTCGACCTGGAGCAGGAACTGCGCAGCAGCGAGTACCACTACCGCGGGCTGGTGGAGAGCCTGTCGGCCATCGCCTGGGAAGCGCGCATGAGCGACTTCACCTACAGCTATGTGTCGCCCCACGCCGAAGACCTGCTCGGTTACCCCCTGTCCCATTGGCTGATCCCGGGCTTCTGGCGCAATATCATTCACCCCGCCGACCTCACCCGCGCGCAGAGCTTCTGCGACCACGAAGTGTTGGCCGGGCGAGACCACAGCCTGGATTACCGTGTCATCACCGCTGACGGGCGCTGCCTGTGGGTCCGTGACATCGTCAGCCTGATCGAACACGGTCATGAGCCGGTGATGCGCGGCTTGATGATCGACATCAGCGAAACCAAACGCACCGAAGAAGCACTGCGCCTGTCCGAACAGAAGTTTGCCTCGGTGTTCCAGCAGTGCCCGGACATCCTGGTGATCGCACGTCTGAGCGACGGCTGCCTGCTGGAGGTCAACGAGGCGTTCGAAGAACAGATTGGCCTCCGGGCCGAAGACGTCATCGGCCAGACCGCCACCGAACTCAACATCTGGGGCATCCCGGGTGTCGGGCCTGGGCTGCTACAGCGCTTGCAGGCCGGCAGCATCCGCAACCTGGAGATGCCCTTTCGCCGCAGCAATGGCCAGGTGTTCACCGGCCTGATCTCGGCCGAGCCCTTCGACCTCGATACGACCCCGGCGCTGGTGGTCGTGGTGCGGGACATCACCCAACTCAAGGAAACCCAACAACAGCTGCAAACCTCCGAAGAAAAGTTCGCCAAGGCCTTCCACGCCTCCCCCGACGGCTTGCTGCTGTCGCGCCAGAGCGATGGCCTGCTGCTGGAGGTCAACGAGGGGTTCAGCCGCATCACTGGTTTCAACAGCGCGATGTCGGTGGATCGCTCGGCCCTGGACCTGGGAATCTGGGTCAACCTCAACGAACGCAAAAAAATGCTCGACCTGTTGCACCGGGACGGTTTCGTCCGCGATTTCAGCTGCCATATCCGCCGCAGCGATGGGCAGATCCGCCTCTGCGAGGTCTCCAGCCGTCCGCTGCCGATCGGTGACGACGACTGCATGCTGACCATCGCCCGGGACATCACCGAGCGCCACCTGATGCAGGAAAAACTGCAACAGGCCGCAACGGTATTCGAGAGCACGGCAGAAGGCGTGCTGATCACCGATACCCAGCAACACATCAGTGCGGTCAACCGCGCCTTCACCGAAATCACCGGCTACAGCGAAAGCGAAGCCCTGGGCCACACCCCGCGCCTGCTTGCCTCGGGCCTGCATGACAGTGCGTTCTACGCCGCCATGTGGCATCAACTGACCGACGAAGGTCATTGGCAAGGCGAGATTTCCAACCGACGCAAGAATGGCGAACTCTATCCGAGCTGGCTGACCATCAGCGCCGTGCGCAATCGCGACAACTTCATCACCCACTTCGTGGCCGTGTTCGCCGACATCTCCAGCCTCAAACACGCCCAGGCCAAACTCGACTACCAGGCTCACCACGATCCGCTGACCGGTCTGCCAAACCGCACGCTGTTCGAAAGCCGCCTGCTCAACGCGCTCAATCACCAGAAAGAAAACGGCGGCCAGGGTGCAGTGCTGTTCCTCGATCTGGACCGTTTCAAGCACATCAACGACAGTCTCGGTCACCCAGTCGGCGATCTATTGCTCAAGGGCATTGCCGTGCGCCTCAAGGACCAGTTGCGCGACATCGACACCGTCGCACGCCTGGGCGGCGACGAATTCATCATCCTGCTCCCCGGCCTGCAGCAAGCCAGCGACGCCGACAACATCGCCACCAAACTGCTCAATTGCTTTACAGCGCCGTTCCAGGCCGGCGAACATGAATTTTTCATCAGCTCCAGCATCGGCACCAGCCTCTATCCCAAGGATGGCTGCGACGTGGCCACGCTGATCAAGAACGCTGACGCGGCGATGTACCGTTCCAAGGCCAAAGGCCGCAACCGCGTCGAAAGCTACACCTGCGACCTCACTGCCCAAGCCAGCGAGCGCGTGGCGCTGGAGCACGAACTGCGACGCGCCATTGAGCGCAATGAACTGCACCTGTGCTACCAACCGAAGATCAGCCTCGACGACTATCGCCTGGTGGGAGCGGAAGCGCTGATTCGTTGGCGTCATCCGACCTTCGGCGACGTACCGCCCGAACACTTCATCTCCCTTGCCGAAGAAAACGGCATGATCCTGCAGATCGGCGACTGGGTACTCGAGACCGCCTGCCGGCAGATGTTTGAATGGAACCAGATGTACGAAGGCCTCGGTCCGCTGTCGGTCAATCTCGCCGGCGCCCAGCTGCGCCAACCGAATCTACTGGGGCGGATAGAGCAACTGCTCAAGGAAAACCGCCTCCAGCCCGGTTTCCTGCAACTGGAAATCACCGAAAACTTCATCATGAGCCAGGCCGAAGAAGCGCTCGCCGTCCTGCATCAACTCAAGCATCTGGGCGTGCAACTGGCAATCGACGACTTCGGGACCGGGTACTCCTCGCTGAGTTACCTCAAGCGCCTGCCGCTGGACATCCTCAAGATCGACCAGTCCTTCGTCCGTGGCCTGCCGGACGACCCCCACGACGCAGCCATCGTGCGCGCCATCATCGCGCTCGGCCGCAGCATGCAATTCACGGTTATCGCCGAGGGCGTCGAAACCCAGGCGCAGCAGCAATTCCTGGCCGCGGAAGGCTGTGAGCAGATCCAGGGCTACATCGTCAGCCTGCCCCTACCCCCCGACGAATTCGCCGCGACGTTTCTTCGTACAACAGTAATGGATTTTTCGGATAGCACAGCCGCGAAACCATCGCTATAATCCCCGACCAATGGGGCCTATAGCTCAGTTGGTTAGAGCAGAGGACTCATAATCCTTTGGTCCACGGTTCAAGTCCGTGTGGGCCCACCAAACAAGAAAGCCGCGCAATGCGCGGCTTTTGCGTGTCTGCATAACTCTTTTTCCTCTGTCGCCGCCTGAGTGGTGACAAAGTGCGCGTAACGCTAGTAAACATCTGCCGTTAAGCATTTTTGTTTGCACCCGCCGTTAGCAAACTGCTAAAGTTTTATCGTAAATTTTAGATACCACCCTGAAGGGGGTAATGCCCATGGCGCTTCAATTTTTCGATAGCCCGTTCCACGTCACACACGATGAAGAAACCGCCAGCAAGATGGCGTTAAAAATGGAGCTTTCCATTTTCATCACTGATTGCATCAAAAAACTGGGCCTCAAACAGAGCGAGGCCGCAGCCAGGCTAGGCGTGACTCAATCGCGCGTTTCCGAACTTGCCAATGGCAAGATCGAGAAATTCACCATCGACGCCATGATGGACATGCTGGATAAACTTGGCTTTCGCACCACCTTTACCTTGGCCTCCAACGATGGCGCATCACCTCAAATCATCATTGCTCAGGCACAGGTCCGCTAGACGTTGTATCCAAGCTCTCGAAGCTCCCTCTTAAGCTCCTTCAATCGATCTTGCGCAATAGCCATCGCGTGGCGATCGGTTCCATTCGTAGTTTTGACGAACGAATGCAGGACGAAAACGGTGTCCGCATACTTGGCAATGTAGACGCATCGGTATGCTGGGCTTCCATTGATAATCAGCTCAGTAGCCCCTGCGCCGACAGAGCTCAACTGCTTGATTGATAACTCGGGATCCCCGCTGTACTGCACACGCATCAAATCTTTGCCAAATTCATCCTGAACCCACTCGGGCAGATCTTTGTACTCGCGTGTTGCTGCGGCACTTACAAACGCAAATTTTTTCATCGATAGACGGGCCCTCCCTATGGCTAATGGATGCTCCTGAAAAACTCAGGAGACAGCATGAATTCACAGGCCTGGAAAATGGCTCGCCGCATTAGTTTTGATTTAATGAGGGGTGTCGAAATATCGGATGACGTCCGTAAACCTTGTAGGCAAATTCCGAATCTCGCACTTGGGCACTTTGCCGTGTTGTTGTGCTTTGCTCGACGGGATATTTTCCGAACTGATAGGAGGCAGATTCTTCGGCCATTCGTTACTTCCAGTGCTGAACGGCATCACCGCAACTGTTAGTCAAAACATGCAACGACGGTATGGCCTGCACTACCCTCATCCGTTCAAGCATCTGCCCCATTAGCGTAACCTCATACGTATCGGCAGCCCGCCCCCATTGCTCCACGATAACCATTCCGTCAACCAGGACCGCTGCCAATTCGGCAATGATCCCGGACAGTTCTTCCACGATGTCTTGAGTTCGCTGCCATGCGCGATCCGTCAGCGTTTTAAGCTCAGCCGTTATGCGCTCTGATGAAGCCGGATCGGTGTCGGGGTAGAGGATATTGCGCAGCAGATGCTGCAGCTCCCTGATCTTTGCGTAATCCTGTTGCGCGCCCTGCTCGCCTTTGAGGATGGCTGTCGCCTTCGACTTGTCGACGCGCTGCCCGGCGGAATATTTCGAAGGCAGCGTCTGCGCCATCGAGCCAGCCAGGAGGACCATCATCCGGGCCTCCAGATGTTGCTTCATGGCGTCTATCGACGAAATCGGCCGCACCAGGCTGATGGATGCCCCGCCGTGATGCCGCAAGTCCATGGTGACTGTCAGGCTCACGCTACCCGTGGCAAAACCCAGGGCACGAGCCACGACGTAGTGGCCCATTTCGTGATGGGCAATCTCCCAGGCGTGATCCCATACAGCAGGAGGCAATTTCTTCGTCATGACTTGTCCCCTCGCGCCACGGCTTCAATTGAGCATTCCTTTAGTAATTGTCATACATCACAGACCCAAAGCAGGTCCAGGGTCAATCATCAAAACCTGAATCGAACCACAGTTCGCCAGATGTTTTTCCACACCGAGCGTTTGTGTTTCTTCCAGTTGCGCGCCCACCATTCATCTTCATTCGTGGCGAGCGCCTCGATGTCGCTGCCTGCCACCGCCGCTGCATGCTGGCGAAACAGCATGGGAAACACGCAATGTTGTTTGATCTGCCGTTTGAACAGGACATCGACCGGCTCTCCGGCATAAGGTGTTTCAGCCAGTACCCTGCAGCCTTCGCGGGAGATGATGTAGGCGTGCAGCGCCACCACGTTGCCACGGGCAATGAACGGGAACCAGGTCAGCCATGTGCGCCCCATGCTGTACCCCAGATGCAGCGCCTCAAACCTTTGACTGCGAATAAACCGGTTCACCCAGTACACCTGTACCGGATGCAACCTGTAGGGTTTGGCATCGTCCTCGAAGATCAACACCCGCTGCCAACCTTCGGCCAGGACTTTTCTGGCCAGTGCCTGATGCGACTCATAACAGCCTTGGATCGGGTCGCTGCAGCGCTGCGTAATGAAAAACTCGATCGGATTCGAAATGAGCGTGGCGACGGTGCTGCGCAATAGTTGCCGCCTGTCCTGGCGCTCACTCAGGGATATGCAGTACACGTGATCAACATCGAACGAGAGCCTTTCCATCCGCCCCTTGGCACTTCACAGACCTCTCCGCGGCCCCATGCCACGGAAAAATCAATGATCAACAAATGGGCCCCGCCCTGTATGTCAGACACGTCCTGAAATAGCGTTGCTTTTTTCCCTCTGATCATCGCCCACGAAAAAGCCGCGACATTGCGCGGCTTTTTCGTATCTCTTTTTCGTACCTGGGACTCAACCCTTATTTAGGCAATGCGTAGGCAATCACATAATCGCCACGGTCCGTCGACTGACGTGCGCCGCCAACGGTGAGCAGGATGTACTGCTTGCCTGTTTTCGGCGAAACATAGGTCATCGGCCCGGACTGGCTGCCCACCGGCAACCGCGCCTTCCAGATTTCGTTGCCGTTGCCAGTATCGAAGGCACGCAGGTAGAAATCCTGGGTGCCGGCGAAGAACAGCAAGCCCGACTGAGTGGCAAGCGAGGCGCCGAGGGTCGGCATGCCGATCGGGATCGGCAGGTGCATGCGGATGCCCAGCGGGCCGGTGTCCTGTACGGTGCCGACCGGTACCTGCCACATCAGTTTGTGGGTTTTGAGGTCAATGGCGGACATGGTGCCGAACGGTGGTTTTTGGCACGGAATGCCGACCGCAGAAAGGAAACGCTCGCGCATGGCGCCGAACGGCGTGCCTTCCTGGGGTACCACGCCCATTTCGATGCCACTGGCCCCTGCTTTGATCTTGTCGCGCGGGATCATGTAGTTGGCCAGGCCCAGGCGCATGTCGTTGACGAACATGTAGTTCGTGTTCGGGTCGACCGAGACGCTGCCCCAGTTCATCCCGCCCAGCGAGCCCGGGAATTGCAGGGCGCGGTCCATGCCTGGCGGGGTGTAGACGCCTTCATGACGCATGCCCTTGAACTGGATGCGGCACATCAACTGGTCAAACGGCGTGGCGCCCCACATGTCGGACTCGGTCAGGGTCTTGTTGCCGATTGACGGCATGTCCACCGAGAACGGCTGGGTTGGCGAGTAGCGTTCGCCAGGCACATGGCCCTGCGGTACTGGACGCTCTTCGACCCGCGCTATCGGCACACCGGTTTCGCGGTTGAGCAGGAAAATCTCGCCCTGCTTGGTCACTTGCGCCAAGGCCGGCTGGGTGCCGCCCTTGTCGTCCGGCACGTCATACAGCAGCGGTTGTGCGGGCAGGTCGAAGTCCCATAGATCGTTGTGGGTGGTCTGGAAGTGCCAGCGTACCTGGCCGGTCTTCACGTCGATGGCAACAATGGACGAGTTCCATTTGTCGTCCATGGCAGTGCGTTGACCGCCGAAGAAGTCCGGTGTCGCGTTGCCGGTTGGCAGGTACACCAGACCGAGCTTGGCGTCGTAAGACATCGCCGACCAGACGTTCGGCGTACCCCGGGTGTAGGTCTCGCCAGCGGGTGGGCGTTTGGTGGTGTTCGGGTTACCCGGATCCCACGCCCACACCAGCTCGCCGCTGCGCACGTCGTAGGCGCGGACCACACCTGGCGGCTCGCCAATGGAGTAGTTGTCGGCGACACGGCCACCGACAATCACCACGTCCCCTGCGACCAGCGGCGTCGAGGTCTGCTGGTAGTAACCGGGTTTGACTTCACCCATGTCAGTGGTCAGGTCGACGGTGCCCTGGTTGCCGAACTCTTCGCACGGCTTGCCGGTTTCGGCATTGATGGCGATCAGGCGGGCATCGCCAGTCGGCAGGAACAGACGTTTCGTACAAGCGCCAGGCTGCTCGGCTACAGGCGTTGCGCCAGAATCGAAGTAGCCCAGGCCACGGCAGCGCTGCCAGTTGGGCGCGGTGCCTTGCGGGTCGAACTTCCAGCGCTGGGCGCCCGTATCGGCGTCCAGGGCGAAAACCTTGCCGTACGCGGTGCAGGTGTAGACCGTGTCACCGATCTGCAGCGGGGTGTTCTGGTCTTCGGCTCCGGCGCCGGTACTTTGCGGGATATCGCCGGTGCGGAAGGTCCAGGCCACCTGCAATTTGTCGATGTTGCCTTTGTTGATCTGGTCCAGCGCGGCAAAGCGGTTGCCGGCGGTGGTGTTGCCCCAGTGCGCCCAGTCTTTCTGTTCGGTACCCGGTACGACCGGCGTTACCGCAGGCTCAACGGCAGCCTTGACCACGTGGGTCGGGACGAACATGTAGGCCATCGTCGCAACGACTCCCACGCCCAAAACTCCGGCAAGTCCGTAAGCACCACGCCCGCCGGACGCACCCGAAGCGCGCACCAGGGTCGGATAGATCAGCGCCACAACCAGGCCGATCACAGCAAACGTCAGTACCCGCGAAACCAGTGGCCAATATTCAAGACCGGCATCCCACACTGCCCAGACGGCCGTGAGGGTCAGCGCCAGACCATACAGCCACGCCCCCAGCGGTCTACGCCGGGCGATCATCAACCCCGAGACCAGCATCGCCAGGCCCATCAGCAGGAAATACCAGCTGCCGCCAAGCGTGATCAGATAACCGCCGCCGCCAGCCAGGCCAAGCCCGATCAGTGCTATCAAGACACCCAGCCCCGTCAGCAGCCATTTGCTGCCGGCGGCAGCCCCAGAATTATTCATGTCGGAAATTTTCCCCATTTGTGACAAGGGCGGAATAATGTACTAACTAGTTACTTATGGCAATTTGTCGCAGGCAGAAATGTCATGAACGGTATTGAGGCTAGTCCAGATATCCGCCGCGAGCGCTGCGGGGGATGTGCCTGTAACATGCCTGGACATTGATCCATGCCGCTGGAGACCGCCCTTGCCTGACACTCGCCCGCCCGTTCTTGACGAAATCGACCGTCAGTTGATTGCGGCCCTGCAGATCAATGCCCGCGAAAGCGTGGCCATGCTCGCCCGGCAACTGGGCATCGCCCGGACCACCGTCACCTCGCGCCTGGCGCGGCTGGAAAAGGCCAAGGTCATTACCGGTTATGGCGTACGGCTCGGCCAGCGCGTGGTGGATGGCGGGCTGCAGGCGTATGTGGGGATCACCGTGCAGCCGCGCTCCGGCAAGGAAGTGTTGCGGCGCCTCAGTGCGATGGCCCAGGTGCAGCAGCTTTGTGCGGTGAGTGGCGAATTTGATTATGTGGCCTGGTTGCGCAGCGACTCGCCGGAGCAGCTGGA
This sequence comes from Pseudomonas sp. WJP1, assembly GCF_028471945.1. NCBI lineage: Bacteria > Pseudomonadati > Pseudomonadota > Gammaproteobacteria > Pseudomonadales > Pseudomonadaceae > Pseudomonas > Pseudomonas sp. WJP1. The sequence continues at coordinate 6,458,639 of NZ_CP110128.1, forward strand.
TCAGCTGCTGGATCAGATTGGCAGTGTCGATGGGGTGGAGAAGACGACGACGTCGATCATCTTGAGCAGCAAGATTGATCGGGGGCAGCCAGTTTAAGTCCTCACGCTTGACGGTATGCAGTAATAGATCGTCATATTGATCAATTAATTGGCAAAACGACGACACTTTGCGTCTTATTAACGTGTTCTACGCTCTCTAGAATGGCTGGCATCTTTTCCTATACTCAGATGCGCACTCCGCGTCGGGTCGCCAGCAAGGTCAGCCATGAACAAGAACAATCGCCATCCTGCAGACGGTAAAAAACCAGTCACCATTTTCGGTCCCGACTTTCCTTTCGCCTTCGACGACTGGATCGAACACCCGGCCGGCCTGGGCAGCATTCCCCAGCACCATCACGGTGCCGAAGTGGCGATTGTCGGTGCCGGTATCGCCGGGCTGGTAGCCGCCTACGAACTGATGAAGCTCGGCCTCAAGCCGGTGGTCTACGAGGCCTCGAAGCTAGGTGGTCGCCTGCGCTCCCAAGCGTTCAATGGCACCGACGGCATCGTCGCCGAGTTGGGTGGCATGCGTTTTCCGGTATCGTCCACCGCGTTCTATCACTACGTCGACAAGCTGGGGCTCGAAACCAAACCTTTCCCCAACCCGCTGACGCCTGCCTCGGGCAGCACCGTGATCGACCTGGAAGGCAAGACCCATTACGCACAGAAACTGGCGGATCTTCCTGCACTGTTCCAGGAAGTGGCTGACGCCTGGGCCGACGCCCTGGAGGCCGGTTCGCAGTTCTCCGACATCCAGCAAGCGATTCGCGACCGCGACGTCCCACGCCTCAAGGAGCTGTGGAACACCCTCGTGCCGCTGTGGGACGACCGCACCTTCTACGATTTCGTTGCCACGTCCAAAGCCTTCGCCAAGCTGTCGTTTCATCACCGCGAAGTGTTCGGCCAGGTCGGTTTCGGCACCGGAGGCTGGGACTCGGACTTCCCCAACTCGATGCTGGAAATCTTCCGCGTGGTGATGACCAACTGCGACGATCACCAGCACCTGGTGGTCGGTGGCGTGGAACAAGTGCCGCAGGGCATCTGGCGCCATGTCCCGGAACGCTGCGTGCACTGGCCGCAGGGCACCAGCCTCAAGTCGTTGCACAGCGGTGCGCCACGCTCCGGCGTGAAGAAAATCGCCCATGCGCCGGGAGGTCGTTTTGCGGTCACCGACAACAACGGCGATACCCGTGAATACGCGGCGGTGCTGACCACCTGCCAGAGCTGGCTTTTGACCACCCAGATCGAATGCGATGAAAGCCTGTTCTCGCAGAAGATGTGGATGGCCCTGGACCGTACCCGCTACATGCAGTCGTCGAAAACCTTCGTGATGGTTGACCGCCCGTTCTGGAAGGACAAGGATCCGGAAACCGGCCGCGACCTGATGAGTATGACCCTCACCGATCGCCTGACCCGCGGTACCTACCTGTTCGACAACGGCGACGACAAGCCGGGGGTGATTTGCCTGTCGTACTCGTGGATGAGCGACGCCTTGAAAATGCTCCCGCACCCGGTGGAAAAACGCGTGAAGCTGGCGTTGGATGCGCTGAAGAAGATCTATCCGAAAGTCGACATCGCCGCGCGCATCATCGGCGATCCGATCACCGTGTCCTGGGAAGCCGACCCGCATTTCCTCGGCGCCTTCAAGGGTGCCCTGCCCGGCCACTACCGCTACAACCAGCGCATGTACGCGCACTTCATGCAGGACGACATGCCGGCCGAACAACGCGGGATTTTCATCGCCGGCGACGACGTTTCGTGGACGCCGGCCTGGGTCGAAGGCGCGGTGCAAACCTCGCTCAACGCGGTGTGGGGCATCATGAAACACTTCGGCGGTGCAACTCACGCCGAGAATCCGGGTCCAGGAGATGTGTTCAACGAGATCGGTCCGATCGCCCTGCCCGAGTAAGAGGAATCCGAAATGCGCGTAGCTCTCTACCAATGTCCACCGTTGCCCCTGGATGTCGCAGGCAACCTTCAGCGCCTGCATCAGCTGGCACTGGAGGCTAAGGGCGCCGACTTGCTGGTACTGCCGGAGATGTTCCTGACCGGCTACAACATCGGCGTCGATGCCGTCAGCGTGTTGGCGGAGGTGTACAACGGTGAGTCGGCGCAACAGATTGCGCGCATAGCCAAGACCACCGGAATCGCCATTTTGTACGGCTATCCCGAACGCACCGCGGACGGGCAGATCTACAACGCCGTGCAACTGATCGACGCCAATGGCGAACGCCTGTGCAATTACCGCAAGACGCACCTGTTCGGCGACCTCGACCGCTCGATGTTCAGCGCCGGCCCCGACGACTTCCCCATCGTTGAACTCAACGGCTGGAAGCTCGGGTTCCTGATTTGCTATGACCTCGAGTTTCCGGAAAACGCCCGGCGCCTGGCCTTGGCCGGTGCCGAGCTGATACTGGCACCGACAGCCAACATGATCCCGTTCGACTTCATCGCTGACGTCACTGTCCGCGCCCGGGCTTACGAGAATCAGTGCTATGTGGTGTATGCCAACTATTGCGGGCACGAAGGCGATATCCACTACTGCGGCCAAAGCAGCATCGCCGCACCGGATGGCAGCCGCATCGCCCAGGCCGGACTCGATGAAGCGCTGATTGTCGGCGAGCTGGACCGCCAGTTGATGGTCGATTCGCGCGCCGCCAATCGCTACCTGATCGATCGCCGCCCCGAGCTATACGGCGCGCTGAACAAGCGCTGAGCCACTGTTATCCGCTAGCATTGGCACTTCTCTGTTCTGGAAGTGCCCATGCCTGCGCTGAATCACCCTCGCCCCCACACTGAAACCCTGGCCAACGGCTTGCGGGTGACGCTGCGTCATGCCCCGGACTTGAAGCGCTGCGCGGCGGCGTTGCGGGTTGCCGCCGGCAGCCATGACGTGCCGTTGGCCTGGCCAGGCCTGGCGCACTTTCTGGAACACCTGCTGTTTCTCGGTACCGAACGCTTTGCCGCCGATCAAGGGCTGATGGCCTACGTCCAGCGTCACGGCGGACAGGTCAATGCGCAAACCTGCGAGCGCACCACCGATTACTTTTTCGAGCTGCCACCCCAGGCGTTTGCCAAGGGCCTGGAACGGCTGGCCGACATGCTCGCCCATCCACGCATGAACCTGGATGACCAGAACCGGGAACGGGAAGTGCTGCACGCAGAATTCATCGCCTGGTCGCAGGATGGTACGGCGCAGCAGCAGGTGGCCCTGTTGGGCGGGCTTAGCGACGCTCATCCGTTGCGCGGTTTTCATGCGGGCAACCGCGACACCTTGCCGGTGCCGCAACCAGAATTCCAGCAGGCCTTGCAGGATTTCCATCAGCGCTATTACCAGACCGGACAAATGACCTTGAGCCTTGCCGGCCCCCAGAGCCTTGATGAATTGAGGCTGTTGGCCGAAGCATTCGGCAAGGTCATTGCCAAGGGCGAGAAGGTCCCGCAACAAACCCCCACAGCGCTGATGGCAGGAACGGACAACCGTTATCAACAGGCCAGCGAGTATCGGCTGGACCTGCTGTTCGCCCTTGAAGCACTGCCCGACTCATCGCCCGAGGCGCTGGATTTTTTGTGCCATTGGCTGAGCACCGCGAAACCCGGGGGACTGTTGGCTGAACTGCGCAAACAGGGCCTGGCTGACAACCTCAAGGCACGGCCGCTGTATCAGTTCGCCGGCCAAGCCTTGCTGCACATTGAGTTCACACTGCCTGCCAATTCGATGGCGAGCGGGATTGGCGAGCAATTGCAGGACTGGCTGGGCTTTTTCGCCCGGCAAGACTGGCGCGGGTTGCGCGAGGAATACGCGGCACTGCGCCAGCGCCAGCAACAGGTCAGCAGTGCACTGCAACAGGTCCGGCAGGACAGCGAAGCGCGCGAAGTGGGGTTATCCGAAGCCGGCGTTATGGCCCTCAAGTCTGTTCTGGAAAAAATCGGCGCTGTGGATAACTTAAGCGGCACCTGGCAACTCCCCGCGCCCAATCCGTTCCTGCACACAGAAGCGGCGGCTCCCAACGCCGGTCTGATTCGCGGACAAACCAGCGCCCACCGGGGCCTGCGCACCTTTGCCCAGGACCGCTCACGCAGCCGTCGCGAACGTTCACCGATGCAATTTTGCCCGTCGTTGCCGGATAACGGCACCGACGGCGCGGTGTACCTGCGTTGGCACCTGGAAGCGGCCCCCGGCGCCAGCCTCCAATCGCGCCTGGAGAACAACCTGCAAGCGCTGCGCGAAGACGCAAGCCAGGCCGGTGTGGATTTTTCCTTCGGTGCATCGGGCAATCAATGGCTGTTGAAAATGACCGGCCTGCAAGCGCCGATGCCCACCATCCTCGAACATGCGCTGAACCTGCTGACCCAACCTGATGCAGCACGCGCACCGCAAACACCGACGCCCCCCGCCTTGATGCCGATTCGACAGCTACTCAAGGTGCTGCCCGATCACTGCCTTGAGCCATCGGCCGAATCGGACAACCTGGCGCAACTGTGGTCGAGTGCTCACTGGACCGGCCTGGCGAGCGGTTTTTCTGCCCAGACTCAAGCGGCCATGGGGCTGGCGTTGAGCCGCGTGCCGGGTACTGCGGATACGCAACAGCCATCGACATCCTCGATTCATGCGCAGCATCTTTGGAGCACCGTAGAGGCCGACTCCAGCGAGCATGCGCTGCTGTTGTTCTGCCCCACAGCCACCCGGGAACTGGCCGACGAAGCCGCCTGGCGCTTGCTCGCCCATGTCTGCCAGACGCCGTTCTATCAGCGCCTGCGAGTGGAGTTGCAACTGGGCTATGCGGTGTTCAGTGCGCTGCGGCAGGTTCACGGGCAGACCGGACTGCTGCTGGGTGTGCAATCGCCGAATGTTGCCGTAGCGGCAATCCTGCAGCACATCGAACAGTTCCTGAACGGGTTGCCGGCGCTGATCCAGTCCCTCGACGAGAGCGCTTTCATCAGCCAACGCCAAGCGTTGGTGGATCAGTTTTCCAGCGCCACCCTGACCACCAGCCAAACCGCGGAATTGCTCTGGCAGGGCAAGTTGGCTGGCCGCCCGTCGGATTATCTGACGCAGTTGCCCCAGGCCATTCTCCTGACCGACCGTGCCGCGCTGCTGGCCGCGGTTCAGCGCTTGAACCGGGCCGAAGGGGGCTGGCGCTGCCTGGCGAACAGCCCTGCACCCGGCGCGCCCTGGCAAGCGACAAAATGATCATTACCCAGACTGTAAGGAGCTTTTTCAAAGTTTCACGGGCAATCCCTGTGAAATTTTGAGTAACATAGCAGCCTAACTATTTGGAACATCTCCCGCTGGAGGTGGACTATACCTATAGATAGCGCTGTCCAACCTTACCTGAAGGAGTTCAACTGATGGCCTGGACCAAACCGGCTTACACCGACCTGCGTATCGGCTTTGAAGTCACCATGTACTTCGCAAGCCGCTGATTTCTGCCCTGGCAGGAATGCAGCACAACGCCTCGGTTATCCGAGGCGTTTTATTTTCAGCGTTGAAATGATGGAGCGCCCATGTTTGTCCAGATCCTAGGTTCCGCCGCCGGCGGTGGTTTTCCTCAGTGGAACTGCAATTGCGAGAACTGCGCAGGTTTTCGCAATGGCAGCCTGCGGGCCAAGGCGCGCACCCAATCGTCCATCGCGATTTCCGATAATGGCGTGAATTGGGTGTTGTGCAACACCTCCCCGGACATCCGTGCCCAGCTCCAGAGTTTCGCGCCCATGCAACCGGGGCGCGCACTGCGCGATACCGGGATCAGCGCGATCATCCTGATGGACAGCCAGATCGACCACACCACCGGCCTGCTCATGCTGCGTGAAGGTTGCCCGCACCAGGTCTGGTGCACCGACATGGTCCATGAGGATTTGAGCACCGGGTTCCCGCTGTTCAACATGCTGACCCACTGGAACGGTGGCCTGAACTGGAACCGCATCGAACTCGACCAGAGTTTCAGCATCCCGGCCTGCCCGAACCTGCGCTTCACCCCGCTGCCACTGCGCAGCGCTGCGCCACCTTACTCGCCGCATCGCTTCGACCCGCATCCGGGCGACAACATCGGCCTGATCGTCGAAGACCTCAATACCGGCGGCAAGCTGTTCTATGCGCCGGGGCTGGGCAAAGTCGATGAGCCGCTGCTGGAGATCATGGCCGCCAGCGATTGCCTGTTGGTCGACGGCACGCTGTGGGACGACGACGAAATGCAGCGCCGTGGCGTTGGCACCCGCACCGGTCGGGAGATGGGCCACCTGGCGCAGAACGGCCCCGGCGGCATGCTCGAAGTGCTGGAACAACTGCCCGAACAGCGCAAGGTGCTTATCCACATCAACAACACCAACCCGATTCTCGACGAAGATTCGCCGCAGCGGGCGGAGCTGGAGCGGCGCCAGGTTGAAGTGGCGTATGACGGCATGAGTATTGTGCTGTAGCGCAGGGCCCTATCGCCTGTAGGAGCCAGGCTTGCCGGCGAAGAACGATTACGCGGTGCATCTGTTGCACCGCAGCGCCCGGTTCGCCGGCAAGCCTGGCTCCTACAGTGAAGGCGCGTCAGACCAGACACCCCCGGAGAGCAGCAATGACCGACACCCCCATGTCCCCCGCCGAATTCGAAGCCGCCCTGCGCGCCAAGGGCGCCTACTACCACATCCATCACCCCTATCACGTGGCGATGTACCAGGGCCGGGCGAGCCGCGAGCAGATCCAGGGCTGGGTCGCCAACCGCTTTTACTATCAGGTGAACATCCCCCTGAAAGACGCCGCCATCCTGGCCAACTGCCCGGACCGCGAAATCCGCCGCGAATGGATTCAACGCCTGCTCGACCATGACGGCGCCCCCGGCGAAGACGGCGGCATCGAAGCCTGGCTGCGCCTGGGCCAGGCGGTCGGCCTCGACCCGGACCAATTGCGCTCCCAGGAACTGGTGCTGCCCGGCGTGCGCTTCGCCGTCGACGCCTACGTCAACTTCGCCCGCCGCGCCTGTTGGCAGGAAGCCGCCAGCAGCTCGCTGACCGAACTGTTCGCCCCGCAGATCCACCAGTCGCGCCTGGACAGCTGGCCGCAGCACTACCCGTGGATCGACCCCGCCGGCTACGAATATTTCCGCACGCGCCTGGGCCAGGCGCGACGTGATGTCGAGCACGGCCTGGCCATCACCCTCGAGCACTACAAGACGCGGGAAGGCCAGGAGCGCATGCTGGAAATTCTCCAGTTCAAACTGGACATTCTTTGGAGCATGCTCGACGCCATGAGCATGGCCTATGAACTCAATCGCCCGCCGTATCACAGCGTGACCGAACAACGGGTCTGGCATAAAGGAATCACCCTATGAGTTTCGATCGCAGCAAGACCCCGACCTGGCGCCCAGGCTACCGTTTCCAGTACGAACCGGCGCAGAAAGGCCATGTGCTGCTGTATCCCGAAGGCATGATCAAACTCAATGAAAGCGCCGCGCTGATCGGCGGTTTGATCGATGGTCAACGCGATGTCGCCGCGATCATCGCCGAGCTCGACCGGCAGTTCCCCGGCGTGCCCGAGCTCGGTGACGACATCGAGCAATTCATGGAGGTTGCCCGTGCGCAGCACTGGATCGAACTTGCCTGACTCGTCGAGGCAAGTGCCGCCCACACCCGAGATCGGCCTACCGCTGTGGTTGCTGGCCGAGCTGACCTACCGCTGCCCGCTGCAATGCCCGTACTGCTCCAATCCGCTGGATTTTGCCGAGCAAGGCAAGGAATTGAGCACCGAACAGTGGATCAAGGTGTTCCGCGAGGCGCGCGAGATGGGCGCGGCGCAACTGGGCTTTTCCGGCGGTGAGCCGCTGGTGCGCCAGGACCTCGCCGAGCTGATTGCCGAGGCGCGCCAGCTGGGTTTCTACACCAACCTGATCACCTCCGGCATCGGCCTGACCGAGCAGAAAATCAGCGACTTCAAGCAAGCCGGCCTCGATCACATCCAGATCAGTTTCCAGGCCAGCGACGAGCAGGTGAACAACCTGCTGGCGGGCTCGAAAAAGGCCTTCGCGCAGAAGCTGGAAATGGCCCGCGCCGTGAAAGCCCATGGCTACCCGATGGTGCTGAACTTCGTGACCCATCGGCACAACATCGACAAGATCGACCGCATCATCGAGCTGTGCATCGCCCTGGAAGCCGACTTCGTCGAACTCGCCACCTGCCAGTTCTACGGCTGGGCGCAGCTCAATCGAGTCGGGTTATTGCCAACTAAAGAGCAGCTGGTACGCGCCGAACGCATCACCAATGAATACCGCGCCAAACTGGAAGCCGAAGGGCATCCGTGCAAGCTGATTTTCGTCACGCCGGACTACTACGAAGAACGCCCGAAAGCCTGCATGAACGGCTGGGGCAGTATCTTCCTGACCGTGACGCCGGACGGCACCGCGCTGCCCTGTCACGGCGCCCGCCAGCTGCCGGTGCAGTTTCCCAACGTACGCGACCACAGCATGCAGCACATCTGGTACGACTCGTTCGGCTTCAACCGCTTTCGCGGCTACGACTGGATGCCCGAACCGTGCCGCTCCTGCGACGAGAAGGAAAAGGACTTCGGCGGCTGTCGCTGCCAGGCGTTCATGCTCACGGGGGATGCGCGCAACGCCGACCCGGTGTGCAGCAAGTCGCCCCATCACGGCGTGATCCTCAAGGCCCGCGAAGAGGCGGAGCACGCGACCCAGACCATTGAACAACTGGCCTTTCGCAATGAACGAAACTCACGCCTCATCGCCAAAAGCTGAACCCTTCAGCGCCGCCAACGCCGTCGCCGCCGGCATCGATTTTGCCGAGCTGCAGGTCGGCCCCCATGGCTTGTTCTGGAACGAATACCGCCCGGAGGATGCCGCGTGCCGGATCTGGCACTGGCGTGATGGCGTGGCCAACTGCCTGACGCCACCCCCGTTCAGCGTGCGCAGTCGGGTGTACGAATATGGCGGTGGTGCGTTTTGCCTGACCGACGACGGCGTGGTCTTCGTCAACGAGGCCGATCAGCAGCTGTATCGCCAATCACTGCAAGGCGAAACGCCCGAGGTGCTGACGTCTGGCGTGTGTCGATACGGCGACCTGCAGTTCGCCAATGGCCAGGTGTTGGCGGTTGAGGAAAACCGCAATGAACACCGCCTGGTGGCGATCGACTTGGCAGATGGCACGCGGCACTTGTTGGCCGAAGGCGCGGATTTCTACGCCGCGCCGACCTTGAGCCCCGATGCGCAACGCCTGGCCTGGATCGAGTGGAGTCGCCCGAATCAGCCCTGGACCGCGACCCGTTTGATGGTTGCGCAACGCCAGGCCGATGGCGGCTTCGTGGCGCCCTGCTGCGTGGCTGGCGACCAGGGGCAAGAGTCGCTGCAACAACCTCGCTTCGATGGTAACGGTCGCTTGTTCTGCCTGACCGATCGCGCTGGTTACTGGCAGCCCTGGGTGGAATCAGCCGATGGCCTGGCACCATTGCCCAGCGCCGCTGCCGATCACGGCCCGGCGCCCTGGCAACTGGGCGGCTGCACCTGGTTACCCCTGAGCGAGGGCAGCTACCTCGCCAGCTGGACAGAGGCCGGCTTCGGCCGATTGGGGCTTTGCGCCACCGGGTGCGACGACTTTACCGGCGATTACAGCCGCTTCCGCCATCTTGCTGTGGATGACCAGTTCATCTACTGCATTGCAGCCTCCCCCGTCAGTTCAGCGGCGGTGATCGCCATCGACCGCCAGACCCGGCAAGTGAAGGTTCTCGCCGGCGGTATTGCACCGCTGCCCCCCGAGCAAATCAGTCGCCCGCAAACCCTGCGTTACCCAAGCGGGTCCGGTGAAGCCCACGGCTTCTTCTACCCGGCGATGACTGGCGACGCCAAGCCGCCACTGGTGGTGTTCATCCATGGCGGCCCGACCTCGGCGTGTTATCCGATGCTCGATACGCGCATCCAGTACTGGGCGCAACGCGGTTTCGCCGTGGCCGATCTCAACTATCGCGGTAGCAGCGGTTACGGCCGGGACTATCGCCAGGCCCTGCATTTGCGCTGGGGCGAAGTCGATGTCGAAGACGCAAGCGCGGTGGTCAGCCACCTCGCCGAACGCGGCTTGATCGACGGCCAGCAGGCGTTCATTCGCGGTGGCAGCGCTGGCGGCTACACCGCCCTGTGCGCGCTGGCGTTCCACCAGGTGTTTCGTGCCGGCGCCAGTCTTTACGGGGTCAGCGACCCTGTGGCGCTGGGCCGGGCGACACACAAGTTCGAGGGTGACTACCTGGACTGGCTGATCGGTGATCCACAACAGGATGCCGAATGCTACGCCGCCCGCACGCCGTTACTGCATGCCGGCAACATTCGCGTGCCGGTGATCTTCTTTCAAGGCGAGCTGGATGCCGTGGTGGTGCCGCAGCAGACCCGCGACATGGTCGAGGCCCTGCAGGAGAACGGCATTCTGGTCGAAGCCCATTACTACGCAGACGAACGCCACGGCTTTCGCAAAGCTGGCAACCAGGCGCATGCGCTGGAGCAGGAATGGTTGTTCTATCGGCGGGTGATGGCGTTTGCCAATTGAACCGCCTCAACGCTTGGCAATGATGTACACCGCATGCACGATGCCGGGAATGTAGCCGCACAGCGTCAGGAGAATGTTCAGCCAGAACGCTCCGCCGAACCCCACTTGAAGAAACACACCCAGTGGCGGCAACAGAATGGCGATGATGATGCGGATAAAGTCCATGGACGCAGCTCCTGATTGAAGTGGGCTCACGCGAGCCCATAACCTATCGACCTGTACCGTTGGTCAGGGTTCAGCCCGATTGTTCAGGCCAATGTACCCAGGCCATGTTTCTGAATGAAGCAATCGCCACAAAAAAAACGCCCCACGCCAAAAAAATCAGGCGTGGGGCGTGCGTTATACCGCGAGACGATTCGGGAATTCGTGCGGGGGCGACGACTCAGACGGCAATCCCTTTGCGGCATTGCAGCTGCGCGGTGCGCACGCGGGAGAAAGCGCGGGCCAGGCGCAGCAGCATTTCATCGATGTTGGATTTGCTGACTGTCAGCGCCGGGGTGAATCGCAGGCAATCGGCTTGCGGCGCATCGAGCAACAGCCCTTCGTACAACGCGGCCTTGACCACGGCGTCGGCCGAGTCGTCGGAGAGGGTCAGCCCCCAGAGCAGCCCTTGTCCGCGCAGTTCGCCGTGGCCGTAACGATGGGATAAGCGCTGCAGGCCTTCGCGCAGGTGCTGCGCCATCTCCCCGACATGCTCGAGAAAGCCTTTGTCCTGCACGCTGTCGAGCACCGCCAGGCCGGCGGCGCTCAGCAGCGCATTGCCATGATGGGTACCGCTCATTTCGCCCGTTTCGAAGCAACAGGCCTTGCCCCGCGCCAGCAGCGCCGCCACCGGAACTCCACCGCCAAGCCCTTTGCCGAGCACGACAATATCGGCCCGCACGCCGTAGGACTGCTCTGCCAGCAAGTTGCCACAGCGACCGATACCGGTTTGTACTTCGTCGAAGATCAGCAGGATGCCCAGTTCGCGGCACAGGCGCTCGACCCCTTTGAGGTAATGCGCAGTGGCCGCAATTACCCCGGCTTCACTCTGGATCGGCTCGAGCATGATCGCCACGGTCCGTTCATCCACCGCCGCGTTCAGCGCCGCAAGATCGTTGAAGGGGACGCGGCTGAAGCCCGGAAGCTGCGGCTCGAAACGGTTGACCAGGGTCGCACTGTCGGATGCTGAAATCGTCCCCAGGCTACGCCCATGGCAAGCCTGGTTGGCCACGATAATTCGCGAAGCGCCACCGCGATGGCGCTGACCCCATTTGCGCGCCAGCTTGATCGCCGCCTCGCAGGCCTCGCTGCCACTGTTGAGCAGGTAAGCCTGGTCGCTGCCAGTGCTGGCACAGAGTCGCTCGGCGAGCTTGAGCAGGCCGCGGTTATGCAGGGCGAAACCGGGATTGATCAGCGCTTGCGCCTGCGCGGTAATGGCACTGACCAGTGCCTTGGGGCTGTGGCCGAGGCTGTTGGCGCCGCCGCCCTGGGAGAAATCCAGATACGCACGGTCATCGCTGTCCCACAACCAGGAACCCTGGCCGCGGGTAAAAACCTGCTGGGGCCGAACGACACTGGGCATCAGGTACTCGCTGCAAAGATTGTCTCCTTTGAGCGCAGAGGAACTGTCCGCGAGCAAATCATCGAGACTGGGCGCGTTTCGACGCAGGCTGAACAGATTCATGGGTTCAACCCTCGCAGCAGGTTTTTTGCGTTACCTATGCAAACGCCATCGAAGCAAAGGGTATTCATCGCGTTCCGGGGCCCTGTAAGCCGTGTGAATGCGGTTAGACTAGGCTCAGGCAAGGCGATGAGCCATTTCGATTTCCCAGCATTTTCGATAAGCATTACTTATGGATTTCAAGCAACTGCGTTATTTCGTCGCGGTCTACGAAGAGGGCCACGTGGGCCGGGCGGCCGAGCGGCTGTCCATTTCCCAGCCGGCGCTGTCCCAGCAGATCCGCCAGCTCGAACAAACCCTCGATGTGAGCCTGTTCGAACGCAGCAGCAAACGCCTGTTGCCGACCCTGGCAGCCCATACGCTGTACAACCATGCCCTGCCCTTGCTCGACGGCCTGCAACGGGCACGCGAAGCACTGGGCAACTTCAAGGGCCACGCGCTGCGCACCCTGGCCATTGGCGTACTGCAAACCGTGCACACCAGCCTGGTGCCGCAAATGCTCGAAAGGGTGCGCAAGGCGCAGCCCCATCTGGTGGTGCAGATCTATGAACTGACGGGGCTGGAAATCGAGCGGCGCCTGCTCAATGGATCGCTCGACATCGGCATAGGCTACTTGCCGCCTCGCCAGCCAGGCCTGCATGGGGTGCTGTTGTACGAGGACGAACTGACGCTGGTCATCCCGGCAGACCATCCCCTGCGCGAATTCAAGAAAGTCTCCATGAGCCAGGCCGCCGAACTGCCCATGTTGTTGCTGGGTGAAGAGTTTCAGATACGGCAGATCTGGCAGGCGCAACTGGCCAGCCTGGGACGACGTCCGCAGGTCCAGGCCGAGTTGAACAACATGGCTGGCATTCTCGACAGCCTGCCGCACACGCGACTGGCGACGGTACTGCCCGGACGCTCACAGAAGACCCACGGCAACCAGCAATTGTTGTGGAAACCCCTGAGCGAGCCGCGGGTGCCGCTGAAAGTCGGGTTGGTCTGTCGCGATGTGCAACGGCAACAGGCATCGCTGGCCTTGCTGCGCACGTTGCTGGAAGAGGTGATCAATCGGCCGGATGAGCGCTTGAACAGCCCGCCGGCACTGGATGGCCTGGGCTGAACACTTTTCTCGAGACATAAGAAAACCCCGCCGAAGCGGGGCTTTGCAGACTGTTTCCCTGACATCCATTTCACTCCGCCGTCCTGGCAGAATCCTACGTGTCCGTGTTGTTGCTTTGCGCTTCCTGCGCTACGTCCATGAGAAGTAGATTAGCCGTGGATCCAATTTACGACTATGGGAGAACAGCAGCACGTCATGTAAGAGAATGCTTACATAAGGTTACAACATCAGAATTGCCCGGCATCCAGCAGGAACAGCGATTCGCTACCGGCCTTCACCGACGCGCTGAGCGAGTGGATACGCGGCAGCAAGCGGGCGAAATAGAAGCGTGCGGTGCCCAGTTTGCTGGCGTAGAAATCGTCCTGGGTTTCTTTGCCCAAGGCAGCCTTGGCCATCAACGCCCACATGTAGGCATAGGCCACGTAGCCAAATACCTGCAGGTACTCGACCGACGCCGCGCCGATTTCATTCGGGTTGTTTTTCGCCCGGTCCAGCAGCCATGCAGTCACCTCGTCAAGGGTCGTCACCGCATCGTTGAGCGGCTTGGTGAACTCTCCCAGGTCAGTGCTGGCCGTTGCGGTGAAGTGGCGAATCTCGTCGGCAAACAGATTGTAGAACGCCCCGCCGCTGCCGACGATCTTGCGCCCCACCAGGTCCAGCGCCTGGATGCCGTTGGTGCCTTCGTAGATCTGGGTGATGCGCACGTCACGCACCAGTTGCTCCTGGCCCCACTCACGGATGTAACCGTGGCCGCCGAACACCTGCTGGCCGTGAACCGTGGTTTCCAGGCCCAGATCGGTCAGGAACGCCTTGGCCACCGGGGTCAGCAAGGCCACCAGATCTTCTGCGCGCTTGCGCGTGGTGGCGTCTTCACTGAACTTGGCGGTGTCCAGTTGCATGGCCACGTAGGTGGAGAAGGCGCGACCGCCTTCGTTCGAGGCTTTCATGGTCAGCAGCATGCGACGCACGTCCGGGTGGACGATGATCGGGTCAGCGACTTTGTCTTTGTTCTGCGCGCCGGTTGGCGAACGGCTCTGCAGGCGATCGCGGGCGTACTCGACGGCATTCTGATAAGAGCGCTCGCCGGTGGCCAGGCCCTGGATGCCGACGCCCAGACGCTCGTAGTTCATCATGGTGAACATCGCCGCCAGGCCTTTGTTCGGCTCGCCGACCAGGTAACCCACCGCTTCGTCGAAGTTCATCACGCAGGTCGCCGAGGCCTGGATGCCCATCTTGTGCTCGATCGAGCCACAGTTTGCCGGGTTGCGCGCGCCCAGGCTGCCGTCGGCATTGACCATGAACTTGGGCACCAGGAACAGCGAAATCCCTTTAGGGCCAGCCGGTGCATCCGGCAGCTTGGCCAGCACCAGGTGGATGATGTTTTCGGTCAGGTCGTGTTCACCGCCGGTGATGAAGATCTTGGTGCCGCTGACCTTGTAGGAACCGTCGGCCTGAGGCTCGGCCTTGGTGCGGATGATCCCCAGGTCGGTACCGGCGTGCGGTTCGGTCAGGCACATGGAACCGGCCCAGACCCCGGCGTACATGTTCGGCAGGTAGGCGGCCTTCAGTTCTTCACTGGCGTGGGCGTTGATCGACAGGCAGGCACCGGCGGTCAGCATCGGGTACAGGCCGAACGCCAGGCTGGCCGAGTTGACCATCTCTTCGACCTGGGCCGAAACGGCCTTGGGCATGCCCATGCCACCGTAGGCAGGGTCGCCACCGACACCGACCCAACCGCCTTCAGCGTAAGTCTGGTAAGCCTGTGGGAAACCTGCCGGCGTGGTGACGGCACCGTCCGCCCAGTGGCAACCTTCTTCGTCAGCCGCACGGCTCAGCGGCGCGACGGTTTTGCTGGTGACCTTGCCGGCTTCTTCGAGAATGGCTTCGACTGTTTCAGCATCAATGGAATCGGCCAGTGCTGGCAGCTCGGCCCAGAGTTTGGCGACCTCGAATACTTCATTGAGGACGAAGCGCATATCGCGCAGGGGCGCTTTGTAGTCAGCCATGGCAAACCTCGCAAGATCTAAACAGGTGGTTCGTAGGAAAGATGTTTTCTTTGGGTCCGAGTGTAACCCAACAACTTTTGCGACACATAGGGTCAGCACATGACTGATTTGTAATTTTTAGTCATCAACAAATGCAGAGGCGAAACGCAAGAATTGTAGGAGCGAGCCTGCTCGCGATAAACCTGAGAACGCCGCGGGGTACCTGACTTCCAGCGTTATCGTTCACGACCATCGCGAGCATGCTCGCTCCTACAGGGGGGTGCGTCAGAGCGCAAACAGCTCCGCCGGCAACTGCATCAGGCAATCGCTGCCCGCTTCGACAGCGGTGCGATGCGCTGCGGTACGCGGCAACAAACGCTTGAAATAGAACTCGCTGGTCGCCAGTTTGGCCCGGCAGAAATCCGCGTCGCCGCTGCCGGCATCGAGCTGCGCCTGCGCCACCAACGCCATGCGCAACCACAGATAGCCGAGGATGATGTAACCGCTGTACATCAGGTAATCCACCGATGCCGCGCCGACTTCATCCGGATTTTTCATTGCGGCCATGCCGACCTTGGTGGTCAGTTCGCCCCACTGCTGATTCAACTCGTCGAGTTGCGCCACATAACCGGCCAACTGCGGATGCTCAGCGTTCGCTGCACAGAACTTGTGGACGATTTTAGTGAAGCCGCGCAGCAGCTTGCCCTGGCTGCCGAGGATTTTGCGCCCGAGCAGGTCCAGCGCCTGGATGCCATTGGTGCCCTCATAGATCGGCGCGATTCGGCAGTCGCGCACCAGCTGCTCCATACCCCATTCACGAATGAAGCCGTGTCCACCGAACACCTGCATACCATGGTTGGTCACTTCCAGCCCCGTTTCGGTCATGAAGGCTTTGCAGATCGGCGTCAGGAACGCCAGCAGGTCTTCGGCATCCTGACGCGCCGCTGCATCAGCGCTCAGGTGCGCGACGTCGAGCAACTGCGCAGTGAAGTAAGTCAGTGCCCGGTTGCCTTCGTTGAAGGCTTTCATGGTCAGCAACATCCGACGTACATCCGGATGCACGATGATCGGGTCGGCGGCTTTTTCCGGTGCCTTGGGACCTGTCAAAGCGCGCATCTGCAAACGGTCGTTGGCGTACTTGATCGCGCCCTGGAAACTCGCCTCGCCCAGACACAAACCCTGCATGCCCGTGCCGAGTCGCGCGTGGTTCATCATGGTGAACATACAGTTGAGACCCTTGTTCGCCTCACCGATCAAAAAGCCCTTGGCCCCGTCGAAATTCAGCACGCAGGTAGCCGAAGCCTTGATCCCCATCTTGTGCTCGATGGAACCACAGGCAACAGCATTGCGCTCGCCCGCTTCACCCGCGGCATCGGGCAGGAACTTGGGCACGATAAACAGCGAAATGCCCTTGGTCCCGGCCGGTGCATCCGGCAGCTTCGCCAGTACCAGGTGAATGATGTTGGCGCTCATGTCGTGCTCGCCGGCGGAGATGAAAATCTTGCTGCCGGTGATCGCGTAACTGCCATCGGCCTGCGGCACGGCGCGGGTCTTGATGATGCCCAGGTCGGTGCCGCAATGGGCTTCCGTCAGGCACATGGTGCCAGTCCATTGGCCGGCGGTGAGTTTGCTCAGGTAGGTTTGTTTCTGCTTTTGAGTGCCATGGGCGTGGATCGCCGACATGGCGCCGTGAGTCAGACCGGGGTACATGCCCCAGGACGTGTTGCTCGACCCCACCATTTCGCTGATGACCAGCCCCAGTGAGCCGGGCAGACCCTGGCCGCCATACGCCGGATCAGCCGCCAGGCCATGCCAGCCACCCTCGACGTATTGGGCGAAAGCCTGCTTGAAACCTGCGGGCGTCGTGACCACACCGTTGTCGAAATGGCAGCCCTCTTCGTCGCCGCTACGGTTGAGTGGCGACAGCACGTTCTCACAGAATCTGGCGCCCTCTTCGAGGATCGCACTGACCATGTCCGGGCTGGCATCGGAGGCGCCCAGGGTTGCGTAGTTACTGTGGAAATCGAAGACGTGGTCAATCAGAAAGCGCATGTCGCGCAGGGGGGCCTTGTAGGCGGGCATGGTCATTTCTCCGGCGGTAGATGACTCAAACCTACTGCCGCCGCCTCGCCCTTCACAATGACAGTCCAGACGCTGAATGCGCCGTCATCACTCAACCGCAGCGGCGCCCATGCGCACGGCACCACGGCGGTTCTGCCCGAACGCCATCACGCAATTGCGCCCGGCGCCCTTGGCACTGTAAAGCGCTTCGTCAGCGGACTTGAGCACTCGCTCGGGCGTGCGTTGCTCCACGCGCTCGGCAACGCCGATGCTGACAGTCACCGACACACTCGAGGCACTGGCGCCGGCGCGACGCTGGCGACCCTGATTGTCATCCTGTGGACGACTGTCCTGGTTGCGCAGATGAATGTTGTAGGTGGCGATGGATTCGCGAATGACTTCCAGGTGCGGCATGCACTCTTCGAGGGTCTTGCCGGCAAACACCAGGGCGAACTCCTCACCACCGTAGCGATAAGCCTTACCGCCTCCGCCGATTTTCGACAGCTTGCTGGCGACCAGTCGCAGCACTTGGTCACCCACGTCATGGCCGTGGGTGTCGTTGAATTTCTTGAAGTGGTCGACGTCACTCATGGCCAACACATAGTTGCGCCCCAGGCGCTGCATGCGCTCATTCAACGCACGGCGTCCCGGCAGCCCGGTCAGTTCGTCACGGAAGGCCATTTGATAGGCCTCATGGGCAACGGCGGCGGCGATCATCAGCATCACCTGGCTGCACATGATGTTCAGGGTGAAGGGCAGGATGAAGGTTTTCGGCAACATCCAGAACAGCCCGAGCAATCCCACCAACTGTGCCGCATGCAGGGGTCTGGGGTGGCGCCAATACTGGTAGGCCAGCAGCCCGAACGAGGCGATGAACACCGGATAGGACAACTGGATCAGGCTCATCCAGGCGCCATGCAAGGCCGGCCAGCGAATCTCCGCCAACCACGCCAGCAACGCCTGTGGGTAACTTTGTTCAAGCGCCAATGCGACGCTGCCGACAGCCAGCAACACGGCGAAACGGGCGACCATGTCCTGGAACAGATGCGTACGCTCCTGCCAGGCGGCGAATACGCCGAACAGCAACGGCAACAGCAGGCAACACAAATGGAAAACCACCGCGGCGTCATCACGCACCTTGCCGTTGTCACGGTAGTAATCGGTCTGGGTGTCGAGCAGGAAGTAGGCGATGTACACCGTGACCATCAGGAACAGCTCACGCTGGCGTCGGTAAACCGCGCAGTAGGCACCGCCGAGCAACAGCACCAGGGTTGGCAGCACGTTGAACAGTGACGTGAAGAAAACGTTCAGGTCCTTGATATAGGCAGCCGCGAGCCCCGCCAGTAACAGCAGTAAGGACGGCAAAAAATGACTCATGCGGACAGCGGAAGAACGTTGCAAGGGTAAAACTCCGACCCGTCATTTCAATTGATGGCAATGTGCCAACAACTGTAACGGCACCAACCCCGACTTACTGAGTGATTTTTTGTAAAACAGCGTCACGGGCAGCAATCAGTGCCGGCCGTGACTCCAGGGGAAGTCACTCAGAGGTCGTTATAGAACGGCTGCAATGGCCCTCCTCGGGTCTGCGGACCTCGGTGTCGATCGGTGTGAGCTGGATGCTGGCAAATGTTAAATAAACAAAAAAGCCGCCGCTCCCGAAGGAACAGCGGCTCTTGAAGTAACGCGTTAAGACTTAGTAGCCCAGCGCGAAGTCCTCTTCTTTCATGTCCATCAGGTTGTTGGCGCCCGACAGCATGGTTGCAACGTGAGTGCGGGTGCGCGGCAGGATACGCTGGAAGTAGAAGCGCGCAGTCTGCAGCTTGGCGTTGTAGAACGCCTCGTCGGACGTGCCGGCAGCCAGTTTCTCGGCAGCCAGGCGTGCCATGTCAGCCCAGAAGTAGGCCAGGCAGGCGTAACCGGAGTACATCAGGTAGTCCACGGAGGCCGCGCCGACTTCTTCGCGATCTTTCATGGCGGCCATACCGACCTTCATGGTCAGCTCGCCCCATTCCTTGTTCAGTGCAGCCAGCGGCGCAACGAATTCCTTGACCGCTTCGTTACCTTCGTTGGTCTGGCAGAACTTGTGGACGATCTTGGTGAAACCCTTGAGGGCTTCGCCTTGAGTCATCAGCACTTTGCGGCCCAGCAGGTCGAGTGCCTGGATGCCGGTGGTGCCTTCGTACAGCATCGAAATGCGGCTGTCGCGAACGTTCTGCTCCATGCCCCACTCGGCGATGAAGCCGTGGCCGCCGTAGATTTGCACACCGTGGTTGGCGGATTCGAAACCGACTTCGGTCATGAAGGCCTTGGCGATCGGAGTCATGAAGGCCAGCAGTGCGTCGGCTTTCTTTTTCTCTTCTTCGTCCACGCCGTATTTAACGATGTCGACCTGTTTGGCAGTGAAGTACACCATCGCGCGGTTGCCTTCGGCGAATGCCTTCATGGTCAACAGCATGCGACGTACATCCGGGTGCACGATGATCGGGTCAGCGGCTTTTTCCGGCGCTTTCGGCCCGGTCAGCGAGCGCATTTGCAGGCGATCGCGAGCGTATTTCAGGCCACCCTGGAAACCGATTTCGGCGTGGGCCAGGCCTTGCAGCGCGGTACCCAGACGTGCGGTGTTCATGAAGGTGAACATGCAGTTCAGGCCTTTGTTCGCCGGGCCGATCAGGAAACCGGTGGCCGCGTCGAAGTTCATCACGCAGGTGGCGTTACCGTGGATGCCCATCTTGTGTTCCAGGGAACCACAGGACACGGCGTTACGCGCACCGATCGAACCATCGGCGTTTGGCAGGAACTTCGGCACGATGAACAGCGAAATGCCTTTGGTGCCAGCCGGTGCATCCGGCAGGCGGGCCAGCACGATGTGCACGATGTTGTCGGCCATGTCGTGTTCACCGGCCGAGATGAAGATCTTGGTGCCGGACACTTTGTAGGAACCGTCGGCCTGAGGCTCGGCCTTGGTGCGCAACATGCCCAGGTCGGTGCCGCAGTGCGGTTCGGTCAGGCACATGGTGCCGGTCCATTCGCCGGAAACCAGCTTGGTCAGGTAAGCCTCTTGTTGCTCAGGCGTGCCGTGCTCGGAGATGGTGTTCATCGCGCCATGGGACAGGCCTGGGTACATGCCCCACGACCAGTTGGCTTCGCCGACCATTTCGCTGACTGCCAGACCCAGGGATTCCGGCAGGCCTTGGCCGCCGTGCTCCACGTCGTGGGCCAGGCTTGGCCAGCCGCCTTCGACAAATTGCTTGTAGGCCTCTTTGAAACCGGTCGGCGTTTTAACGCCCGACTCGCTCCAGGTGCAGCCTTCGGTGTCACCCACGCGGTTCAGCGGAGCCAGCACCTGCTCACAAAACTTGGCGCCTTCTTCGAGAATGGCGTCAACCATGTCTGGAGTTGCGTCTGCACAAGCCGGAAGGCTCTGATAGTGCGCTTCGTAGCCGAGCAGTTCGTCACGAACGAAGCGAATATCACGCAAGGGGGCCTTGTAGTCAGGCATAGCGATAAACCTCTGCTGATGTAACCGGGAGTGAGCGACCGT
The DNA here is from genome assembly GCF_028471945.1 of Pseudomonas sp. WJP1. NCBI lineage: Bacteria > Pseudomonadati > Pseudomonadota > Gammaproteobacteria > Pseudomonadales > Pseudomonadaceae > Pseudomonas > Pseudomonas sp. WJP1. Next base: position 6,479,560 of record NZ_CP110128.1, read on the forward strand.
TGTCGAAACGATCAAACAGTTGTTTGAAACATACGTTTACGCCCAAATCTTGTCAAGCACCGATCTTTTGCCATTCGTCATTCCATGACCAATCAGCGCGCACGCGAGCCTGACGCCATTGCACGAGCAACGCGCAGCGCGAGAAAGAGGATGGATACAGGACTCACGCTGAAAGCGTACCGTCGGACGGTGCGCTTTCAGCGTGAGTTCAGGCGTAGGTGTCGATCAGGGTGCCGAGCACTTCATCGGAAGCCTTGGCGACTTTGGCGCCCAGCTCCACCTGAAACCGACCTTCGGCCATTTCGATGCTATGGCTGACGAGGTCCGATTGCCGGCTGCGATCGACCGAACGCAGGCGATCGACCTGAGCTTCGGAAGACTGGCTGGTCACCGAACGCTCGATCGTCGTATTCGCGATTTGTCCCGCGGCTTGGTCGACACGGTTCCGCCCCGCCTGAATCGTGCTCAGGCCGGCATAAAAAGCGGTATTTCCCGAGATTTCCATGGAATTGCTCGTCCTTGCTAAAAGAGACATCAATGGTCAAAGAGCCATCAACACTCATTGAAGCAGACATACCGAGAAATCGCCCGTCAAAAACGCTAATGGCACCGTGCCGTGCCATAGCCAATACCTAGTCCAAAAGGTCCAGTTGCAGGTGCTCCGCCACCGCTTCGGCCGTGACCACCTTGAGCTTGGGCACCCGGCCCAGGCATGGCGCTGGCAGGCGTTCGGCGAGTGTCGCGAGGTTTTCTTCCAGGCGCGAGGTTTTCGGATCGATGATGTTCGCCACCCATCCCGCAAGCTGCAAACCGTCCCGGGCAATCGCCTCGGCCGTCAGCAATGCGTGGTTGATGCACCCCAGGCGCACGCCGACCACCAGAATGACTGGCAAGCCCAGCGCCTTCGCCAGGTCCGACAGGTTGTCCTGGTCCGCCAAGGGCACGCGCCAGCCTCCAGCCCCCTCGATCAGGGTGAAGTCGGCCTGCATGTCGAGTATCTGTTGCATCGGAGTCAGCAGCGATTGCACAGTCAACGCAATGCCGGCCTCACGCGCGGCCAGGTGCGGCGCAATCGCCGGTTCCAGCGCCACCGGATTGACCTGGGGGTAGGTCAAGGGCACCGAACACTCCGCCAGCAGCGCCAGCGCGTCGGCATTGCGCAGGCCCTTGGGCGTCACCGAGCAGCCAGAGGCCACCGGCTTGCCCGCAGCTGTACTTAACCCGGCTGATCGCGCGGCATTCAGCAGGCCAGCGGCAATCGTGGTTTTTCCGACATCGGTGTCGGTACCGGTGATGAAATACGCGGAGCTCATAAGGGTTTCTCCAAAACGGCGTACACCACTTGATAAGTCGCGGGCAGGCCTTTGGCCTGACGAAACTGCTCATAAGCCTCGACCAGGCCGAGAATCCGCGCCCGACCGGTCAAGCCGCCCGGACGCCCAGGGTTCAGGTTGTGCGCCCCCAAGGCCTTGAGTTCATGGGTCAGGCTGCGCACGTCCGGGTAATGCAGTACATGCGCCTGGTTTTCCAGGCTGATCGCCCGCAAGCCGCTGGCCGCGCACAGCTGTTGATAAACGTTGAACTCGCGGAAGCGGTTGACGTGCACCATGCCATCCACCTCACGCCAGCTGTCACGCAGCTCGAACAACGTGCCCACACAGAGACTAGCAAATGCAAAGACACCGCCCGGTTTGAGCACCCGATGCGCTTCGCTGAGCACCGACGCGAAGTCCGCACACCATTGCACGGCCAGGCTGGAGAAAATCAGGTCGCAGGTCGCATCGCGAAACGGCATGCGCTCGGCGTCGCCAGCGATGAAGTGTGTAGCCCCACCCAATGGCCGGGCGTGATTGAGCATGCCTTCGGCGATATCCAGCGCCACGCCCTGGCCGTCGGGAAAGCGCTCACCCAACGCTCGGCTGAAATAGCCGGTGCCGCAGCCAAGATCGAGCCAGCGCCGGGGTACGAACGCCTGCGGCAAACGGCGCAGCAACTGGCCACCGACATCACGTTGCAACTCGGCCACGCTGTCGTAGCTTGCCGCTGCACGGGAAAACGAGGCGGCTACCTGGCGCTTGTCAGGCAAGCCGCCGGGCAATTTTGGAAAGGCTAAATCAGTCATCGCCGCACTCATGCAAAAAGGCCTGGATCGCCCCCGCGACACCGTGGGGATTTTCCAGGAGAAACGCGTGGCTGGCCTGTTCGATCAGGCCGATTTCGACATCCGGAAGCAACGCCAACAACGCCTCGGCGGCTTCAGCCGGCACCAGCCCGTCGAGGCCGGCAAACAGGTGCAATTGCGGACCGCGGAAAGTCTGCAGGGCCTGGCGGGTGTCCAGTTGCGCAAGCAACTCCAGGCCACTCATCAGCACGGCCGCCGTGGAGTGTGGCGCACCCCCGAGCAACAGCCTCGACAAGCCGCGCGGGTCTTCCCCACCTTGGGCGCAGAGCAATGAAAAGCGCTTCAAGGTCGTGCGCGGATCGGCAGCGCAACCCGCCAGGAAGGCATCGAACGTTTCGCCGGGCATTGCGCTTGGCCATTGTTCATGGCTCACAAAAGAAGGGTTGCTCGCCAGGGTCAGCAAGCCACAGCAACGGTCGCCGCGGCGCGCCGCCAATTCGGACGCGAGCATGCCACCCAGCGACCACCCGCCCAGCCAGGCGTCCTGTGGCACGCTGGCGTCGAGTTCATCGAGCCAGTGCTCAAGATTGCTCGACTCCAGCTCAGGCAGCGGCTCGATTTCGACTCGCAGGTGTTCGTCCAGGCCCTGCAAGGCTGCGGCCAAGGGTTGCAGCGGTGAAATTCCGAGGCCCCAGCCGGGCAGCAGAATCAGTCGATCACGCATGGCCAGGCTCCGCTCCCAGTCGTTGGTAACAATCGGCCAGTCCCTCTAACAATAGCTGTACTTGCGCCTCGCTATGGGCGGCGGTCAGGGTCACGCGCAGTCGGGCACTGCCGGCCGGCACGGTGGGCGGGCGGATCGCGCTCACCATCAAGCCGCGTTCGCGCAGCATCTGCGACAAGCGCACCGCGCGCCCGGCGTCACCGATCATGATCGGCTGGATCGGCGTGAAGCTGTCCATCAGCTCCAGGCCGATCTGCTCGGCGCCCTGGCGGAACTGGCGGATCAGCGTCTGCAAATGCTCGCGGCGCCAATGCTCGCTACGCAGCAGTTCCAGGCTTTTGAGGGTCGCACAGGCCAGGGCCGGTGGCTGGCTGGTGGTGTAGATGTAGGGGCGAGCGAACTGGATCAGGCTCTCGATCAACTCTTCGCTGCCGGCCACAAAAGCTCCCGCCGTGCCGAACGCCTTGCCGAGCGTGCCGACCAGTACCGGCACGTCGTCCATGCCCAGGCCGAAATGCTCGACGCTCCCGCCACCATTGGCGCCCAGCGGGCCGAAACCGTGGGCGTCATCGACCATCAACCATGCACCTTTGGCCTTGGCTTCTCGCGCCAGCGCCGGCAGGTCGGCGATGTCGCCGTCCATGCTGAAGACACCGTCGGTGACGACCAGCGTATTGCCGGTGGCTTTCTCAAGACGATTGGCCAGGCTCGCCGCATCGTTGTGCAAGTAACGATTGAAACGTGCCCCGGACAACAGTCCCGCGTCCAGCAACGAGGCGTGATTGAGCCGGTCTTCGAGCACCGTATCGCCCTGCCCCACCAGCGCCGTGACCGCCCCGAGATTGGCCATGTAGCCGGTGGTGAACAGCAGGGCACGCGGGCGACCGGTGAAGTCGGCCAAGGCTTCTTCGAGGGCGTGATGCGGACCGCTATGGCCGATGACCAGATGCGAAGCCCCGCCACCCACGCCCCACTTTGCAGCCCCTGCGCGCCAGGCTTCGATCACTTGTGGGTGATTGGCCAGGCCCAGGTAGTCGTTGTTGCAGAACGCCAGCAATGGCTGGCCGTCCACCACCACTTGCGGGCCTTGCGGGCTTTCGAGCAATGGACGTTGGCGGTAGAGGTTTTCAGCACGACGGGCAGCCAGGCGTGCGGCGAGATCGAAAGACATGCAGGCCTCGACTTTCAGATGACACAGATCCCTTGTAGGAGTGAGCCTGCTCGCGATGGCGGTGTGTCAGTCGACATCGTTATTGGATGTCATACCGCAATCGCGAGCAGGCTCGCTCCTACAGGGGTTTTGCATTTCTTCAGAAGGATCGGAGATCAGACAGCCGCGTTATAAAACTGCTCGCTGCTCTTCTGCTCCACCAGCGCCTGTTCAATGGCGGCCTGATGCACTTCGTCGGCGTGCTCTTCGCGGGCTTCCGGCAGGATCCCCAGGCGTGCGAACAGTTGCATGTCCTTGTCGGCCTGCGGGTTGGCGGTGGTCAGCAGTTTCTCGCCGTAGAAAATCGAGTTGGCGCCGGCGAAGAAGGCCAGGGCCTGCATCTGCTCGTTCATGGCTTCGCGGCCAGCGGACAGGCGCACGTGGGACTTGGGCATCAGGATCCGCGCTACCGCGAGCATGCGGATGAAGTCGAACGGGTCGACGTCGTCGGCATTTTCCAGCGGCGTGCCGGCGACTTTCACCAACATGTTGATCGGCACCGACTCCGGATGCTCCGGCAGGTTGGCCAGCTGGATCAGCAGGTTGGCGCGGTCATCGAGGGATTCGCCCATGCCGAGGATGCCACCGGAGCAGATCTTCATCCCCGACTCACGTACGTAGGCCAGGGTTTGCAGGCGCTCGCTGTAAGTGCGGGTGGTGATGATGCTGCCGTAGAACTCAGGCGAGGTGTCGAGGTTGTGGTTGTAGTAGTCGAGGCCGGCCTTGGCCAGCGCTTCGGTCTGGTCCTGATCGAGGCGGCCGAGGGTCATGCAGGTTTCCAGGCCAAGGGCCTTGACGCCTTCGACCATCTTCAGCACGTAAGGCATGTCTTTGGCCGACGGGTGTTTCCACGCCGCGCCCATGCAGAAGCGGGTCGACCCGATGGCCTTGGCACGCGCGGCCTCTTCGAGGACCTTCTGCACTTCCATCAGCTTTTCTTTTTCCAGGCCGGTGTTGTAGTGACCGGACTGCGGACAATATTTGCAATCTTCCGGGCAAGCACCGGTCTTGATCGACAGCAGGGTCGATACCTGGACGCGGTTGGCGTCGAAATGCGCGCGGTGCACCGTCTGCGCCTGGAACAACAGGTCATTGAATGGCTGAACGAAGAGTGCTTTGACTTCGGCCAAAGACCAGTCATGACGCAAAGTTGCAGAGGTGCTGGCGCTCATGGGCGTTTCCTTTGTTTTATGCTTTGGCAGGCGACCGGGAAATGGAATTTCCGCCGGCGCATCACAGGTGTTTCGGCATATTTAAGGAAGAGTCATGCACTGTCAACCACGACACGATAAGCAGGTTTACATCTGGTTAAAAAACAACCAGCACTGTTTGCTGTGCGATGAAGTCGCCGATGGCGCCACGCCCATTTGCATGGCCTGCGAAACCGAGTTGCCCTGGCTCGGCGATCACTGCCAGACCTGCGCGCTGCCCTTGCCCGCCGCCGGCATGACTTGCGGCCAATGCCTCATGCAGCCGCCGGCCTTCGAGCAGGTGGTCGCCCCCTGGACTTACAGCTTCCCGGTAGACAGCCTGATTACCCGCTTCAAGCACAGCGCGAAATGGCCGTTTGGCCACCTGCTCGGCGAACTTCTTGTCCAATCGCTGCAACATCGCTTCGACGATGATCTGCCGCGACCTGAGGTGCTGGTACCCGTGCCGATGGCTACCCGGCGCCTGCGCCAACGCGGCTTCAATCAGGCCGTGATGCTGGCGCGTTGGCTCAGCGAGCGCCTCGAGATACCTTGCGATGAACGGCTGCTATCGAGGCCCCAGGACACCAATGCCCAACAAGACCTGAACGCCAAGGCACGCAAAAAGAACCTGCACCACGCCTTCGCCCTGGCACCCGACGCATCAGTGAGGGGGCGCCACCTGGCGCTGGTGGACGACGTGCTGACCACTGGTGCCACGGCGCAAGCACTGGCTCGACTGCTGATGGACGCAGGCGCTACGCGGGTCGACGTCTATTGCCTGGCACGCACACCCAAACCCGGCGAGTCGCCGTGACTTGACTCCCGGGCCCCGAGCCGCCAACGTCCTCACCATCGTCATAGCCCAAAGCGTCCTGCCATGTCCTTGCCTACGTTGTTGTCCCAGCACATTGTCCGTCGCCCGCAACGCATTGCCCTGCTGCAACACATCGCCGAGCAGGGGTCGATCACCCGCGCGGCGAAAAGCGCGGGCTTGAGCTACAAGGCCGCCTGGGATGCCATCGATGAGCTGAACAACCTTGCGCAGAAACCGCTGGTGGAACGCAGTGTCGGCGGCAAAGGCGGCGGTGGCGCAAAACTCTCCGCCGAAGGCGAGCGTGTGCTGCGCCTCTATCAAAAGCTGCAGGCGCTGCAAGCCCAGGTACTGGAAGCCGCTGAAGACGCCAGCGACCTTGACCTGCTCGGTCGCCTGATGCTCAGGACCAGCGCACGCAATCAGTTGCACGGAAAAATCGCGGCCATTGAAACCCAGGGCCACAACGATCGGGTTCGCCTTGAACTGGCCGAAGGCTTGAGCATCGAGGCGCAGATCACACACGACAGCACCGTGCGCCTGGACCTGCAAACCGGCACCGAAGTCGTCGCCCTGATCAAGGCCGGATGGCTCGATGTGCTCGGCAGCGGCGATGAAGCAACACCAGGACACAATTGCCTTGAAGGCGTGATCGAGGAGATCCTCGACGCCGAAGACGGCCCCTGTGAAGTGCGAATCGGCCTGCCCAATGGCCAGACCCTCTGCGCGCTGGCTGAGCCCCGGCATTTGCAATCGCGCAAGCTGACCTGCGGAAAACCGGTGCGTGCGCAATTCTCTCCCTCCAATGTATTGCTCGGCACGCCACTTTAAATACAACTGCAACAAAAGCGTCATCGCCCACCATTAAGGTGACTGCAAAAATCGCAGGGAGCCTGATGTGAGCCTATTAGAAGAAAACCAGTCCACCGACCTCGAACGCATGGTCGGCCTCAGCCGTCGCGGCTTTATCAGCGCAGGCGCCTTGTGCGGTGCCGCCATGTTCCTCGGCGGCAATCTGCTGAGCCGCAGCGTGCTGGCTGCCAGTGTCAGCGCCGGCACCAGCCGGTTGCTGGGTTTCGAAAGCATTCCCGCCGCGACCAGCGACGCGATCAGCCTGCCACCCGGCTACAAGTCTTCGGTCCTGATCAGTTGGGGCCAGCCCCTGCAGAAAAACGGCCCGGCGTTCGACGTGAGCGGCAACGGCACCGCCGAACATCAGGAAGTCCAGTTCGGCGACAACAACGACGGCATGAGCCTGTTCGCCTTCCCCGATGACAACAACCGGGCGCTGATGGCGATCAACAACGAATACACCAATTACCGTTACCTCTACCCCCACGCTGGCATGCCGCAATCGGCACAAGAAGTGCACAAGGCCCTGGCCTGCGAAGGCGTGTCGGTGATCGAGGTGCAGCGCGAGAGTGGTCATTGGCAGTTTGTCCAGGGCTCGCGCTATAACCGGCGCATCCACGGCAATTCGCCGATCAACCTGAGCGGGCCGGCCGCCGGTCACGAACTGCTGAAAACCCGTGCCGATGCGCAAGGCAAGACAGTCCTCGGCACGTTCCAGAACTGCGCCAACGGCAAGACGCCGTGGGGCACCTACCTGACCTGCGAAGAGAACTTCACCGACTGCTTTGGCAGCAGCGATGCCGAACAGAAATTCGATGGCGCACAAAAACGCTACGGCGTGGTGGCGGCCAGCAAAGACATCAACTGGCATCAACACGATCCGCGCTTCGACCTGGCGCACAACCCCAACGAACTCAACCGGCACGGCTGGGTGGTCGAGATCGACCCGTTCGACCCGCAGTCGACGCCGGTCAAGCGCACCGCACTGGGCCGCTTCAAACATGAAAACGCCGCCCTGGCCGAAACCACGGACGGCCGCGCCGTGGTCTACATGGGCGACGATGAGCGCGGCGAGTTCATCTACAAGTTCGTCAGCCGCGACAAGATCAATCACCAGAATCCCAAGGCCAACCGCGACCTGCTGGACCACGGCACCCTGTACGTGGCACGTTTCGACGCCGGCGACGGCAATGCCGATCACCCCAAGGGCCAAGGGCAATGGATCGAACTGACCCACGGCAAAAACGGCATCGACGCCAGCAGCGGTTTTGCCGACCAGGGCCAGGTGCTGATTCACGCGCGCCTGGCCGCCAGCGTGGTGAAGGCCACGCGTATGGACCGTCCGGAATGGATTGTCGTCAGCCCCAAGGACGGCCAGGTTTACTGCACCCTGACCAACAACGCCAAGCGTGGTGAAGACGGGCAACCGGTGGGCGGGCCGAACCCGCGCGAGAAGAATGTCTACGGGCAGATCCTGCGCTGGCGCACCGACCGCGACGACCACGCCTCGAACACCTTTGCCTGGGACCTGTTCGTGGTCGCCGGCAACCCGCAAGTGCATGCCGGTACGCCGAAAGGCGGCTCGTCGAACATCACCCCGCAGAACATGTTCAACAGTCCGGATGGATTGGCGTTCGATGATGCCGGGCGGCTGTGGATTCAAACCGACGGCGATTCGAGCAATGCCGGTGATTTCGCCGGCATGGGCAACAACCAGATGCTCTGCGCCGACCCGGTGACCGGGGAGATTCGCCGGTTCATGGTCGGGCCGATTGGTTGTGAGGTGACGGGCATCAGTTTTTCGCCGGACCAGAAGACGTTGTTTGTCGGGATTCAGCATCCGGGGGAGAACGGCGGCTCGACCTTCCCTGAGCACTTGCCGAACGGAAAGCCGCGGTCTTCGGTGATTGCCATTTCGCGTGAAGACGGCGGAATCGTCGGCGCCTGAGAGGGCCTCTTCGCGGGCAAGCCTCGCTCCTACAGGATCAGCGCCATGTTGAAATTGGCGGTGAACCCGTAGGAGCGAGGCTTGCCCGCGAAAGCGTCAGCCCAGACACCACACATCTCAAGCCCAGTCCCTAAAGCAGCCCCGTCTGCGCTACCATGCCTGGCCGGACGCAGCAGCCTGCTGCGCGCAGGAGTCAGCATGGCCCACCCGTTTGAAACGCTCACCCCAGACCTCGTGCTCGATGCCGTCGAAAGCATCGGTTTTCTCAGCGACGCCCGCATCCTGGCGCTCAACAGCTACGAAAACCGTGTCTACCAGGTTGGAATCGAAGACGCCGAGCCGCTGATCGCCAAGTTCTACCGCCCGCAACGCTGGACCAACGAAGCGATTCTGGAAGAACACCAGTTCACTTTCGAACTCGCCGAGGTCGAGGTGCCGGTCGTCGCACCCCTGATCCACAACGGTGAAACCCTGCACGAGCACAACGGTTTCCGTTTCACCCTGTTCCCCCGCCGCGGCGGACGCGCGCCGGAGCCCGGCAATCTCGATCAGCTGTATCGCCTGGGACAGTTGCTCGGCCGCCTGCATGCGGTGGGTTCGACCAAGCCGTTCGAGCACCGTGAAGCGCTGGCAGTGAAAAACTTCGGCCATGATTCGCTGACGACCTTGCTCGAAGGCAATTTCATTCCCCGCAGCCTGCTGCCGGCCTACGAGTCCGTGGCCCGCGATCTGCTCAAGCGCGTGGAAGATGCCTACAGCAATACACCGCACCAGAACATTCGCATGCACGGTGACTGCCACCCCGGCAACATGATGTGCCGTGATGAGATGTTCCACATCGTCGACCTCGACGACTGCCGCATGGGCCCGGCGGTGCAGGATATCTGGATGATGCTGGCCGGCGATCGCCAGGACTGCCTGGGTCAATTGTCCGAATTGATGGACGGCTACAACGAATTCCACGACTTCGATCCCCGGGAACTGGCGCTGATCGAACCCCTTCGCGCGCTGCGCCTGATGCACTACAGCGCCTGGCTCGCCCGCCGCTGGGACGACCCGGCATTCCCGCGCAGCTTTCCGTGGTTTGGTACGGAGCGGTATTGGGGGGATCAGGTGTTGGCGTTGCGTGAGCAACTGGCTGCACTCAATGAAGAACCCCTCAAACTTTTCTGAACGCCACCGCCCCCCTGTAGGAGCGAGCCTGCTCGCGAAAAACCTGAGAACACCGCGGGGCATCAGGTTCCCCGCGTTATCGTTAACGACCATCGCGACGGTGCGACGATTCGACATGCTCGCTCCTACAGGTACCAGCACATCACGCAAAATCTCCTTACAATCCCCTCTTTGTTAGCTGCCTAAGCAAGGATTCTGCATGCAAGCCGCCAACCCGCGTCGCGGGTACATACTGGGACTGAGTGCCTACATCATCTGGGGACTTTTCCCGCTCTACTTCAAGGCCATCGCCAGCGTGCCCGCGGTGGAGATCATCATTCACCGCGTGCTGTGGTCGGCACTGTTCGGCGCCTTGCTGCTGATGGTCTGGAAACACCCGGGCTGGTGGCGCGAACTGCGGGAGAACCCGCGTCGGCTGGCGATCCTGGCCCTGAGCGGCACGCTAATCGCCGCCAACTGGCTGACCTATGTGTGGTCTGTGAACAACGGACGCATGTTGGAGGCCAGCCTCGGTTACTACATCAACCCCTTGGTGAACGTGCTGTTGGGGATGCTGATCCTCGGCGAACGGCTGCGACGCATGCAATGGATTGCGGTGGGGCTGGCGGCGGTTGGCGTGGCGCAGCAGGTATGGCAAGTCGGCAGCCTGCCCTGGGTGTCGCTGGTGCTGGCATTGACCTTCGGCTTCTACGGGCTGATCCGCAAGCAGGCGCCGGTCAAGGCACTCCCGGGATTGGTGGTCGAAACCTGGATGCTGGTGCCGATAGCGCTGGCCTGGTTGCTGCTCAATCCAACCGCCAGCAGCGCCCAGGCTGAATTCTGGACCACCTCCGAAGCCTGGTGGCTGGTGGCTGCCGGTCCGGTTACGCTGGTGCCGCTGGTCTGTTTCAACGCCGCCGCGCGGCACTTGCCCTACACGACCCTGGGCTTCCTCCAGTACCTGGCGCCGACCCTGGTGCTGTTGCAGGCTGTCCTGCTGTTTGGCGAGCACCTGTCGTCCAGTACGTTGGTGGCGTTCATCTTCATCTGGGCTGGCCTGGCGGTTTACAGCGTCGATGCCTGGTTCAGCCTGCGCCGTCGCAGCTGATCAAAAAACACACAAACCTCTGCAGGCCACGTTCTCCGTGGCCTGCACTGATCCTTCCCAAGGTTATCCACAGCGTGATCCCCGCCGTTTGTGCGCAAGTCACTGAAACTGCTGGTTTTTTGATCAATTATTGCAAAGCCCCGGCCAGCGTGGCCTGGCGGGCTGTCTCTACAGGTTATCCACAGGCAGGTGCACGTTTAAACTGGATAACCTGATCAAGGTTCACTGCGCAGCACCAATTCCACCATCAGATCGTCCGCCAACGTTTCCAGGCGCGATTGCAGCACCTCCAGCGACAGCGTCAATGGCACCGCCAGTATCGCTTCGGCGTGGAACAGCGGCTCGCTGCTCATGGGGGCCGGACGCACTTCAGTCACCAGGCGTTCCAGGTTCACCCCCTGCTCACTGAGCAAACGCGTGATGTCGCGCACGATCCCCGGCCGGTCATTGCCCACCAATTCCATGGAGATCGGTTTCCAGGTGCACGATTGTTCGATACCGCTTTCGGCGATCAATACGCGAATGCCGTGGGCCGATAATCCTTGCAGGGCATCGACCAGAGAATCGTAGGCTTCCGCCGGGACTCCCACCCGAAGAATCCCGGCGAATTGCCCGGCCATGCGTGACATACGGCTTTCCAGCCAGTTGCCGCCATGCTCGGCGATGCATTGGGCTATGCGCTCGACCTGCCCAGGCTTGTCCGGTGCAAAAACAGTGAGTACGAGGTGGTCCATGGCGCAGCCCTCTGGTCATGATTTTTGTTTTAGAAATCCAAGTATAGGCAAGGGTTAAACCTGCGCTGACTGGCCTGACGCCTTCGCGAGCAAGCCCGCTCCCACAGGTCTTACGCAATCCCTGTGGGAGCGGGCTTGCTCGCGAATGGAAGCACTGCGAACCCCACTGAAAGAACAAATCGTGTACAACTTTTTATATTTAACTGGAACAATCTCATGCTTTTTTGAGAACATCCTCATCCCCGGCGTGACTGCAATGCGTCATGGGGTCGCAGAACGACGTAATTAGTCTAATTTTCACAAGCGCAATTCATCATGTAGTATGCCGCAGCGCGCACTACATAACGTTGGATCGATGTCTGCCACAGGCGCAGTCGCATCCCTGAAAGCCCCGTCAGCAAGGCCTCCACGCCGTTGATTGGTCCCCACCCAGCCGTCAGAAATGGCATGCACTGGTCGCAGGGTTTGTGGTTTAAATGCCAGAGGCTTCATTGTTAAATTGAAGAGCTGAAAAGCGAAATAGCTGAGCAGAGTGAGGCAAGCAATGACTGAACACGTTCAAGTCGGTGGCCTGCAGGTCGCCAAAGTCCTGTTCGACTTCGTGAACAACGAAGCCATTCCCGGAACCGGCCTCACCGCCGACCAGTTCTGGGCCGGTGCCGACAAGGTCATCCATGACCTGGCGCCGAAGAACAAAGCCCTACTCGCCAAACGCGATGATTTCCAGGCTCGTATCGATTCCTGGCACCAGGAACGCGCAGGTCAGGCGCACGACGCCGTGGCCTATAAAGCCTTTTTGCAAGACATCGGTTATCTGCTGCCAGAAGCGGCCGATTTCCAGGCAACGACGCAAAACGTCGATGAAGAAATCGCCCGCATGGCTGGTCCACAACTCGTGGTACCGGTGATGAACGCCCGCTTCGCGCTTAACGCTTCGAACGCCCGCTGGGGTTCGCTGTACGATGCGCTCTACGGCACCGACGCCATCAGCGAGGCTGACGGCGCGGAGAAAGGCAAAGGCTATAACAAGGTTCGCGGCGACAAGGTCATCGCCTTCGCCCGCGCTTTCCTCGATGAAGCGGCGCCTTTGGCGGCCGGCTCCCACGTCGATTCGACACACTACACCATCGTTGACGGCAAACTGGTGGTCGCCCTCAAAGGCGGTAGCACTGCGGATTTGAAGAGCTCTGGCCTGCGCAACGACGCCCAGTTGATCGGCTTCCAGGGCGATGCTTCGGCACCGACCGCGATCCTGCTGAAAAACAATGGCCTGCATTTCGAAATCCAGGTCGATGCCAGCACCCCGGTCGGCCAGACCGACGCTGCCGGTATCAAAGACATCCTGATGGAAGCCGCACTGACCACCATCATGGACTGCGAAGACTCGGTCGCCGCCGTCGACGCCGATGACAAGGTCGTGATCTACCGCAACTGGCTCGGCCTGATGAAGGGCGACCTGGCGGAAGAAGTCGCCAAGGGCGGCAAGTCATTTACCCGCACCATGAACGCCGACCGCACCTACACCGCCGTCGACGGCAGCGAGCTGAGCCTGCACGGTCGTTCGTTGTTGTTCGTGCGCAACGTCGGTCACCTGATGACGATCGACGCGATCCTCGATAAAGAGGGCAACGAAGTGCCGGAAGGCATCCTCGACGGTCTGGTGACTGTCCTGGCGGCGATGCACAACCTGAACGGCAACACTTCGCGCAAAAACACCCGTACCGGCTCCGTCTACATCGTGAAGCCGAAGATGCACGGTCCTGAAGAAGCGGCGTTCACCAACGAGCTGTTCGGGCGCATCGAAGACGTGCTGGGCCTGCCACGCAACACCCTGAAAGTCGGGATCATGGACGAGGAGCGCCGTACCACGGTCAACCTCAAGGCCTGCATCAAGGCGGCCAGCGAGCGCGTGGTGTTCATCAACACCGGCTTCCTCGACCGCACGGGCGATGAAATCCACACCTCCATGGAGGCCGGCCCGATGGTGCGCAAGGCCGACATGAAGGCGGAAAAATGGATCGGCGCCTACGAGAACTCCAACGTCGATATCGGCTTGAGCACCGGCCTGCAAGGCCGTGCGCAGATCGGTAAAGGCATGTGGGCGATGCCCGACCTGATGGCAGCGATGCTGGAACAGAAAATCGCTCACCCGCTGGCGGGTGCCAACACCGCGTGGGTGCCTTCGCCGACCGCCGCTGCTCTGCACGCGCTGCACTACCACAAGGTCGACGTGTTCGCCCGTCAGGCCGAACTGGCCAAGCGTGCCCATGCGTCGGTGGACGATATCCTGACCATCCCGCTGGCCGTGAACCCGCAGTGGACCGCCGAGCAGATCCAGAACGAACTGGACAACAACAGCCAGGGCATCCTGGGTTATGTGGTGCGCTGGATCGACCAGGGCGTTGGTTGCTCGAAGGTGCCGGACATCAATGACGTCGGCCTGATGGAAGACCGTGCAACGCTGCGTATTTCCAGCCAGCACATCGCCAACTGGCTGCGTCATGGCATCGTCACCGAAGAGCAGGTGATGGCCAGTCTCAAGCGCATGGCGCCGGTGGTGGACCGTCAGAACGCCGGGGATGCGCTGTATCGTCCTCTGGCACCGGACTTCGACAGCAACATCGCCTTCCAGGCGGCAGTCGAGCTGGTGGTGGAAGGTACGAAGCAACCGAACGGCTACACCGAGCCGGTCCTGCACCGTCGTCGTCGCCAGTTCAAGGCTGCCAATGGCCTGTAACTGAGCGTTTGCGCCGGATATGAAAAAGCCCTGGTCGAAAGATCGGGGCTTTTTTGTTCGCTTGGAATCAGTTGCGCTGCCTTCGCGGGCAAGCCTCGCTCCTACAGAAGTAAGCATCATCCTTGTAGGAGCGAGGCTTGCCCGCGAAGGCGATTGAATAGGCAACATAGAATTTTGGTTAGGGCTCCAATCCCAACTCATGCTTGACCAATCCCAGCAACTTGCCGCTATCAATGGGCTTGAGCAGAAAATCCACCACGCTCAAATGCATCGCCGCGATGGCATCTTTCACGTCAGCATCGCCAGAGACAATGATGAACGGCATTGCCGCCCGCACCGACTCCCGCACCTGGCGAATCAGGTCCAGGCCATCGACATGTCCCATGCGCAGGTCGGTAATGACCAGTCCAATCGAGGGTTTCTCTTCCAGCATCTTGAGTGCGGTTTCGCCACTGGCTGCCGTCATGCAACGAATGCCGTCCAGTGCCAGGATCTCCGACAGCAGCTCCCGGGCGTCCTTGTCGTCGTCGACAATCAGCACCCGCTGCGGCGGCAGGTCGGGCTCCAGCATGACGTCACTGAGTGCCTGGCGCTCGGCATCACTCAAAATATCGTGGTCGGACATGGCATTCTCTACATGGTCAAATCAATTCCCTAGCACAGTGGTGAGACATCGCTAAGCACACCATCAATGTGCACTCCGTCGGATAATTTTCCAATAGGGGCAAGGTGAGGTTTTTCTCACGTTCAGGTAGGGTCTTTCCGATACTGCATCACGTTTCCCGCCTACCTAGACTTACGTCCAATGGGCACTCCGGCCGTAGGAGTCGACCATGGGTGAGTCATCCGACAACAACAATTCAAAAAAAAGACTGCGGTAATGGTTATGAGTAAAGCGGACGCCTTCACACAGGCAGGGAAAACCGCGGTGTTGCAGAACATCCAGGGTACTTTGCAATTCCTTCAGCGCTTCCCGCCTTTCAACCAGATGGACCACGCTCATTTGGCGTATCTGGTGGAACAGTGCCAGCTGCGCTTCTACGCCCCCGGCGAGAGCATCATCAAGCCCGCCGACGGCCCGGTTGAACACTTCTACATCGTCAAACAAGGCCGAGTTGTCGGCGAACGTCCGCACTCGGCCAAGGGCGGAACCGAAACCACCTTCGAAATCACCACGGGCGAATGCTTTCCCCTCGCAGCGCTGCTGGGGGAGCGAGCAACGCGCACCGAACACCTGGCCGCCGAAGACACCTTTTGCCTACAGCTGAACAAACTTGCATTCATCAAGTTGTTCGCCATTTCCGGCACCTTTCGCGACTTTGCCCTACGTGGCGTGAGCAGCCTGTTGGATCAGGTCAACCAGCAGGTCCAGCAAAAAGCCGTGGAAACCCTTGGCACCCAATACTCGCTCAACACCCGCCTGGGTGAATTGGCCATGCGTCATCCGGTGACATGCAGCCCCACCACGCCCCTGCGTGAAGCCGTGACCCAGATGCATGAGCAGCAGGTCGGCAGCATTGTGATCGTCAATGAACATAAAGCGCCGCTGGGCATTTTTACCCTGCGCGACTTGCGCCATGTCGTGGCCAACGGCACCGGCGATTTCAACGAAGCGATCGAGCGACACATGACCCGGTCGCCGTTCTACCTGTCTCCTGACCACAGCGCCTTCGATGCCGCGATTGCCATGACCGAGCGGCATATTGCCCACGTCTGCCTGGTCAAGGATCAGCGCCTGTGCGGCGTGGTCTCGGAACGCGATCTGTTTTCCCTGCAACGGGTCGACCTCGTGCACCTGGCACGCACCATCCGCAGCGCCCAGCGTGTGGAAAACCTGGTGCTGCTGCGCGGCGAGATTGGTCAACTGGTGGAACGCATGCTGGCCCACGGTGCGTCTTCGACCCAGATCACCCACATCATCACCCTGCTCAACGACCACACCGTGTGCCGGGTGATCGAGCTGACCCTGGCCGAGAAAGGCGATCCCGGCATCCCGTTCAGTTGGCTGTGTTTCGGCAGCGAAGGTCGCCGCGAACAGACGCTGCACACCGACCAGGACAACGGCATTCTGTTCGAAGCACGGGACGCAGCCCACGCCGCCGAGATCCGCGGGAAATTGCTGCCCATCGCCCATCAGATCAACCACAGCCTGGCGCTCTGCGGTTTCACCTTGTGCAAAGGCAACATCATGGCTGGCAACCCAGAGCTGTGCCTGTCGCGGGTCGAATGGGCCCGACGCTTTGGCGCGTTCATTCGCGAAGCCACGCCGGAGAACCTGCTGGGTTCGAGCATCTATTTCGATTTGCGCGTGGTCTGGGGCAGCGAGCAAGGCTGCGAACAACTGCGCCGCTCAATTCTCGATCAGGTGGCCGACAACCGTCTGTTCCAGCGCATGATGGCTGAAAACGCGTTGCGCAATCGCCCTCCCGTAGGTCGTTTCCGTGAGTTCGTGCTGGCGCGCAAAAATGGCGAAAAAGCTACGCTGGACCTGAAGATCCAGGGCCTGACCCCCTTCGTCGACGCGGCGCGGTTACTCGCCCTCGCCCACGGCATCGAAGCGAACAATACCCTGGAGCGCTTTCGCCAACTGGTGGCCAAGGAGGTCATCGAGCCACTGGACGGCGCGGCGTACGAAGAGGCCTATCACTTCATCCAGCAAACCCGCATGCAGCAACATCAGCTACAGACCCGGGAGAATCTGCCCTACTCCAACCGGGTCGACCCCGACAGCCTCAATCATCTGGATCGACGCATCCTGCGTGAATCCCTGCGCCAGGCCCAGCGCCTGCAAAGCAGCCTGTCCTTGCGGTATCAGTTATGAGCCTGTTTTCATGGCTGCGCCCCGCCGGCCCGAGCTTGTCCGCAGACGTGCAACAACGCCTTCAATGCCTCCCGACCGCAAGTGGAATGAGTGAATGCAGCCTGCGCGAGCAGCGCTGGGTCGTGCTCGACCTGGAAACCACCGGGCTGAACATGAACAAGGACCGGGTACTGTCCATCGGTGCCGTGGTGATCGAGGATGGCGCGATCGATTTCAGCCGACAGTTCGAGCGCACCTTGCAATGCGACGAACTCAAGCTCGGCCCCAGTGTGCTCATTCACGGCTTGGGCCCCAGTGCAATTGCCGCCGGCAGCGACCCCGCCGAGGCGTTGCTCGAATTCATGGAATTTGTCGGCGACAGCCCGGTGCTGGCCTTTCATGCACCGTTCGACCAGCACATGCTTGGGCGCGCATTGAAAGAGCACCTGGGCTACAGGTTGCAGCATGTGTTTCTGGATGTGGCGGACATCGCCCCGCTGCTGTGTCCGCAGGCCAACATCCGCGAGGCCGGCCTGGACGAGTGGATCGACTGGTTCAAGCTGCAAGTCTTCGAGCGTCATAACGCCAGCGCCGACGCCCTGGCGACCGCCGAACTGGCGCTGATCCTGTTCAGCCGCGCGCGCCAGCAGCAGATTCATAGCCCTTTGAACCTGCAGCAGCGGTTGAACCAGTGGAAGCGACGGCAGCAGACACCGTCTTTCTAGGTCTTCGGCGCCTGTTCTGCCGCCTTCGCGGGCAAGCCCGCTCCCACATGGATTTCGGTGCCCCTGTGGGAGCGGGCTTGCCCGCGATGAACGATGACGCGGTCACCCGACCAACGCCAATTGCTTTCCCTCCCCCGCCTCTGACACAATCGCGAACAATTCTCGTTAGTTAACACTTCCCAATCGGTGATGCTGCGTGTCGTCAGTCCCAAGCCCCCAAAGTGAGCTCGTTGGTGCGTTATATCGCGACCACCGTGGTTGGCTATTGGCCTGGCTACGCCGCAATGTCGCCTGCCCGCAACGGGCCGAAGACCTGAGCCAGGACACCTTCGTGCGCTTGCTCGGGCGTGAGGAACTGAAAGAACCGCGCGAGCCGCGGGCGTTTCTGGTGGCGATTGCCAAGGGCCTGCTGTTCGACTATTTCCGCCGCGCCGCGCTGGAACAGGCCTACCTCACCGAGCTGATGCTGATTCCAGAAGCCGAACAACCGTCGGTGGAAGAACAGCAAATGATCCTCGAAGACCTGAAAAACATCGATCGCCTGCTGGGTAAGCTGTCGAGCAAGGCCCGTGCGGCCTTTCTCTACAACCGTCTCGATGGCCTCGGCCATGCGGAAATCGCCGAGCGCCTCGGTGTCTCGGTGCCGCGGGTGCGCCAGTACCTGGCCCAGGGCATCCGTCAGTGCTACATCGCCTTGTACGGGGAGCCGACATGAGCCCGGTCAGCTCCAAGCCGGTGTCGGCACAGGTGCTCGACGCCGCCATCGCCTGGCAACTGTCCCTGGACTCCGGCAACCCGGTGGAGCGCGAAGAGTTCGCCAAGTGGCACGCCGCCCACGAAGAACATGCCCGCGCCTGGCGTCAGTTGGGCATGCTCGACCAGCGCTTCAGCGTCGCCAGCGGCCCGGCACGCACCGCCCTGCTGCAATCGCGCGAAGGCATTCGCCGCCGGGTGCGCAAGCTCGGCAGCGGCCTGGCCAGCATCGTTGCGGTGCTCGGACTGGCGCTGTTTGCCGGCGAGCGTTACCTGCCGATCGACTATTGGCTGGCCGACCAGCGTACCGCCACCGGCGAACAACGCACGATTCGCCTGGACGACGGCACCCTGATCAACCTCAACACCCACAGTGCCGTGGACGTGCGCTTCGATGACAAGCAGCGGCTGGTCATCCTGCAGGAAGGCGAAATCCTCGTCGAAACCGGTCATGGCGATGCCCGGCCGTTTATCGTCGAAACCCGCGAAGGCAGCATGCGCGCCTTGGGCACCCGGTTCTTGGTCAAGCGTGAAGAGCAAGGCACGCGCCTCGGCGTGCTGCAATCGGCGGTGGCCACCCATCCGCAATCGAGTCCTGAAGAGCAGATCCTGCACGAAGGCCAGCAAATGCTGATCCGCAGCGACGGCCTGGGCCCGATTGTCACGCTCAACCTCGGCGCCGATGCCTGGACCCGCGGCATGCTGGTGGTGGACAACGCGCGACTGGAAGACCTGGTGCGTGAAATCGCTCGTTATCGCCCGGGTCACCTGGGTGTTGCACCTGAAGTGGCCGACCTGCGGATTACCGGTAGTTTCCCACTGAAAAACACCGACCTGGCCCTGAACGCGCTGTTGCCAACGCTGCCGGTGCAGATTGAGCACCATACGCAATGGTGGGTGACGGTGGCGGCGAAGGCCGAGGCCAAGCCCTGATTTGATGGTGCCTGGACGGACCTCATCGCGGGCAAGCCTCGCTCCTACAGGTTCTGTGTCGAGCGGTAATTCCGTGAACGACCCAAAATCCTGTAGGAGCGAGGCTTGCCCGCGATGGGGCCATCAGCCTCACTAAAAATTACTGAATCGAAATTATTTTCATCCAGCCCTATCACTTTTCGCTTTTCATCCGGCACCTAGGCAATTGAGAAGTATTCCCTTTCAGGAGCCGCTGTATGTCCCGTTCGCTAGACACCTTGTTGCGCCCCAGTTTGCTGGCCGTAGCCCTTGCCTTTTGCACCCCTTTGGCCAGCAGCCAACTGATCGCCGCTGAACAGGCATCCAGCGTTCGTGCCTACAACCTGCCGGCCGCCCCACTGGCCAGCACCCTGAACCAGATTGCCAGCCAGGCCGGCCTGGCGCTGTCGTTGAACCCGTCGCTGGCCGCCGGCAAGACTTCGGCCCCGGTCAAAGGTCAGTTCGACGCTGCCGGCGCCCTGCGCGAAGCCCTGCGTGGCACCGGACTGCAACTGGAACAAAGCGGCGGCACCTACACTCTGGTGGCCGTGCCCGAGGGTGTGATGGCCTTGCCGGCCACCAGCGTGATCGGCGTGGAAAACACTGAAAGCGCGTGGGGCGCCACCACCGGTTACCTCGCC
Source organism: Pseudomonas sp. WJP1 (assembly GCF_028471945.1). Lineage (NCBI taxonomy): Bacteria > Pseudomonadati > Pseudomonadota > Gammaproteobacteria > Pseudomonadales > Pseudomonadaceae > Pseudomonas > Pseudomonas sp. WJP1. Next base: position 6,500,021 of record NZ_CP110128.1, read on the forward strand.
AAGCGAACCGCCGCCGGCAGCAAGACCGATACCGCACTGGTCGAAGCACCGCGTTCGATCTCGGTGGTAACCCGCGAGCAGATGGACGATCGCAACGTGCACACCCTCGACGCCGCCGTGCGCTACTTGCCAGGTACCACCGGCGCCAGTTTCGGTAGCGACACCCGTGCCGACTGGTTGCGCGTACGCGGTTTCGAGCCGACCCAATTCCTGGACGGCCTGCCGCTGCCCAAGGGCGTGTATGCCAACCCCAAGCAGGAAACCTGGAACCTGGATCGTCTCGCCGTGCTGCGCGGCCCTGCTTCCTCCGTGTACGGCCAGACCCCGCCCGGTGGTTTGCTGGACATGGTCAGCCGCCGTCCGAGCGCCGAGTCGAGCAATGAAGTCCAAGTGCAATACGGCAGCGACAATCACCGCCAGATCAACTTCGCCAGCACCGGCAAGATCGACGATGAGGGCCAGTTCCTGTACGGCCTCAGCGGTGTGGTGCGCGATGGCGGCACGCCCATCGACCATATCGACGACAAGCGCTACAACATCGCGCCGAGCCTGACCTGGAACATCGACGACGACACCCGGTTCACCCTGCTCACCCAATTCACCCGTGACGATACCGGCATCACCAGCCAGTTCCGTCCGATCCAGGGCACCAAGATCGACTCGCCATTGGGCGATATCTCCCATCACAAGAACCTGGGCGATCCGGACTGGGAGTTCTACGACCGTACTTACTACGCACTGGGCTACGCCTTTGAACATCGCCTGAACGATGTCTGGCAGTTCCGCCAGAACCTGCGCTACACCAAGTCGGACCTGTCCTTCCAGGCCCTCACCCCCGGCGCCTACCCGTTCACCCAGGTCGATGCCGACGGCAATGTCGGCCGTACCAGCACCACCACCGACGAGGACATCAGTCAGTTCGCCGTGGACAACAACCTGCAGGCTGACTTCGCCACCGGCGACATCAGCCACACCCTGCTGATCGGCCTTGATCACCAGCGCACCAACACCAACTACACCTCGATCTTCGGCGACGGCGGGACCACCAACGTCAATAACCCGATCTATGGTCAACCCATCGTCCGTCCGCCACGCTCGCAGGCCTTCTACGATTACGACCAGAAGACCTATCAGACCGGCCTGTACGTCCAGGACCAGATGGCCCTCGATCAATGGCGCCTGACGCTGGGTGGTCGTGAGGACTGGGTTCATACCAGCACCAAGTTCTTCAACAAGGGCGATGCCACCAACACCGACCGCAACAAGAACTTCAGCGGCAACGCAGCGATCAGCTACGTATTCGACAACGGTTTCGTGCCGTACCTGTCCTACGCCGAATCGTTCCAGCCGGCGAGCAACGCCGATACCTCCACCACCGAATCGTTCAAGCCGACCGAAGGCAAGCAATGGGAACTGGGTATCAAGTACCAGCCTCCGGGCAGCAACACATTGCTGACCGCCGCGGTGTATGACCTGACCCAGAAAAATGTCTCGGTCACCAACAACGTCGGTGGCATTCCAGTCACCAGCCAGACCGGTGAAGTGAAGGTCAAGGGCCTGGAGCTGGAAGCCGTCTCCGATGTGACGGAAAACCTCAAGCTCACCGCCGCGTACACCCTGGCAAAATCCGAAGTGCAAGATGGCACGTACAAGGGCAATCGCCTGCAACTGATGCCTAACCAGACTGCGTCGATGTGGGCTGACTACACCTGGCACAACGGCATGCTGGACGGTTTCGGTATCGGCGGTGGCGTTCGCTATACCGGCAACACCTATGGCGATCAGGCCAACACCGAGCTCGGCAAGGCAGATGCCTACACCGTGTTCGACGCAGCGGTCCACTATGACCTCGGCCGCCTCGACAACAGCCTCAAAGGCGCGTCGCTGGCCGTCAACGCGACCAACCTGTTCGACAAGGACTACCTCTCCACCTGCGACAGTTTCTATTGCTACTACGGCGATGAACGCAGTGTCGTCGCCAGTGCCACCTACAAGTGGTAACGACTTGACCTGACACGCCCGGTACCCAGGCCGTCCTTCGAGGACGGCTTTGGTATTTCTGGAGGCTATGAAATGAAAAGTAAAACAATTCGCCGCTGGTCCTTCGTCCACACCTGGACCAGCCTGATCTGCACGGTATTTCTGCTGTTGCTGGCACTGACCGGCCTGCCGTTGATCTTCCACCACGAGATCGACCATTTGCTGGGCGATGCCGCCGAGTTGAAGCAAATGCCGGCGGACACCCCGCAGCTGAACCTGCAGCAGCTGGTGCAGGCGGCTGAAAGGCATCGTCCCGGTGAGGTCATGCAGTATTTCGGTTTCGACGATGACGAGCCCAACGGCGCCATCGCGATCATGGCGGCCACCGCCGGCACCGAGCCGAACTCGTCCCACACCTTCATGCTCGACGCCCGCACCGGCGAAGCGCTGGAGATGCCGTCGGCCAATGGCGGCTTCATGATGGTCATGCTGCGCCTGCACGTGGACATGTTCGCCGGGCTGCCGGGCAAATTATTGCTGGCGTTCATGGGGTTGATGTTCGTCGTCGCGATCGTGTCCGGCACCGTGTTGTACCTGCCGTTCATGCGTCGCTTGAAATTCGCCACCGTGCGCCAGGACAAATCCACCCGCTTGCGTTGGCTCGACCTGCACAACCTGATCGGCGTGGTGACCCTGACCTGGGCCTTGGTGGTGGGTGTGACCGGCGTGATCAGTGCCTGCGCCGACCTGCTGATCGCGGCGTGGCGCAACGACAGCCTGAGCGCGATGGTTGCGCCGTATCGCGATGCGCCGCCACTGACACAACTGGCGCCGGCCACGCGCTTGCTCGACATCGCCAAGGAGGTCGCTCCCGGCATGCAGCCGGATTTCATCGCCTTCCCTGGCACGCGGTTCTCCAGCGAACACCATTACGCCGTGTTCATGAAAGGCAGCACCCACCTGACCTCGCACTTGCTGACGCCGGTGCTGATCGACGCCAGCACCCTGAAAGTCACCGCCGTGGCCGAGCGTCCCTGGTACATGGACGCGATGGGCATGTCGCAGCCGTTGCATTTCGGTGACTACGGCGGCATGCCGATGCAAATCCTCTGGGCGACCCTGGACGTGCTGACGATCATCGTGCTCGGCAGTGGCGTTTACCTGTGGGTGGTGCGGCGCAAGGCTGCCAAACCCGTGCTGGAAAAAGCGGAGAGCGTGGCATGAAGCCCCGGCAGTCGAGTTTCTGGAAGGTGTTCGGCACCCCTACCGTTATCGCCTTGTTCAGTGCAGGCGGGTTGTTTGCCGCGTTGCTCGGCGATGGCGTTTGGGATGCCCTGAGCTGGCTTGGGCTGGGCATTCCTGCTGTCCTCGCCCTACGTGGCCTCCTTCAACGTCGGTAATGATTCATTCCCTGTAGGAGCGAGCCTGCTCGCGATAAACCTGAGAACGCCTGGGGGTGCCAGGCTTCCCGCGTCATCGTTGACGACCATCGCGAGCATGCTCGCTCCTACAAGTCATACGATGACACTCCTCTTCCCGCCCGTCGCCTCACCCCGTAAAAACCCCGACATATTTGTTGACACATTCACCCTTGCACTCCTATAAAGGCGCATGTTGTACGACAACCTACAACAACTGCGACACCAAAAATAACTCCAAAAAAATGACGGTGATGTGATGAAAGTCAAAGGCATCCGCTGGTGGATGGTCGGCCTGGTAACAGCCGGTCTGATCGTCAACTACCTCGCTCGCAATACCCTGTCAGTGGCCGCTCCGACCCTGATGAGCGAAATGAACATTTCCACCGAGCAGTACTCGCACATCGTTGTCGCCTGGCAGGTCTGCTATGCGCTGATGCAACCGGTGGCCGGCTACATCATCGATGCCATCGGCACCAAGATGGGCTTCGCCATTTTCGCTTTCGCCTGGTCGATCGCCTGCGCACTGGCTGCGCTGGCGAGTGGCTGGCAGGGCCTGGCGTTCGTCCGCGGCCTGCTCGGGCTGACGGAAGCCGCAGGTTTGCCGGCGGCCGTGAAAGCCACCACCGAATGGTTTCCTGCCAAGGAGCGCTCGGTCGCGATTGGCTGGTTCAACATCGGCTCGTCGATTGGCGCACTGCTGGCGCCGCCCCTGGTGGTCTGGGCTATCCTGCACAGCGGCTGGGAACTGGCGTTCCTGATCGTCGGCGGTCTTGGCGTGCTCTGGAGCTTCCTATGGGTGATCCTGTACAAACATCCCCGGGATCAAAAGCGACTGGGCGATGCAGAACGCGATTACATCCTCAGCGGCCAGGAAGAACATTTCAAGGAACCGGCCACGCAAAAAGGCAGCTGGAAGAAAATCATCGGCAGCCGTAATTTCTACGCCATCGCCAGCGCACGGATTCTCTCCGAGCCAGCCTGGCAGACCTTCAACGCGTGGATTCCGCTGTACCTGATGACCGAGCGGCACATGAACATCAAGGAGGTCGCGATGTTCGCCTGGCTGCCGTTCCTCGCCGCCGACCTCGGCTGTGTGCTCGGCGGATACCTGAGCCCGTTCTTCCATAAACACTGCAAAGTGTCGCTGTTCACCTCGCGCAAAATGGTCCTGCTGTTCGGAGCCTCGTGCATGATCGGCCCGGCGTGCATCGGCCTGGTCGCCAGCCCGTACACGGCGATTGCGCTGCTGTGCATCGGCGGTTTCGCTCACCAGACCTTGTCCGGTGCGCTGTATGCAATTACCTCTGACTCATTCGGTAAAAACGAAGTGGCCACGGCGACCGGCATGGGTGGCATGTTCGGCTACCTAGGCGCGGCGGCTTTCACCCTGGTGTTTGGCGTGATGGTGACCAAGATCGGCTACAGCCCGCTGTTCGTGACCCTGGCGATCTTCGACATCGTCGCCGCGTTCATCGTCTGGACCGTTGCCCGGGAGCTAAAACCTCAGGTAGCTTCGAGCCCACAGGCCGCATTGCAACCAGCAGGCTGAACAAGATCCCCTGTAGGAGCGAGCCTGCTCGCGATGGTGGTGAACGATAACGCGTTAAACCAGGTATACGCGGCGTACTCTGGTTTTTCGCGAGCAGGCTCGCTCCTACAGAAGGTCTGTATTTTTACGATATTGAGCTACCCCCTCAACGCGCTATGCTGCCCGACACCACCTCCGACCGAGACGTCGCCATGTCCGCCCCGAGCATGACCCTGTACCACAACCCCCTTTCCCCCTTCGTCCGCAAAGTCATGGTGCTACTGCACGAAACCGGTCAACAGGACCGCGTCGCCCTGCAAAACTGCGTACTCACACCCGTCGACCCGGACCAGACCCTGATCGACGACAACCCCCTGAGCAAGATCCCCGCCCTGCGCCTGGCCGATGGCAGCATCATCCACGACAGCCGAGTGATCCTCGACTACCTCGACCACCAGCACGTCGGCAACCCACTGATCCCCCGCGAAGGCTCGGCCCGCTGGCGGCGCCTCACCCTCGCCTCCCTGGCCGACGGCATCATGGACGCCGCGGTACTGGTGCGCTACGAAGTCGCCCTGCGCGCCCCGGAAAAACACTGGGACCAATGGCTCGACGGCCAGCGCGACAAGATCCGCCGAGCCCTGGCGTTGCTGGAAAAAGATGCGATGGCCGAGCTGACCAGCCATTTCGACATCGCCGCGATCGGTGTGGCCTGTGCGTTGGGTTATCTTGATTTGCGCCATCCGGATCTGGACTGGCGATCGGCGAATCCGCAGTTGGCGGGGTGGTACTTCGAGGTGAGTCAGCGGCCTTCGATGTTGGCGACGATGCCGAAGGTTTGATGTAGCTGCGCAGCACCCTATCAGTTCTGATAGTGGGCAAACGCTGAAAAAACTCCGATGCTTATGGTTCGGCTCCATCGACCTCTCTCGGAGTTTCAGCCAATGCCTACGCATTCACGCAATACAATCCTGCTGGCAACCGATCAACAGCGCTCGGTCTTGAGCGCCCTGAACGCGCATGGGCCTCATCCCATTGCTTACTCACCGTACGGTCATCGCCCAGCGGAAAATGGCTTGCTTAGCCTGCTCGGGTTTAACGGCGAACCGCCGGATCCGCTGACCGGGCATTATCATTTGGGGAATGGTTATCGGCAGTTCAATCCGGTGTTGATGCGGTTTAATAGTCCGGATAGTTGGAGTCCGTTTGGCAAGGGTGGTTTGAATGCGTATTGTTATTGCTTGGGGGATCCAAGGAACCGCATAGATCCTGAAGGGCACGCATCCGGTTCATTCGGTCGATTTTTTTCAAAGATGCTTGGGTTTCCGGTGCCTTCTAGAAAAGATGCTGCAATCGCCGCAATAAATGGTAATAAGAGGTTTGTTGCTCCACACGCTATTTTCGACCCGGTTGCTTTATTACCGTCCGCCAACGCCGAACAGCTTACAAACTTCAAACAGATAAAGTATTTCGCGGAAAAAGCTGACAAGAAGATTTATTTATTTGAGAAATATAAAAACGATCATGCAACATTCACTTCCGTTAGGAAGGTCACTCTTGGCAATAAAACAAAACTCTACGCCGCACCCCCTCAACTAATTAAGATCAAAGCTAGTAGCAGCGCCACCGACCTGACTAAACAACAGGTAAAATCTTTGAATAATTACATTCAAATAAACAAGAGAACCATGTTCGCATCGAACATAGTAGAAACCTTGACTTACCATAGTAAACTGGATGCAGAATATGCAAACATTATCAATGAAGCCTCAATGTCAAAACTTATACGCCAGCAATAAGGATCAATAAGGACCGACAACAAATGAGACAATAGTAGGAAGAATAATGGGACAAGAATAAGGGGACGGATCTATTTAAACCAAAACAGATCTGTCCCCTTCACTCTGTGGACTGGCGCTCGGCGAATCCGCAGTTGGCGGGGGGGGTATTTCAAGGTGAGTCAGCGGCCGTCGATGCTGGCGACGATGCCGAAGGTTTAATGTAGCTGCGCCAGCACCCTATCAGTTCTGATAGTGGGCAATCGCTGAAAAAACTACGATGCTGATGGTTCGGCTCCATCGACCTGTCTCGGAGTATCAACCAATGCCTACGCATTCACGCAATACAATCTTGCTGGCAACTGATCAACAGCGCTCGGTATTGAGTGCCCTGAACGCACATGGGCCTCATCCCATCGCTTACACACCGTACGGTCTTCGCCCAGCGGAAATGGCTTGCTCAGCCTGCTCGGGTTTAACGGCGAACCGCCGGATCCGCTGACCGGGCATTATCATTTGGGCAATGGCTATCGGCAGTTCAATCCGGTTTTGATGCGGTTCAATAGCCCGGACAGTTTGAGTCCGTTTGGGGAGGGTGGGTTGAATGCGTATGCGTATTGTGGGGGGACCCGAGGAATCGGAGTGATCAAACGGGGCATGTATGGTCAATGGCGTTTATTGACGATATTGCTATGCCCTTTGAGAAACTCCTCAGAGCAAAGTTACGCGGCGCTAAAGCAGTGCAAACCACACCGACTAACTCAATAACAAAAACGACTTCAAGCCCTGCCACCGAAATTATCAGCCAAACAAAAACCAAGAATAGCGTTGGTAACCAACCAAAAACTCCAGACTGGAAGAAAAATGGATTCAACTCACCAAGCGACTATAAAGCGTACGTAAAAAACCTGCCGACTTTAGACTCCAAAGGACAGCCAAAAAAACCTTTAACTAACACAACTCCAGGCACTTCAGCACAATCAAATATAAAAGACCAAATCGAGTCACGCCCCTCTAATGCCTGGGCAAACCGGCAATTAATAAAGCTTGATGAGGCGACACTCGAAGCACGCCACAGCCATAACGAGAGCAGGGTAATTCATTACGAAAATAAATTGATCCGTGCCGGCTTTGAACCGCCTTCCCATTAACTTCCTTAGCCGCCGACGTTTCTGTTCGGCGGCTAACTCCCTCCTCACCTCAATTCGTTGTTAACGCCGTTTCGGAAATAGTCCAGCAACTTTTTTGCCAACTCCCTCCCGATATCCTGATCCTCCCTCAATCCCAAAGACCGGCTCATTTCGCCACCCCAGCATCAAACTCCATCGGCTTGCCCACCTTCTGCCCAACCCCATACCAATCCAGTTTCCGCGTCAGTACCATAAACACACCCAACACCCCAAACAGCAACAACGACCCCATCAACAACGCATAATCCTCGGCACTCAACAAGCCATAGAGCAGGCCGTACAACGCCGACAACCCTGCCGAAAAACTCAAGCCTTGGCGCACACTACGCAGTACATGGCAGACATAAAAACCAATCAACAACACGCAACCACTGGCCGACAGCAGATACGCCAAAGCAAATCCGATGTGTTCGGACAGCGACAACAGCAGCAGATAAAAGAACGCCAATGCCACGCCAACCAAGGCATATTGCACCGGGTGCACCGCCAGGCTTTTCAGCACTTCGAACAGGAAGAAACCGGCGAAGGTCAGGACGATGAACAACAGCGCATATTTGATCGCCCGATCGCTTTTCAGGTACTGGTCCACCGGATCGATGAAGCTCACCCCGAAGCTGCGGCTGAACAACGCCTCACAGCCGCCACGGGACACACAGCTGCTCAGGATCTCTTGCAGATTGGCGGAAAAAAACGACGTCTGCCAATTGGCGGAGAAGCCCTGATCGGTGATTTCGCGCTGCGCCGGCAGGTAGTTGCCGATGAAGCTGGGATGCGGCCAGTTGGCAGCCAGCGAGACTTTGCTGGTCTTGCCTACCGGCAGGATCTGCAGCTGGCCGGTGCCTTGCAGCTTCAGGTCGAAACCGAAGGCCAGTTCTGTGTTTTGTCTCGCGTCCAACGCCGGCAAAGTCACGTGGACGCCCTCACCCAGCCAACCCACCTGGCTGCCCGGAACGAAGTCCAGCTTCTGCTCGTTCAGTTCGAGTTTCAAGGCATTCTCGATGCCGCGAATGTCGCTGATGCCGACCGCCAGGAACGGCTGGTCGAATTGGTAGTCGGCGAAGTCTTCCTTGATACCCAGTTGTGCTGGCAGTGAAAAATGGCCGCTGATACGGTTGTCGGCATGGAACAGACGTGCCTGATAAATGCCGCGCGAGCGCAGTTCGGTCTGTACCTGGCCATCGAGTTCGAAGCGCTCCGGCAGGAAGTACAAACGCCCCCTCTCTTCGCCGATTTCCTGATAACGCTCATTGGTTTTTTCGTGGGTCTTCCAGGTGCGCACCACCTTGCGATAAGGCACCACCATCAGCGGCCCGCTCAATTGCTGGCTGTAGCTGGAGCTGCGGGCGATGTCTTCGAGCACGCCGTCGCGCAGTTGCTGGCGGTCCTGGATCACACCGTTGATCATCAACAGCGGGATCAGCAACAACAGAATCAGTAGGGCGATCGCCCCGAGTTTTAGGGTCAGGCTGCGGTTCATGGGACTCTCCCTGTTTGGATGGGGAGAGTCTGGGTTGGCTGTGTGGGGGCTTTATGAGGGGAATATGGAGATTATGTGGAGACTGACTTCCACCCCACCTTCGACATTGCCAATGCTCATTTCCCCACCGTGCAACTTCACCACTTCCTCGACAAAATTAAGCCCCAGCCCCGTGCTCTTGCGTCCATTGTCCGGTCGCGGCAATGAGTAGAAACGCTCGCACAATCGTGGCAATGCATAGTCAGGAATCGCCTCGGCCTGGTTGAACAGTGTGAACTCGATCTGCTCGCCAATCTGCTTGGCACTGAATCGCAACACGCCCTTTGCCGGAGTGAAATCCAGTGCATTCTCCAACAGATTTCCAAGCGCCTGCCGCAACAGGAACGGCTCACCGATCAACGTCAGATCCCGTGGAATCGTTTGTTCCACGCGCAGCTCTTTGCCTTCGATACGCGCCGCTTGAGCGCTCAGCAACTCATTCACCAAAGCCGCCAATGGCACTTCTACGCGCTCCTCAAGCCCCTGGCGCTGTTCAACCTGCGCCAGATTCAACAAGCGCTCGATCAACTGCTGCATCCGCGCACTTTCGTTGTCGATGTTGCTGACAAAACGCTGCCGCTGAGCCGACGGCATCTCACCTTGCAGCAGCTCCGCCGCGCCACGAATCGCCGCCAGCGGACTTTTCAGCTCATGGGTCAGCGTATGCACATAGCGCTCGACATAGGCCTTGCCTTCGAGCTGCGTACGCATCTGTTCCACCGCCGTCGCCAGTTGCTCCAGTTCGCCGCCGTGATAATGCGGCACCTCGACCCGCCGGCCCTCGCTGACGGCCTGGGCATAAGCGGTCAACCGTCGCAGCGCGCGGCTCAGCCACCAGGACAACAATGCGCCGAACAACAGGCCGAGGCCGATCAGCCCGGCACCATAGGCGAGCAATCGTCGCTCCGTGCGATCCACGTAAGGCTGCAACGAGCTGTTGGGTTTGGCCACGGTGACCACACCGATGATCTGCCCGTTGTCGCGAATCGGTGCACCGACGTGCATCACCGACGAGCTCGCATCATCTGGATCGCTACGGCTGGAGCGGGCGCCGTATTCGCCGCGCAGGGTCAGGTAAACGTCGTTCCAGCGCGAGTAATCCTGACCAACCGCCACGCCGCTGGAGTCGAGCACCACCCTGCCCTTGGCGTCGGTGACGTAGATACGATGATTGACCTGATTCTTCGACAGGCCCCAGATGTTCGCCTTGGGTTGCCGTTCGCCGTAGGCCTTGAGCAGCTCGGGCCAGCGGTTCTGGTTGAGGGTGCCGGCCTTGAAGTCATCGCGCAGGATTTCGGCCATCAGGTTGGCGGTGTCGACCAGGGTTTCTTCGGTGGACTGGCGCACACCCGGGCGGATTTCTTCCATCACGGTGTTGAGCACGAAGTAACCGGTCAAACCGATAAACAGCGCGTACACCAGGAAAATCCGGATCCCCAACGGCATCAGCCTTGCCTCGGGTTATAGCTGTAGCCCAGGCCACGATGGGTCTGGATCGGCTCGGCATCGGCCTTCACCTGGCGTAATTTGGCGCGCACGCTCTTAATGTGGCTGTCGATGCTGCGCTCATAACCGGCGTCGGCGGCGACACCCAGCGCATCGAGCAATTGCTCGCGGCTGAACACCCGCTCGGGTTGTTCCAGCAGGCATTGCAGCAAACGGAATTCGTGGCGGGTGAGGGTCAGCAACTGACCGCGATAGCTGATCTGCACACGATCGCTGTCGATACGAAACAGTGCTGACGACTCTTCTACCGCCCGGGGTGCCATGCGCTTGAGAATCGCCCGGACCCGCGCCGCCACTTCACGGGGGCTGAACGGCTTGACCACGTAATCGTCGGCGCCGATTTCCAGGCCAACAACGCGGTCGATCTCGCCATCGCGGGCGCTGAGAAACATCACCGGTACTTCGCTGAACCGCCGCAATTGCTTGCAGGTTTCGAAGCCGCTGATGTCGGGCAGGCCGATGTCGAGGATGATCAGGTCTGCCGGGGTCTGACGCTGATGCTCCAGCGCCGCCGCGCCAAGGGTCAGCCAGGTGGTGCTGAACCCTTCGCCCTGCAAGGCGAAAATCAGGGTGTCGGCAATCGATGCTTCGTCTTCGACAATCAGGATATGAGGCATGGCGTCCGAGCCTGATGGTGGAGTGGGCGAACGGTGACTCAAGGCTGAATCGACGTCAATCCGACTGAGTTAAATCGCGGCGGGGTCTGTAGGACCTAGCAGTTCTGATAGTAGGCAATGGCGGAAAAAGGACCGATGCTGGGGAACAGCTTTCTGGACCGTACTCGGAGCTCAGCCGATGTCTGATCGATCACGCAAAACAATACTGCTCGCAACCGATCAACAACAGTCAGTGTTGAACGCCCGCGACGCGAATCAGCCCCGTCTGATTGCGTACACGCCCTATGGCCACCGTCCACGGGAAAACGGTTTGCTCAGCCTGCTCGGGTTTAATGGTGAACTACCGGACCGGCTGACCGGGCATTATCATTTGGGGAAAGGGTATCGGCAGTTCAATCCGGTGTTGATGCGGTTTAACAGCCCGGATAGTTGGAGCCCGTTTGGCAGGGGTGGTTTAAATGCTTATGCGTACTGCACGGGAAACCCCATAAATTGGAAAGACCCAACGGGTCACACCTTAGTACCCGCTAGCTTTTTCGACGAAATATTCATGAACCTCTATAAATTCATGAAGGGACCGAAAAGTGAGCGATTTACAGACATCGTAATGACCACAGAACAACACTTTGGTGGAGCAGAAAAAATAAGAATGCTCGCAAACCATAAAAACACACCCCCTGACGCACTCATTGCTCGGGCTCTATCTGACAAAAAAAAACCTACTTACTTCAATACAGAAAACCCTTCAGATATAGCAACAGGCATCAAGCATCTCAACAGCGCTGACAAATATCTTCGAGACACCTTGGATGTAGTTACCACCAATACCGGTTTACTCAATCCAAAAAACCAGTTCCTTAAACACCTGAATGAAACGGAAATAAGAAATCTGAAGGCTGACCTGCTCGCCCATAAAAATGAATTGGCACGCGTGATTTCCCACGTCTCATCCCTGCGCATTGAGGGCCCCAGCCGTTTCGCCGGCGACTTCAACGCACAAGACTTTGTTGATACCGCGGTCAGAATCAGAGACTCACGCTAGAGCCACGTAACGGTGAGTCCGCTCAGGGAGGGTTCTGTAGTAACTAGCAGTTCTGATAGTAGGCAATGAATGAAAAATGACCGATGCTGGAGAACAGCTTTTTAGACCTTGTCGGAGCTCAGCCGATGTCTTCAAAATCACGCAAAACGATACTGCTGGCAACCGATCAACAGCAGTCGGTGTTGAACGCCCTCGATGCGAATCAGCCCAATCCCATTGCCTACACACCCTATGGCCACCGTCCACGGGAAAACGGTTTGCTCAGCCTGATCGGGTTTAATGGCGAACTGCCGGACCCGCTGACCGGGCATTATCATTTGGGGAAAGGGTATCGGCAGTTCAATCCGGTGTTGATGCGGTTTAACAGTCCTGATAGTTGGAGTCCATTTGGGGAAGGAGGTCTGAATGCTTACGTTTATTGCGATGGCGACCCCCGTAATCGATTAGACCCGACAGGTCATAAAGGGGGGTTCATGAAATGGTTCAACCGTGTCACTGGCAGAAAGGCGAAAGTGAAAAAAACCGCCGCAAAAGTTAATCCGGTAACAACCACGTCTACTCAGCTTAAGCCCAGCGAGAATATCTCCTCCCCTGCGAGCGCTATGACCCCATCGGTCAATGAAACTAGCCTGACCAATTTGAAGAAGAGCGACAGTATCAATATGCGTCAACGACTTAATAAATTGAAAGATAAGCCTGCAGATTCGCCACCATCACCTATGCCCACTTGGCCCGGAAAAACTCCATACGATTCCGAATTCTCAAACTCCGTCGAATTCATGGGTCCGCAAGAACTGAATAACGCTGGAAGAGAAATCAGCGGATGGGCTCCAGGCGGGGAGCGAAGCAGAATGCTCAGAACAATAAGTAACGAGAAGAAGTTCAGAAGCTTAAACGTCGTGGGCGACCCTCCAGAATCTAACCGCACTATACGAGAAGGAGAGCCGGGTTACAGCAGTAACTGAATCAGATGTTTGACGGGCGCGCTGTGAGCGCGCGCCCAGATTGTCCATCAGCAATCCGGCTTATCCGCCGTAAAGCGCCGAGCCGGATTCACCGCAGCCCCAAACTCACGCAACGCTTTGGCACCAATCAGCAGTGGATAGTTGAAACTGCTTCGGTCAGTGAGATTCACCTCAACTGTGCGTTTTACATTGCCCAGGCACAACTCCAGATCGACCACCGGCCGCTTGGTGGGCGCGATCACTTCGCTGTCATCCTCATCCTCTTCCGAGCGGGTCTTGATCTTGCTGATCCGCGCCACCTTGTGCTCGTAGACCTTGTTGCTAGCATCCTTGGTAGCCAGGCGGAATCGCACCCAGTCTTCACCGTCGCGGGTGAAGGTCTCGATGTCCTTGGCCGACAGCGACGCGGTCAGGGCGCCGGTGTCCATCTTGGCCTTGAGCACTTCGCCGCCGATTTCCGGTAGCGCGATATATTCGTAGCGACCGTACAGGGTCGGCTCGGCGGCCAAGACCGGCAGGGCGATGAGTGAAAGCAGTGCGAGGAGGGATTTCACGTACTGAGAGTCCTTGAAGGGTGGGCAGCGCAATTTTAGACCGTTGTCGAGCTGATCGTTCCCACTAGGTTAACGATGCAGAGGTGAAACATTCGTCACCCCTGATTTGGCCTGTCGCCCGAAGCTGCTTATCATGGCGCGCCCACACGCTTTCAAGAGTTGCCTATGCGCCGCCTGCTCACCGGCTGTTTCGTCACCCTGCTGCTGTCACTCAACACATTGGTCCTATTCGGGCCGTTGATGGTGTTTGCCTTGCTCAAACTGCTCCTGCCCGGTCGCTTTCGCGATTACGCCTCATGGGCGGTGATGTGGATCGCCGAGACCTGGGCCGAGATCGACAAGCTGATCTTCCGCTGGTGCATCCCCACCCAATGGGACATTCGTGGCGGTGACGATCTTCGCACCGACACTTCGTATCTGGTGATCAGCAACCATCAATCCTGGGTCGATATCCCGGCGCTGATCCAGACGCTGAACCGGCGCACGCCGTTCTTCAAGTTCTTCCTCAAGAAAGAGCTGATCTGGGTGCCGTTCCTGGGCCTGGCGTGGTGGGCTCTGGATTACCCATTCATGAAGCGCTACACCAAGGCTTTTCTGGCGAAGAACCCGGAACTGGCCGGCAAGGATCTGGAGATCACCAAACAGGCCTGCGAACTGTTCAAGCGCCAGCCCGTGACCGTGGTCAACTATCTGGAAGGCACTCGCTACACCACCGCCAAAAGCACCCAGCAACAATCACCCTTCACCCACCTGCTCAGGCCCAAGGCCGGTGGCGTGGCCTTTGTGCTGGCAGCGATGGGCGAACAACTGGATGCCATTCTCGACGTCACGGTGGTTTATCCACAGCAAAAGATTCCGGGGTTCTGGGACTTGATCAGCGGCAACGTGCCAAGGGTCATCATCGACATCAAGACCCGCGAACTCGACCCGGCGCTGTGGCAGGGCGACTACGAAAACGATCCGCTGTTTCGCGAGAAAGTCCAGAACTGGGTCAACCAGCTCTGGACCGAGAAGGACCGGCGTATCGACGCGTTGCGCACCGAGCGCCGCTGAATCAGCTACCCGTGACGATGCCAGAGCCGATACTGTTGCCAGTGCCTGTGCCCCAGATGCTGCCCAGGCTGCTCAGCAGCGAACCGCCGACGCCCTGCTGACCGAGGTATTGCAGGATCACCGGGGTAAACATCCCGATCATGCCGGTGTCCATGCCCAGGGCGCTGAAGGCGTTGTTCAGGTCATTGGTGTCCTTGACGTTGCCCAGGGCGTTATCCAGCCCTGCGGCCTTGCCGGTCGAACCGAGCAACCCGGCGAGCGCCCCCAGTTCACCCCCACCCGAGAGAATGTCGATCCCCGGCACACTTTTGGCCAGCTCCGAGTAGTCGGTCGAACTCAGCTGATTCTTCGCCAACCCGAGCATCGCCCCGGCGCCGCCGACGGCTTGTTGTGGCGTGATGTTCAATTGAGTGAGCGCACCCAGCAGGTCCGCCGTTTCCGCAGTCGGCGCTGTATCGGTCGCTTCATTGTCGCCGTTCATGCCGGAAATGGCATTGGCCGCATCGCTCAGGCTGAACTGGGCAAAGGCCGGGCTGACCGCCAGAGTCAAGAGTGATGCCAGGACAAAACCGCGTGAAATCTTCATTCAGACATCCTCTGCGTCATGAAAAAACGCCCGGCTTTCGGGCGCAAAGCTGCCGTTTTGACCGGGCAGGTGCGGGCATGTTCCTCAGGCCTGCACCCATTTCTCATCCGCTCGTCAAAAAGTAGCCCTGAAGCCTGCGGCAATATCAGCTCTTTTCATGCTTTTTCATAGTCCGTTACAACTCACCATCATAAGTGCCAGTAGTGCTGAAAACAGTAGTTCGTAAAGATGACACCTCCCAAACAATGGAGTGTCAAACATGCGTTCTACAATAACTACAAGCTTACTCATGACATTGATGGCGATTGGAAATGCCTATGCCGCAAGTGCTGTCTGCCCAGCAGTCAGTGAGATATCTCAAGTCAAAGATGAGCACGAAGGGGGGTATGAATACTTCGCCCCTGGGCCAAACAATCGGGTATGGGTTGGTTCCAATCCTAAGGCTGAAGAGCATCACATCAAGACTTTTGAGTATACCGGTGCGCTGTATCGGGACGTCAGCTCCCAGGGAAATACGTTTGTCGTGTCCTGCGACTATGAAGGGGAAGATTTTCTCGCCTTTACTCGTTTGACGCTGTATTCCTTTAAAGACTGGAAACCGGCAGCCAATACTCTATGGAAACGGGAAGTCAACAAACAGCCCCCCGCTGCCAACAAGAACGCCAAGCATGTAGAAGCCTGTGGTTCCGAAGAGCAGGAAAAATGTGCTTTTGAATATTCTTCGCTGTCTGCCGCTCAAGCTCAAAAGTAATCACGCCGTTTTAAAGAACGTGCAACGAACAAATTAAACTTACAAAAAAAGGGCGATCTCAGATCGCCCTTTTTATCTATACAGCGTTTACGCCGCACTAAACAGCTTATGCGGATCAATCACAAACTTCTTCGGCACACCCGCATCGAACTCGCCATATCCCTCAGGCGCCTGATCCAGGCTGATCACCTGCACGCCCACCACTTCGGCAATGTTGATACGGTCCCACATGATCGCCTGCATCAGCTGGCGGTTGTACTTCATCACCGGGGTCTGGCCGGTGTGGAAGCTGTGGGATTTGGCCCAGCCCAGGCCGAAGCGGATGCTCAGGCTGCCCATTTTCGCGGCGGCGTCGACGGCACCTGGATCTTCGGTGACGTAGAGGCCCGGGATACCGATTTTGCCGGCAACACGGACCACGCCCATCAACGAGTTGAGCACAGTGGCCGGAGCCTCGTGTTTCACGCCGTCATGGCCGTGACCGCGAGCTTCGAAGCCTACGGCGTCGATGGCGCAATCCACTTCAGGCTCACCCAGCAGCGCGGCAATTTGCTCGTGCAATGGGGTGTCGAGGGACAAGTCGGCGATTTCGAAACCCTGGGCCTTGGCGTGGGCCAGGCGCACGGTGTTGACGTCACCGACGATCACCACTGCCGCACCCAGCAGGCGAGCGGAAGCGGCAGCCGCCAGGCCGACCGGGCCGGCGCCAGCGATGTACACGGTGCTGCCCGGGCCTACGCCGGCAGTCACCGCACCGTGGTAACCGGTCGGCAGGATGTCGGAGAGGCAGGTCAGGTCGCGGATTTTTGCCATCGCGCGATCGCGATCTGGCAGTTTCAGCAGGTTGAAATCGGCGTACGGCACCATCGCGTATTCAGCTTGGCCACCGGTCCAGTCGCCCATGTCGACATAGCCATAAGCACCGCCCGGGCGAGCCGGGTTAACGCTCAGGCACACGCCGGTGTGCATTTCCTTGCAGGAACGGCAGCGCCCGCAAGCCACGTTGAACGGCACGGACACCAGGTCGCCGATTTGCAGGTTTTCGACGTCGCGGCCCTTCTCGATCACTTCACCGGTGATCTCGTGACCCAGGACCAGGCCGGTTTGCGCGGTGGTACGACCGCGCACCATGTGCTGGTCGGAACCACAGATATTGGTGGAAACCACACGCAGGATGACAGCGTGCTCAATCTTCCTGCCGCGCGGGTCCTGCATTTTCGGATAGTCGATTTTCTGTACTTCGACCTTGCCAGCGCCGAGATACACCACACCACGATTGCCAGACATGCTTTCACCTCGCTGTTGTTTTTATGGAACCGCGTTGCCCAGGCAGGCAGCGCGTTAAGTGCTCGGGTATAGATGCTGTTTCTTGTGTTGCCTGTTGTGGCCTCATCGCTGGCAAGCCAGCTCCCACAGGGTTTCGTGTCGTTCACAAATCATGTGCTCATCCCGGATCCTGTGGGAGCGGGCTTGCCCGCGAAGACGATCTAAAGAACGACCGTGCGATTGGCGTTCAAAAACACCCTTCTCTCAATGTGATAACCAACTGCCCGCGCCAGGGTCAGCCCTTCGATATCGCGCCCTTTGGCGATCAGATCTTCCGGGTAATGACTGTGATCCACCACCTCGACGCCCTGGGCGATGATTGGGCCTTCATCGAGATCGTTGTTGATGTAGTGCGCCGTGGCACCGACCAGTTTCACGCCCTTGTTGTAGGCCTGGTGATAGGGTTTGGCACCCTTGAAACCGGGCAACAAGGAGTGGTGGATGTTGATCGCCCTGCCGTCGAGTTTGCGGCACAGCTCCGGCGACAGGACCTGCATGTAGCGGGCAAGGATCACCAGTTCGGCGCCGGACTCTTCGATCACCTGCAAGACCTGACGCTCCTGTGAAGGCTTGTCGTTCGGGTCCAGCGGGAAGTGGTAGTACGGGATCTGGTGCCAGTCGGCCAGCGGCTTGAGGTCCGGGTGGTTGGAGACCACGGCGACCACGTCCATCGACAATTGGCCGATGCGTTGGCGGTAGAGCAAATCGTTGAGGCAGTGATCGGCCTTGGACACCATGATCACCACTTTCGGGCGGTGATGCGGCGGGGTCAGCTCGAAGATCATGCCGAAGGCTGCACCGCGCTCGGCAAGGCCTGCGCGGAATGATTGCTCGTCGAAGCCGTCAGGCTGGCGGAACTCCACACGAATGAAGAAACGCCCCGAAAGGCGGTCATCGAAGGAGTGGTGTTCGGTGACGTAGCAGCCCTGCTCGAACAGAAAGCGGGTCACCGCGTCCACCGTGCCGAGCACGCTGGGGCAGTCGGCGGTCAGGATCCATGTGTCTGGGGCGCGGCTCATAGTGCGGTGACTCCTGTGCGATTTGTTGACAACCGCTTCGCGGTTGATCGCGGGCAAGCCTCGCTCCTACAGGTCCGCGTCGTACAAATTATTCGCGAACGACTAAACACTGTAGGAGCGAGGCTTGCCCGCGAAGGCGATCTCAAGCCTGAACGCTTAGGCCGAACTCGGCAGAAGCATCCTGCAACCACAACCACCAGTAATCCGAGAAGCTGCGACGAATCAGCAGTTCCCAGGTGTCCTCGGCGGTGTGACGGATCACCAGTTGCGACTTGGCGAACACCGTACCGACCGCCTTGCCCACCGGGAAGTTGTTTGGGTGCACGTCGTAGCTGGTGGATTTCATCAGCACCTGGCGCACGTTCGGGCCGCTCAGTTCGAGGATCTGCTGGCCACCGCTGACGTTGACGATCTGGATGTGCAGGTCGCCCAGCGCCTTGCGCAGTTTTTGCTCGGCGGCGAATTCTTCACCGGTCGGCACGATCAGCAGCCACTCATCCGGCCCCATCCATTGCAGGCTGGTTTCGCCTTTGACGATGACGGTCAGCGCGCCCGGCAATTCGATGCCCAGGGCCTTGTGCACGCCCGCGGCGAACGCGGCATCGTGGCCGTCGCCACGGATGGTCAGGTGACCGAGGAGTTTTTTCTCGCGCACGGTCACACCGGCGTTCTTGCGACCCTTGCCCACCAGGCTGGCGAGGTCGGCGTGATGCAGCGACGACTCGGCCTTGGCCCCGTTGGTTGGGCGTTGTTGGTAAACATTGGCTGCGGTCATAAAGCACCTGTTCCTGAATTCGTATGCCCTGTAGGAGCGAGGCTTGCCCGCGAAGGCAGCGACTCGGTTTTACTGAGGCACCGCGTTATCGTTCTTCGCGGGCGAGCCTCGCTCCTACAGGTACTGTGGTGTTATACGTTCTGGCGTTCGCCTTTCGGATCGAAGAACACCGAAGAAACGATTTCCGCCTCGATCACGCTGCCGTCCGCCAGTGGCGCGAACACACGTTCGCCCATGCGGTTCAGGCCGCCCTTGACCACGCCCATGGCAAACGAATAGCCCAGGGAGTTGTGCAGGTAACTGGAGGTCACGTGACCGACCATGGTCATCGGGATCGCCTGCTTGGTGTTGAACACCAGCTGCGCACCTTCCGGCAGCCACTTGTTCGGATCGATCGGCTTCAGGCCCACCAGCTGCTTACGCTGATCACGCACGCAATCTTCACGGTTCATGCCACGCCAGCCGATCCACGAGAACGGTTTGGTGCGACCGACACACCAGCCCATGTTCAGGTCATCCGGGGTCATCGAGCTGTCAGTGTCCTGACCGACGATGATGAAGCCCTTCTCGGCCCGCAGTACGTGCATGGTTTCGGTGCCGTACGGGGTCAGGTTGTACTTCTTGCCAGCGTCGACGATTTTTTCCAGCACGCCCATGGCGTAGTCGGCTTGCACGTTGACTTCGTACGACAGCTCACCGGTAAACGAAATCCGGAAAATCCGCGCCGGCACGCCACCGACCAGGGCTTCTTTCCAGGTCATGAACGGGAAGGCTTCGTTGCTCAGGTCTGCGTCGGTGACTTCGCTGAGCAGCTTGCGGCTGTTCGGCCCGGACAGGGTCATGGTTGCCCAGTGATCGGTCACGGAAGTGAAGTACACCTTCAGCTCCGGCCATTCAGTCTGCGAGTAGATTTCCAGCCATTGCAGCACGCGTGCAGCGCCGCCGGTGGTGGTGGTCATCACGAAGTGGTTGTCGGCAAGACAAGCGGTTACGCCGTCGTCGAACACCATGCCGTCTTCTTTGCACATCAGGCCATAACGCGCCTTGCCCACATCGAGCTTGGTCCAGGCGTTGGTGTAGATGCGGTTGAGGAACTCACGTGCATCCGGGCCTTGAATGTCGATCTTGCCCAAGGTCGAAGCGTCCAGCAGGCCGACGCTGTCGCGCACGGCTTTGCACTCGCGCTTCACGGCGGCGTGCATGTCTTCACCGGATTTCGGGAAGTACCACGGACGTTTCCACTGGCCCACGTCTTCGAACTCGGCGCCGTTTTTCAGGTGCCACTGATGCAGCGCGGTGTAGCGCACCGGCTCGAAGATGTGCCCACAGTGACGACCGGCTACCGCGCCGAATGTCACCGGCGTGTAGTTCGGACGGAACATGGTGGTGCCCATCTGCGGGATGGTCACGTTCAGCGAACGGGCAGCGATGGCCAGGCCGTTGACGTTGCCGAGCTTGCCCTGATCGGTACCGAAGCCCAGCGCGGTGTAGCGCTTGACGTGCTCGACCGACTCGAAGCCTTCGCGGGTCGCCAGTTCGATGGCGGCGGCGGTGACGTCGTTCTGCAGGTCGACGAATTGCTTCGGCGCCCGTGCGGTGTTCTTTTCATGAGGCACCTGGAAAAGCGCCAAAGTCGGCTCTTCCAGACGCGCCAGGGCTTTTGGCAAGGTCGCTTCGACCGCACCGAAACCGGCTTCGCTGGCAGCGCGCACGCCCCCTTCAAAACCGTCGGCCAGGGAATCGCCGAGGCCATAGACGCCGTTGATGCCACCGACGCACACGCGTTTTTGCGGCGCTTCGCCCGGTACGAAACCGAGAATATCTTCACGCCAGATCGGCTTGCCGCCCAGGTGCGAAGCCAGGTGAACTACCGGGCTGTAGCCGCCGGAGCTGGCGACGATGTCGCACTCGAGCCACTCGCCAGGGCTGGTGACTTTGTGGCCTTTGACATCAATGGCCGCGACGCGGGCAGCGGTCACGTGCTTGCTGCCACGGGCTTCGATCACGGCGCTGCCGGTGAGGATGCGGATGCCCTTGGCGCGCGCTTCTTCCACCAGCGCACCACGCGGGTTGCTGCGGGCGTCGGCGATCGCCACCACTTGCAGGCTGGCATCGAGCCAATCCAGGGCAACGCGGTAGGCGTGGTCGTTGTTGGTCGACAGCACCAGCTTCTTGCCCGGTGCCACGCCGTAACGGCGCACGTAAGTCGAGACCGCGCCAGCCAGCATGTTGCCCGGCACGTCGTTGTTGCCGTAGACCAGTGGACGCTCGTGAGCGCCGGTCGCCAGCACAACACGCTTGGCGCGAACACGGTGGATGCGCTGGCGCACCTGGCCAATCGGTGCGCGGTCGCCGAGGTGATCGGTGAGGCGCTCGTGAATGGTCAGGAAGTTGTGGTCGTGGTAGCCGTTGACCGTGGCGCGCGGCAACAGCAGCACGTCCGGAGTATTCTTCAGCTCGGCGATGACGCTGGCGACCCATTCCACGGCAGGCTTGCCGTCGAGGCTTTCGCGGGAGTCGAGCAGGCTGCCGCCGAACTCTTCCTGCTCGTCTGCCAGGATCACACGGGCACCGCTGCGCGCAGCTGCCAGTGCAGCGGCGAGGCCTGCAGGGCCGGCGCCGACGATCAGCACATCGCAGTGCTGGTTCATGTAGTCGTAGGTGTCCGGATCGTTCTCGGTCGGCGAGCGGCCAAGACCAGCGGCCTTACGAATGTACTTCTCGTAGGTCATCCAGAACGATTGCGGGTACATGAAGGTTTTGTAGTAGAAACCCGGTGGCATCAGCTTGCCGCCGACCTTGCCGAGAATCCCCATCATGTCGTTGTTCACGCTTGGCCAGCCGTTGGTGCTGGTGGCGACCAGGCCCTGGTACAGCGCTTGTTGCGTGGCGCGCACGTTCGGGATCTGCGTGGCTTCGGTGGCGCCGATCTGCAGCACCGCATTCGGCTCTTCGGCACCGGCGGCGAAGATGCCGCGCGGGCGGGAGTACTTGAAGCTGCGACCGATGATGTCGACGCCGTTGGCCAGCAGTGCAGCGGCCAGCGAATCGCCTTCGAAGCCTTTGTAGCTCTGGCCGTTGAAGGTGAACGTCAGGACTTTGTTGCGGTCGATCCGTCCGCCGTTGGACAGGCGATTGATCTGGCTCATACCTTCTCTCCCAGAGCCGTGCTGGCCGCTTTCGGGCTATCGGTCTTGTCGGTGAATTGTGGCTTGGTGCCGATCTTGTAGGTTTCGAGAATCTCGTAGGTCACGGTGTCGCGGGTGACGTTGAAGTACTGGCGGCAACCGGCAACGTGGTCCCACAACTCGTGGTGCAGGCCGCGAGGGTTGTCGCGGAAGAACATGTAGTCGCCCCACTCCTCGTCGGTGCAGCTGTTCGGGTCCAGTGGACGCGGGATGTGCGCCTGGCCGGATGCGTGGAATTCCTCTTCGGAGCGCAGTTCGCCGCAGTGAGGACAGAAGATATGCAACATGGGGATTTCTCCTGTTAGTGGGCAACCGCAGCAGCGCCGTGTTCATCGATCAACGCACCGTTGTGGAAACGGTCGATGGAGAAAGGTGCGGCCAATGGGTGCATTTCGCCCTTGGCCAGGCTTGCGGCAAACACGTTGCCCGAGCCAGGTGTTGCCTTGAAGCCGCCGGTGCCCCAACCGCAGTTGAAGAACATGTTCGGCACCGGGGTTTTCGAAATGATCGGGCACGCATCCGGCGTGGTGTCGACGATGCCGCCCCACTGACGGTTCATGCGTACGCGGGACAGGACCGGGAACATCTCGACGATGGCCTGGATGGTGTGTTCGATCACCGGGTACGAACCGCGCTGGCCGTAGCCGTTGTAGCCGTCGATACCGGCGCCGATTACCAGGTCGCCCTTGTCGGACTGGCTGATGTAACCGTGTACGGCGTTGGACATGATCACGCTGTCGATGATCGGCTTGATCGGCTCGGACACCAGCGCTTGCAGCGGGTGGGACTCGATCGGCAGACGGAAACCGGCCAGCTTGGCCATGTGCCCGGAGTTACCGGCGGTGACTACGCCGACGCGCTTGCCACCGATGAAGCCCTTGTTGGTTTCCACGCCGATGCACACGCCGTTTTCCTTGCGGAAGCCGATCACTTCGGTCTGCTGGATCAAGTCCACGCCCAAGGCGTCGGCGGCACGGGCAAAGCCCCAGGCCACGGCATCGTGACGGGCCACGCCGCCGCGACGCTGGACGGTGGCGCCCATCACCGGGTAGCGGGTGTTCTTCGAGCAGTCGAGGTACGGAATCTCGTCGGCTACTTGCTTGGCATCGAGCAGCTCGCCGTCCACGCCGTTGAGGCGGTTGGCGCTGACCCGACGCTCGGAATCACGAATATCCTGCAGGGTGTGGCACAGGTTGTAGACGCCACGCTGGGAGAACATCACGTTGTAGTTCAGGTCCTGGGACAGGCCTTCCCACAGTTTCATCGCGTGCTCGTACAGGTGCGCAGACTCGTCCCACAGGTAGTTGGAGCGAACGATGGTGGTGTTGCGCGCGGTGTTACCGCCGCCCAGCCAGCCTTTCTCGACCACGGCCACGTTAGTGATGCCGTGTTCCTTGGCCAGGTAGTAGGCGGTCGCCAGACCATGCCCGCCACCGCCGACGATGACCACGTCGTAGACCTTTTTCGGGGTCGGTGTGCGCCACATGCGCTGCCAGTTTTCGTGGTGGCTGAGCGAGTGTTTGAAGAGGCCGAAGCCTGAGTAGCGTTGCATAGTCATTTACTCCAAAAACCGCGCTCAGCGATAAACCGGGAAGTCCGCGCACAGTGCCGATACTTGCTGGGCGACATTCGCCTCGACATCGGCATCGCCGAGGTTATCGAGGATGTCGCAGATCCAGCCGGCCAGCTCGACGCACTGGGTGACCTTGAAGCCGCGAGTGGTGACCGCCGGGGTGCCGATGCGCAGGCCGGAGGTGACGAACGGCGACTGTGGATCGTTCGGGACAGCGTTCTTGTTCACAGTGATGTGGGCGCGACCGAGTGCTGCATCCGCCTCTTTGCCGGTGAGGCCCTGACGGATCAGGCTGACCAGGAACAGGTGGTTATCGGTGCCGCCGGACACTACATCGTAGCCGCGTTTGATAAACACGCCGGCCATGGCCTGGGCGTTGTCGATCACTTGTTGCTGATAAGCCTTGAAGCCTGGCTCCAGCGCTTCCTTGAAGCACACCGCCTTACCGGCGATCACGTGCATCAGCGGGCCGCCCTGGGCGCCGGGGAAGACGGCAGCGTTGAGCTTCTTCTCGATTTCTTCGTTGGACTTGGCCAGGATCAGGCCGCCACGTGGACCGCGCAGGGTCTTGTGGGTGGTGGTGGTGACCACGTCGGCGTACGGCAGCGGGTTCGGGTACAGGCCGGCGGCGACCAGACCGGCCACGTGGGCCATGTCGACGAACAGCAGCGCACCGACTTTGTCAGCGATCTGACGGAAGCGCGGGAAATCGAGGGTCTTGGAGTAGGCCGAGAAACCGGCAACGATCATTTTCGGCTTGTGCTCGACCGCAAGGCGCTCGACTTCGTCGTAGTTGATCAGGCCGGTGTCGGTATCGATGCCGTACTGCACGGCGTTGTACAGCTTGCCGGAGGACGAAACCTTGGCACCGTGGGTCAGGTGACCGCCATGGGCCAGGCTCATGCCCAGGATGGTGTCGCCGGCTTGCAGCAGGGCCAGGTAAACGGCGCTGTTGGCCGAGGAACCGGAGTGCGGCTGCACGTTGGCGTAGTCGGCACCGAACAGCTGCTTGGCGCGTTCGATGGCCAGCGCTTCAACCTTGTCCACGTGCTCGCAGCCACCGTAGTAGCGCTTGCCCGGATAGCCTTCGGCGTATTTGTTGGTCAGGCCGCTGCCTTGCGCTTCCATCACACGTTTGCTGGTGTAGTTCTCCGACGCGATCAGTTCGATGTGATCTTCCTGGCGTTGCTCCTCGGCATTCATCGCCGCCAGCAGTGCATCGTCGTAACCTTTGATCTGGTCTTGCTTGCTGAACATCGCGTCTCTCCCAGCGGCGGCGGTGCGCCATTCGTCTCGGTGAGGCACTGGCTTTTCGGCAGTGCCCTTTGATAGCGATGGTATGACCGGCTTGGAGTCGTCAAATGCCTACGCGCGCCACGCAAAGGTGCGTTTACGACATGCTGGGAAATGGCATGCCATACATGACCTTTGATCCTCCACAGATCCCTGTAGGAGCGAGCCTGCTCGCGATAGCGGCCTCACATTCAACATTGATGTCGGCTGGCCCGCCGCCATCGCGAGCAGGCTCACTCCTACAGGGTTAGGCGATGGCCTGTCGTAGTGCTAGCAATATCAGGAAGTGTACGGGATACAGCGCATACGCCCAGCGCCGCATCGGCGGTGGTTTTACGTCATGCGCATGTCGCAACAGGAACACCCCCAGCCATGGCGCAATCAGACAAGTAACGACAGCCGCCACGGCCACGTGATTACCCAATCGAACGGAGTAATACAGCACCTGCCATTGATTGGCCGCCAGGCAAACCAGCCCCGGTAACAGGGCGAAATACCAGGGACGCCGAATCACCAGCAGCATTGCCAGCGGCAACATCACGCCGAAAAACCCGAACATCAGCTGTCGCGCAAACAGTGCCGCCAGCACGACGGCGCCGACCGCTAGCAGACGCGCTTGCAGGGTCGGGTCCTGCCAACCGCGGACCACCAACAGACCGAGCGCCAGCGTGGGCATCACGTTCAACGTGTCGGGGTTGGGAATGAACATTCGGTAGGGGATTTCGCTCACGGCGCTAAACATTAACAACCAGCCCAGATAGCGCCACTGCCCGTTGGTCGCCACCGCCGGCTTGCGCGCCAGGTTGGCCGCCATCGCCAGGCAAAACCACGGAAATGCCAGGCGCCCCGGCACATACAGCCAATCGGCGGAGTAGCCGACATATCGCAGGTGATCGAGCACCATGCTCAGCAGCGCCAGCCACTTGAGCAGATCCAGTGCACGGTCGCGCTGATTTAAGTGTGTAGCCATGTGCATAATTGCCCAACATCCTTGTAATGTTCTGACAGAGACATCCCGTGCGCGCCCCGGACGATCTTCGGTAAGGTGCGCACCATCATTGACCACGAGACGCTTCACCATAAGCGCCTCGACCACGGAAAGCAGGGCCATGACCGATAAGAGCCAACAATTCGCCAGCGACAACTATTCCGGTATTTGCCCTGAAGCCTGGGCTGCCATGGAACAGGCCAACCATGGCCACCAGCGCGCTTACGGTGACGACGAGTGGACCGCCCGCGCGTCCGACCATTTCCGCAAACTGTTCGAAACCGACTGTGAAGTGTTCTTCGCCTTCAACGGCACCGCCGCCAACTCGTTGGCCCTGTCGTCGCTGTGCCAGAGTTACCACAGCGTGATCTGCTCGGAAACAGCTCACGTCGAAACCGACGAATGCGGCGCACCGGAATTCTTCTCCAACGGCTCCAAACTGCTGATCGCCCGCACCGAAAACGGCAAGCTGACGCCGGATTCGATCCGCGAAATCGCCCTCAAGCGCCAGGACATCCACTACCCCAAACCCCGCGTCGTGACCCTGACCCAGGCCACCGAAGTCGGCAGCGTCTACACCCCGGACGAAATCCGTGCCATCAGCGCCACCTGCAAAGAGCTGGGCCTGAACCTGCACATGGACGGCGCGCGGTTCTCCAACGCTTGCGCGTTCCTCGGGTGCACACCAGCGGACCTGACCTGGAAGGCCGGCGTCGACGTGCTGTGCTTTGGCGGCACGAAAAACGGCATGGCGGTGGGTGAGGCGATCCTGTTCTTCAACCACAAGCTGGCTGAAGACTTCGATTACCGCTGCAAACAGGCTGGGCAGCTTGCTTCAAAGATGCGTTTCCTGTCGGCGCCATGGGTCGGCATCCTGGAAAACGATGCCTGGCTCAAATACGCCAATCACGCCAACCGCTGCGCGCAATTGCTGGCCGAACTGGTCAGCGACATTCCTGGCGTGGAATTGATGTTCCCGGTGCAGGCCAACGGCGTGTTCCTGCAACTGTCGGAACCGGCCATCGCTGCGCTGACCGCCAAGGGCTGGCGGTTCTACACCTTCATCGGCAACGGGGGCGCGCGCTTCATGTGCTCGTGGGATACCGAAGAAGAGCGCGTACGGGAATTGGCGCGGGACATTCGGGAAGTGATGTCCCACTAACCCGTCATGATCATTCCCACGCTCCGCGTGGGAATGATCATGGTGAGCGAGATCAGAACTCGATGCGCACATCGCCCTTCGGCACGCTGCAGCACGACAGGATGTACCCTTCGGCTTCGTCTTCCTCGGTGATCCCGCCGTTGTGCTCCATCTCCACCTCGCCACCCAGCTTCAGCACCTTGCAGGTACCGCAAATACCCATGCCGCAGGCTTTGGGAATCAGCAAGCCGACCTTGGCCGCCGCCGCATGCACGGTTTCGCCAGGCGCCACGCGAATGCTCTTGCCGGACGAGATGAACTCCACCTGGTGCAAATCCGCCGCGTCGACTTCCGGTGCTTCGGCCGCTTGTTCGGCATGTTCCACAGCGTCGGCACGTGCCTCTGGCGGCGTCGCGCCGAAGGATTCCTCGTGATAACGCTTCATGTCGAATCCAGCGGCTTCCAGCAAGCGCTTGACTGCGTTCATGTACGGGGTCGGGCCGCAGCAGAACACTTCCCGCTCAAGGAAGTCCGGCGCCATCAATTCCAGCATTCGGTGGTTGAGGTAACCGCGATAACCGGCCCAGGGCTCGCCCATGCCGTGCTTCTCGCAAATCAGGTGCAGGCTGAAGTTGTCGATCCGCGACGCCATGTGCTCCAGCTCGCGGTGGTAAATGATGTCCTTGGGAGAACGGGCGCTGTGGATAAACACCATGTCGACATTGCCGTTGGTGTCGTAAAACCAGCGCGCCATGGACATGACCGGCGTGATACCGACGCCACCGCTGAGGTAAAGCACCTTCGGCGCGGTGAAGTCCATGGCATTGAACAGCCCGACTGGCCCGTGCACCGCCAGCTCCTGGCCTTCGTGCAGGGTGTCGTGCAGCCAGTTGGACACCTTACCGCCCGGCACGCGCTTGATGGTTACCGAAAAGCTGTACGGCACCGACGGCGAGCTGGAAATGGTGTACGACCGCATGATCGGCTGGCCTTCGATTTCCAGCTCCAGGGTGACAAACTGCCCGGGCTTAAAGAAGAACATGATCGGCTGGTCGGCCATGAAACAGAAGGTGCGCACATCCCAGGTTTCCTGGATGACTTTGACACAACGGACGATGTGCCGACCATTGGCCCAGGTCTGGGTGGTTACCGGGTTCAGGAAGCTGTTGGACATGCTGATCTCCACGGCCGACTGTCGGCCTTCATGTTGGCGATTCTGCGTATAGCGCGAAACACCCATTTACCTATCTGCGACATTCACATGCTTATCGCGACCAGCCCCCAACGACCGGGGCTTGCGCGTCGGGAACAGATTGCACCATGTCGCCCATGGATAAGGTTCTGGCCAGCGCCGGCCCCACACTCGCCCCATACCAAGACACAATCTTTACACCTTGCGTAGCAACCCTTAGCAGTACACCTGATTAGCCACTTTCGCCGGCCACGCAGATGGCCTTGAGGATTAAACGATGGACGTCACTACTACCCTGAGCCTGGGCGATCCGCTGGAACCCGCACGCAAGGCCACCGCACAGATGCTGCAAGAGCGCGAGCGCACCTTCTCGCTGCCGCAGCCGTTTTACTCTGACGAGCGCCTGTTTGATATCGACATGCAGGAGATTTTCCAGAAAGAGTGGTTGATCGCCGGCATGACCTGCGAAATCCCGACCAAGGGCAACTACCTGACCCTGCAAGTGGGCAAGAACCCGATCATCGTGATCCGTGGCGCCGATGGCGTGGTGCATGCCTTCCATAACGTCTGCCGCCACCGTGGTTCGCGCCTGTGCACCAGCGAAAAAGGCAAGGTCGCCAAACTGGTTTGCCACTACCACCAGTGGACCTACGAACTCGACGGCCGCCTGCTGTTCGCCGGTACCGAAATGGGCGCCGACTTCGACATGAAGCAGTACGGCCTCAAGCCGGTGAATGTGAAGACCGCCGGTGGCTACATCTTCATCAGCCTGGCGGAAAACCCACCGGCCATCGATGACTTCCTGTCGACGCTCAGCCATTACATGGAACCGTACGACATGGAAAACACCAAGGTGGCAATCACCACCACCTTGATGGAGAAAGCCAACTGGAAGCTTGTGCTGGAAAACAACCGCGAGTGCTACCACTGCAACGCGTCGCACCCGGAACTGCTGAAAACCCTGCTGGAATGGGACGACGTCACCGACCCACGCGCCGACCAGGCGTTCAAGGACCACGTGGCCGCCTCTGCCGCCGCCTGGGAAGCCGAGAAGATCCCTTACGCACACGCCAGCTTCGGCCTGCGTAACCGCATCGTGCGCATGCCTTTGCTCAAGGGCACCGTGTCGATGACCCTGGACGGCAAACAAGGCTGCGCCAAACTCATGGGTCGCATCAAGAACCCGGACCTGGGCTCGATGCGCATCCTGCACCTGCCGCACTCGTGGAACCACTGCATGGGCGACCACATCATCGTGTTCACCGTGTGGCCGATCAGCGCGCAGGAAACCATGGTCACCACCAAGTGGATCGTGCACAAGGATGCCGTTGAAGGCGTGGACTACGACGTGGAGCGCATGCGCCAGGTCTGGGATGCCACCAACGACCAGGACCGTCGCCTGGCCGAGGAGAACCAGCGCGGCATCAACTCCACGGCGTATCAGCCTGGGCCTTACTCCAAGACCTATGAGTTTGGTGTGGTGAACTTTGTGGATTGGTACAGCGAGCGTCTTCTGAGCAATCTCGGCGCTGAACCTGCGCCGTATTTAAAGGGCGTGCCCGTTCAGGGCTAGAATGAGGAGTAAATGCTACCGACCATTCGTAGTTGGCCGGTAGCAGATATTCTAGCGTGAATGACTTCGGCCATTGGGGTCCATGCGCTCATCAATCACCTTTATCCTCCAGGCATCTGTCAAGGCTTCGGAAAAACCACCAGACTTACCCACCCTGATACAAGACCACGTTGGTACATCGCTCGAACTTGCATCTCTGTTGGCCAATTCGTAATAAGGTTATCGAATGTCCCTACTGGGTTAACAACATGATGATTTCCAACTCCAGCAGGCCCGAAACTATAGCCGGCCAACTGTAGTCCAGCTAAAGGAGCGGGAGCATTCCAACCCATCGTAACGGACCGTCCCCCATTCGATATCACGTGAAAATTTGTAGGCGCTGGAATCTCCGCAGCATAGTTTAGCGGAAAGGTTGCTATATCAGAATTGACACCTTGGCTATTAGTAGAAATGACTTCTGCATAATAGGTCTCTCCCAACACCAAGCCATTAAATTTGTACAAGTTACTGTAATAGACTTTTCCAGGCCCACCATTTAGAGAATAAGTATAGTTGGCAATGTCGTCATTTCTATGGAGATAAATCTCTACCCAACCAGGCCCAACTTCAGTACGACTTAGTGTCGGCTTACTTGGTTTATCTGACACAGTGATAAAAGTAGCCTGTGAACGGGCAGATACTTGACCATTGACAACCTGATCAAATGTCAACGATCGAGGACCCAAAGGAAGATCCCTTATTAACACAAGATCCCAATTGCCTTGAGAATCCGCAATAGCAGTACCGTAAATTTCGTCGCCTACATAGAGTCGAACAGTTGCGCCTACTTGTGCATCACCACCTTTAATCAACGGCCTGACTGATTGCGTGACCGCTCCAGCATCTGGACGATAGAGAACAGGCGCAGGACGCAGGCCGTGCGTAAATGATACTGTATTAGCCCACCTTGACTCCTTGCCGTCAAATCTCTGGATACAGGTCAGGTTGAAAGCCCCCCTAGGGATGAATCTAGTCCGTATTTCCCATGTATGCGTAGCGACGTTAACCTGGCCATTGCCATAGCTATAATATCCGCTACCACTCTCGTAGAGATCCACAATAGCCCCAGCCTTCCCGGTCCCACGAACTACAACGTATTCGTCGTCCACAAAGTCTCCATTGACCGGGCTTGTGATCTCAAGTACAGCGCGAGGTGTTTTGATCTTATTGCTTTCAATACATTGACATACCAAGTCTGCATTTGATCGCGCACACCAGTCAAAGTTGATAATATTGCTTTTTGCCTGCCAATCACCGTTTGCCGGGTACCAGGACTTAAGATACGAAATTATATCTAACGGCCCGCCAATAAGACTAAAAGCAGTTGCCGATGTCGACCATAACTCTTCCGCTGGCGGAGGATCACTTATGACACCCGCAATATAACCCTTCAGTTCGTCAGTATTCACCATGCTCTGACCAATCCACCGGTGTTCAACTTGCTGCCAAAATAAGCTGCGATCACGAATTGGCTCCGGGGTACGCCATACGTAGCTAGGCACTGCGATAACCATACGAGGCCCCGGGTGTTGCTCTTTTATTTGCGCAATGGTCAAACTGCTAGCAGATACCGGCAACATGTATTTCTGATAGCCGGAAACCAAGGCCTCATGAAGCTCCTTATAGGGGGCCGGAGCATTACTCCCCGACTGGATGTCATGAAAGTCTAAAATTACAATCTCACCCGAGTGACCCTCGAGAAACCTCACCACCTCATTTAATATATACCCAAGATTTCTACCCATTCCTTCGTGGATGGAAATAAACTTATCAAAAAAACCGCCAGCAACACCCGAATACCACTTGATCCTTATATCCAGGACCCGTACACCATTTTCCAGCTGGTGGTAAATGGCATGATCCTGACAAGCATCATAAGAATCGTTTTGTGCAATATCCTTATCCACTCCTGCATTATGCGCACCGGGCAAACTCAGCTGGCACAGGCGAAAGTCCTTTACATAGGAATGAATATCCGTCATCCAGTTATTTAAACTAAAAGAGCTGGCCGGTTCCGGGTTGTCATCTGTACTTTTCATGGCATCTTCCGAAGCGAGAAGTAAAGATCAACCCTAATCAAAAAAACGAAGGTTCGCACCTGTCACAAATGACAGTTAACGATGAATAATACACATCATGCCTATGCTGCTCATGTAGGGTATTAATTATGTATCAGGTGCAATGCTCGCGAAGGCGCCAAAAACACTACATCCCTTCGCGCGGCACCCCTCTCTCATAGAACTGTACGAAATATGATCTATTCCGCACTGAGCTATACGGTATGTGCTTCCCAGCCTTTCGCAAACAAGTTATCCACATCTCCACCCTCAGCAAATGGGGACGACTGTGGAAATGTCGAAAACTTTCTCCACAAAAACAAAGAAAATCCGTGACTTATCTAGAATCCGGGTTTCACATGTCAACTGATCATTTATTGATCAACCCTCTAAAGAACAAGGATTACGTGGCCTGCAGAGGATCGCGAACACCTTATCCACAGAAGCGCCAACAGACTTTGGGGGCAACTATTACTCCGCTGTGGAAAAGCCCTGAAAGTCATTTCTGGGATGCCACCAACAGCTAGACCCGGCGCCTGGCCGAAGAGCGAGCGCTTGCTGAGCAACCTGGGCGCCGAGCGTGCGCTGTATTCAAGGCTAAAAAGCTCGCTCCTACAAGAGGCTTGCTCGCGATACTATCTCTATAGATCTGTACGAAATATGATCTATTCCGTTCAGCGCTATACCCCATAAGGCTCCCAGCCTTCCGCAAACAAGTTATCCACATGTCCACCCACAGCAAATGGGGACAACTGTGGAATTGTCGAAAACTTTTTCCACACAAACCGAAGAAAATCCGTGACTTATCCAGAACCAGGGTTTTCCTTGGCGACTGATCAATTATTGACCAACCCTCTAAGAAGTACGGATTACGTGGCCTGCAGAGGATGGCAAACACCTTATACACAGAAGCGCCAACAGACTTTGGGGGCAACTTACGCACGGCTGTGGAAAACCGTTGAAAACCAGGTATGGGATGCCACCAACGGCCAGGACCGGCGCGCGGCCGGAGAACGAGCGGTTGCTGGCAAACCTGGGCGTTGAGGCTAAAAAGCTCTCTGTAGGAGCGAGCCTGCTCGCGAAAAACTTGAGAGCGCCGCTGGGTACCTGGCTTTACGCGTTATCGTTCACGACCATCGCGAGCAGGCTCGCTCCTACAAGGGGTTGCTCGCAATACTGCCCTCACTATAGATCTGTACGAAATATGATCGATTCCGTTCAGAGCTATACCCTGCGCGCCTCCCAGCCTTCCGCAAACAAGTTATCCACACCTGCACCCACAGCAAATGGGGACAACTGTGGAAATGCCGAAAACTTCACAGAAACCGAAGAAAATCCGTGACTTATTCAGAACCAGAGATTTCCACAGCTACTGGTCATTTATTGATCAAACCTCTAAGAAGCGCGAATCACGTGGCTTGCAGAGGATGGCGAACACCTTATCCACAGAAACGCCAACAGACTTTGGGGGCAACTATTGCCCCTCTGTGGAAAAGCGCTGAAAGCTGCGATTTTTCAGGGTTTTCGCACGGTTGATCAGTTAAAACCATGATTTGATCGATTTTTAACCAGAAGCCTGAACACCGCTGTTTATAAGGCCCTCAGCGGTAAGCGAACATCTTATCCACAGGTACGCCAACAGAGATTGGGGACAAATATGCATGGACTCATATCTTCATCCACAAAGAATCATTCAACTCCCATAAAATTGAGACATCTCCTGCGATCCCAAACTATCCGGATCCCTCACGGTGCGAGCGTCAACTTGAAAACTGACCATGGGTACATCTGGACCAATTTCAGAAGCCCTGGTAAACCTACGTTTGACAAACGCCGTGACCGCGTTCGCGCCACTTACTTCCTTTACAGATTCGAACGCCATGCGCGGTATTGATGGTCCCGTAGCTCGAGATACATCCACCAATTGCCTCCCCTGATGCAAGGCTTGCTCCAATCCACCGCTGAACGTCAATACTTGGCTCACTAAATTCCCCCCGACACTCAGGGCCGCATTTGTAGGGGGTAGGGCAGCGGCGAGAGCGCCTGGAATTCCCAACGGACGAGATAATATTCCAATAACGCCGCCCCAGAATTGCCTTCTGTTGGCAGTCTGTAGATTTGCGGGCAAAGGAGTTTTGGTAAAATATTTTGCAACTGCAGTTCTGAAAGTCGCTCCAACGGCAAAGACCGCACCCAATGCTGTGCCAACTGCCTGCCCTGCAACAGGGATGGCGAACCACCACTTGCCGGTTGGATCGACCCGATTCACTGGTGATCCACCGCAGTAGACATAGCTATTCATGCCTCCTTTGCCAAACGGGCTCAACCGATCTGGACTGTGGAAACGCATCAGCACCGGGTTATAAACACGATGCCCATTCCCCAAGTGATACCAGCCGGTAGGGTGTTCTTTAAGCTGCCCATTAAATCCGAGTCGAGTGCCTGCCGGCAGCCGACTACTCTGCGAACCATAGGCCGTATACGTGAGTTGATTCGGACCACTGCGATCAAGCTCGGCGAGGATGCTTTGCTGCAGGTCAGTGGCCAACAACAGCGTTCGAGAGAAGCCGCGATCTGGCGAAGGAGAACGGTAGAGTTGGGATACAGGCATCAGGGGCGTCCTCAAGGGATTGCAAATCCTGAGTGGAAATGGACTTCTCAATACCGTAACAAACGCCTGATGAAATCGACACTAGCAGTTCTGATAGGTCGCTCGCGGCCTGGACATCAAAAATCCACCCACCATCAGACGCTGTTGAAACAAGACCGCCCCGTGTCGACATCCAGATTCAATTCAAAATCGTTGAAGGCTTGCCAGCCGAGTAAAATCGACGGCACGTACCGTCCAAGTACCCACGACGGTGGAATGGTGAAGCCTGGATAGTATTTGTAGGTGACGGCCATGCCATGACCCGGCAAATTCAGCACGCCTTTGAAGGTTTGATAGTGTTGCCTGTCAGCGGTGATGAGTGGGGAATTGCCGGGGACCAGCGACTTCACCGCATTGATTGGGTCTCCCGGCGAAGCCGAGGTCAGGTAGTCGACATTGCCGGTGTCGACGATCGCCTGGGTAACCCGGTTATCCAGGCGTGCGGCGATCACCAGGCGCTGGTTGATGTCCGCCCGGCTGTACATGATCGGCGACTCGCAGCGCACGACCGCAGCCGGGTTCAGTTCCAGGGTTTTGCGGGCGATTTTCAGGCGCCCCAGCTTGCTGATCAGGTCCAGGCCGAACAGGTTGTCACGGTCGCTGACAAACACCAGTACATTCCTGAACTCGCTGCCCCCCAGCTTGATCGAGTCAAGAATTCCGAGCCGCGCAGACAGGTCCCTCTCGCCATAGAACGTGCTGTAGGCGTAGTGGGAGTCGGTCAACAGTTTGATCCCCATCAGCTTCGCGGTGTCGTGGTTGACCCGGGTTTGCGGGGCGCCGGTGTCCAGGACGAAACGCGCCGAGTGCCCATTGGCCGCGCTGACGTCGATGAATGGAAGCACTTGGTCAGCAATGAAAACGTCACTGGAATAGGGATGAATCACCAGCCTTTCGCGCCGCTGCGTTCGGCTCACCGAAAAGTCGCCGGTCGCCCTGAGGGCCGACAAGGATTGGCTGCCGAACATTGAAAACAGCACTTTCAACTCTGGATCCGCGTCGATTGCCCGGGCATGCTTGCGCTGGGTTGCCAGCATGTAGTCAGGCAACTGGTTGGCAGCCTTGGTCTCGAACATTCGAGCGATAACGGATACCGAGCAACTTAGGTGTTCCCCGGCATCCAATACCCTGTCGCAGCGCTGCTGCATTTGCGCCAGGGAAGCTTTCTGCCCCTGCCCGGACACCACCCACTGATAGAAATCATGTTCGGGTTCAGAACGGCGTTCAGGTGGGTTTGGCCGGGGACCAGCCAGAGAGCCGAAAGAGGCAAGCGTCACCAGTACAAGAACCAGCAGAGTCCGCTTTACAGGCTTCATGGCCAACCCACTCATAAAAACCAGGCTTTATGATCAAGCGCTGAAGCTCAGAAAACTTCGTGACCGGTTGCCGTACCCTCAACAGCGCACAGTGAAAATGTAGCAGGCGGGAGGGTGGCGCAAGAGGAAAACGGGTTATCCACTGGACTGTGGATAACCGTAAGAGAGGGTCAACCCAAGGCCCTAGGGCCGATACATCAAATAGGCCTCACCCGTCACCCGAATCATCGGATGCGGCGTGATCTGGCAGGTATCGACAACACGGAAACCATGGCGCTCATAGAACCGCCTGGCACCGGTGTTCGCGGCATAATCGATCAGGCTCAGGCCATTGAGCCCGAGCCGATTGGCGCGGTCGTAGGCGTAGGCAAGGAACTGCTTGCCCAGCCCCTGATTTCTCCAGCCTTCATGCAGCGCCAGGCTGGAAATATAAAGGGTGTCGGGGATTTCCATCTTGGCGTACGGCGCCAGCACCGGGTCGGTCACCGGCGCTGCGAAAGGATCGTGACGCATCACGTAGCTGTGCAGCATGCCAATGACTTCACCTTCGGCTTCGGCGATCAGGCAGTTCTGCCAGGAGAAATCCACATCGTCACGGGCGTAGCGCAGGGCTCCGACGTCGAGCAGATCCTGCCCGGGTTCTGCTATCTGGCTCCAGATGTAATCCGAAGCCCCCTCCGATGAAATCTGGAACAAACGCGCAATCTCACGCGCGTCCGCGCGCACTGCCGGACGAAATTCTACTGCCATTGACCTGCCCCCAAAAACTGACCGCTAGCGGACCACACCTTCTTCTATCAGCAACTTGAGAATTGCTTCAGCCCCAGCTTGCGCCGTTACGCCCTTGAGCACTTGTCCCCCACCGCCACTGGCTTTCGCCGTTGCGGCTTTCATGCGGTCAGCGCCGCTTTTGGCTTTGATCACCTTCAAGCGTTTAGGGCGTGGCTTGGCCGGTTGCAGGGTGGCGACCGCGAGCAATTCATCGTCGACGATTTCCACGTCCTTGGCCTGCAATACCCCACGCCGGGCCGGGCCGAAGGCACTCTGCCGGGGCTTGGGCGCCGCGTTATCCACAGTGGCGAGAAACGGTAAGCGAACCTTCAAGCGACGCCGCTGACCGCGCGGCAAAGCCTGCAGCACCAACGCCGAACCGCCGTCGATGGACTCGACCTGCGCCAGCCCCACCACCAGCGGCCAGCCAAGGCCTTCGGCCAGCAGGAACGGCAACATGCCCGAGCCTTCACCGGTTTCCGCCTGGCTACCGGTCAAAACGACCTGTGCCCCGGCATCACGCAAATAAGCGGTCAAGGCCGGCAGCGCATCGGCGCCTTGCGGTTGTTCCAGCACATGCAATTGTTCCAGCCCCATGCCCAGGTAAGCGCGCAAGGCCGGCTCGGCGACGTCGCCGGCGTGCAGTACCTGCAAGTTATCCCCAGCCAGTTGCAAGCCCAGTTCCACCGCCCGCGCATCCTGCTCCGCACGTCGTGGTCGACCGGAAGTCGGGTGGGCGCCGATGGACACCAGGCTGATGATTTTCGTGCTCATAACCCTTTCCTTCCCTTAAGCCGCATCGCGCTTGGCGTCGTTGCGGTAGGCTTCTACCGCCGCGATCAAGGCCCGAAGAATCTCGGCACTCTCGCCGATTACCGACAGGTCGGCCCGTTTGATCATGTCGCAGCCCGGGTCGAGGTTGATCGCCACCACCTTGTCGCAGGCACCGATGCCCTGCAGGTGCTGGATCGCCCCGGAAATCCCCACCGCTACGTAGACCCGCGCGGTAACCCAGGTGCCGGACGCGCCGACCTGACGGTCGCGGGCCATGAAGCCATCGTCCACCGCCACCCGCGAGGCGCCTTCGGTGGCGCCAAGGGCCGCGGCGGTCTGGTGGAACAAGTCCCAATCCTTGACCCCGTTGCCGCCGGAGAAAATGAACTCGGCCTCGGCCATGGGAATCGCCGCCGGGTCCACCGCCACCGCGCCCAGATCCTCGATGCGCGAGAGACTGCGCGCGATGGTTGTGGATAACTCGACTGGCAAGACTTCGTGACGGGTTTCGCTGACCGGTTCGGCACATTCGACGGCGGCCAGGATCAACCGCGCAACCGGACGCGCCAGGTCTTGCAAGCCGGCACCGGCGCGGCCGATGCACTCCTGGTCCTTGACCTGCCAGACCCGCGTGGCCGGACGTTCGCCCAGGGCCGCGGCAAAGCGCCGACCCAATTCGCCACCGCCGCTGCGACTGTCCGGCAGCAGCCAGTGACGCGGGCTGAACTGGTTATCCACAGCCCGCAGACCCTGCACCCGTTGTTCCGGTGCATAACCACTGAACTCGTCGCCTTCGAGCACCAGCAAGCGATCGACGCCGGCTGTGGAAAACGCGTTTTCCTTGTGTTCGCCGAAGACCACGGCCAATACCGCGCCTTCGCTGCCGGCCAGTTGCTGGGCCAGGCCCAGCAAGTCCTTGTCGTGGCTGCTCAAGCGGCCGCCGACCATGTCCGGCACCACGCAGATGTAGAACGCCGGCGTAAGCACCTGATGCAGCGGCAATTGCACTTCAACGGCGGCCGAGCGTTTGGTCGCCCCGCCCTGCTGAGCACCGCTGCGGTCGATGCGCTTGATGCCGTTAGGGCCGATGAAACCGATGCCGTGCGGGTTCTTGCGGATGACGCCGTTAGGCCCCATCCAGCTGTGTTGCGCCGGTTGCATGGCCGCGTGCA
Organism: Pseudomonas sp. WJP1; assembly: GCF_028471945.1. Taxonomy (NCBI): domain Bacteria; kingdom Pseudomonadati; phylum Pseudomonadota; class Gammaproteobacteria; order Pseudomonadales; family Pseudomonadaceae; genus Pseudomonas; species Pseudomonas sp. WJP1. Next base: position 6,539,355 of record NZ_CP110128.1, read on the forward strand.
GCGGGTGCAGGCGGTTGCGGGCGATCCATTCGGCACGGGGGTCGCGGCGGATAATGTCGCTCATCAGTGCACCTCCGCGGGTTCACGTTTGGCCGGCGTAGCCGACTTTGGGGCCTGATCCTCCAGCAGCGCGTCGGCCACCAGTTCGGCAATGTCCTTGATCAGCGGCCGTGGTTCGACCACACCTTCGAGCATCGCGGTGCACTGCGGGCAGCCCACAGCCACCAGTTCGGCGCCCGTCTCGCGGATGTCTTCCATGCGCATGTCGGGGATACGCTGCTTGCCCGGAATGTCAGTGATCGGCGCACCGCCACCACCGCCGCAGCAGCGCGAGCGGAAACCGGAGCGTTGCATTTCCTTGACCTCGATGCCCAGCGCACGCAGGACCTGGCGCGGCGCCTCGTATTCGCCGTTATAGCGGCCGAGGTAGCACGGGTCGTGATAGGTCACGCTGTCGCCTTTGTGCTGACCGAGGTTCAGCGCGCCCGCGTCGATGATTTCCGCCATGTAGGTGCTGTGGTGCTGCACCAGGTAGTTGCCATCGAAGGCGCCATATTCGTTTTTCAGCACATGGAAGCTGTGCGGATCGCAGGTGACGATGCGGTTGAAGCTGTACTTGGCCAGGGTCTGGATGTTGCGTTTGGCCAGCAACTGGAAGGTCGCCTCGTCGCCCAGGCGTCGGGCCACGTCACCGCTGTCGCGCTCTTCGAGGCCGAGTACGGCGAAGTCGATTTTTGCCGCTTTCAGCACTTTGACGAAGGCGCGCAGGGTGCGCTGGTTGCGCATGTCGAAGGCACCGTCGCCGACCCAGAACAGCACGTCGGTAGACTTCTTCTCGCTCATCAGGTTGAGGTTCAAGTCCGCCGCCCAGTTCATCCGGCCGCCCGGCGCAAAACCGCCCGGGTTGTCGGTGGCGATCAGGTTTTCCAGGACTTCGGCGCCCTTGTTCGGGGTCGCGCCTTTTTCCAGGGTCAGATGGCGACGCATGTCGACGATGGCATCGACGTGCTCGATCATCATCGGGCATTCCTCGACGCAGGCGCGGCAGGTGGTGCACGACCACAGGGTTTCGGCATCCACCAGACCGTTGACGATCGGTTGATGCGGGTTGCCGGCGTGTTCGCCAATCGGCTTGCCTGGATACGGACTGCCGGCAAACTTGGCATCGGTACCGCCAGCCAGGCCGACGACCATGTCCTGGATCAGTTTTTTCGGGTTCAGCGGCTGGCCGGCGGCGAAGGCCGGGCAAGCGGCTTCGCATTTACCGCACTGCACGCAGGCGTCGAAGCCGAGCAACTGGTTCCAGGTGAAGTCCTTGGGTTTTTCCACGCCCAGTGGTGCGGCCGGATCGTTCAGATCCAGGGGTTTCAGACCGGTGGAACGACCGCCGCCAAAGCGCTCGGCGCGACGGTGCCAGGCCAGGTGCAGGGCACCGGCAAACGCATGCTTCATCGGCCCGCCCCAGGTCATGCCGAAGAACAGCTCGGACACGCCCCACAGCACGCCAATCCCGAGGATCACCGCCAACAGCCAGCCACCGAAGTTCTCCGGCAGGATACCGGCCACCGGCAGGGTCACCAGGAAGAACGACACCGAGAACGCCATCAGGCTTTTCGGCAGGCGCATCCACGGGCCTTTCGACAGCCGCGCAGGCGGGTTGCGCCGACGCAGGTAGACAAAGACCGCGCCGACGAACATCACCGCCGACATCAACAACAGCGCATAACCCAGAATGCGGTTATGCAGGCCGAAACCATGCACCAGGATCGCCAGCACGATCGACGCTACCGCGCCGCCGGCCGTGGCGACGTGGGTGTTGGCAATGTATTTGTCCCGCGCCACCACGTGGTGCAGGTCGACCATGTAGCGCTTGGGCATGGCAAACAGGCCGCCGATCAGATCGACCTTCGAGGCCCGGCCCCGGCGCCACATGGCTACCCGCCGCAACGCGCCCAGAACCGCGAGGCCCAGGGCAGCGAACAACAGGATTGGAAGAAGGGTGTTCAACATGGTGGAGCTCCCAAAGACCGCAGGGTCTTGCAGGCCAAACTACCTGGATGCCTTGCCCGATTCCCTGTAGGAGCGAGCTTGCTCGCGAAAAACCTGAGAAATACGCGTTAAATCAGACTGCCCGCGTCATCGTTCACGTCCATCGCGAGCAAGCTCGCTCCCACAGGGTTATCCACAAGCTCTTAGAAATCCTTGCACAGCCGCAGCGCGTCGTAGATCGCCGCGTGCACGTTCCGCTGGGCCACACAGTCGCCGATGCGGAACAGCAGGTAGCCGTCGCCTTTCTGTTCCAGGCATGGCTGCGGCTTGATCGCGAACAAGGCTTCGACGTCGATCTGGCCCTTGTTGCGCGAGCCTTCCTTCATCGCGTAGTAGATCTCCTCGTCCGGACGCACGCCGTTCTCGATGACCACCTGGTCCACCACCCGCTCCTCTTTGGCGCCGGTGTATTCGTTTTCCAGCACAGCCACCAGCTTGTCGCCTTCGCGGTAGACCTTCTCCAGCATCATGTCGCCGGTCATGATCACTTCTTTCGGATACATGCTGCGGTAGTAAGTCGGGAACGACGTACCGCCGATCGCCACGCCTGGCTTGATGTCGTCGGTGACGATCTCGACCTGGCTGCCCTTGTCAGCGAGGAAGTCGGCGGTCGACATGCCGGTGAACTCGCAAATGGTGTCGTAGACCAGTACGTTCTTGGCAGGTGCAACCTTGCCGTCGAGGATGTCCCAGCTGCTGACCACCAGGCCTTCAGCCGCGCCCCAATGTTCGTTCTGCTCGATGAACGGATGACCGCCGACTGCCAGCACCACCACATCCGGACGCAGGTCCATGATGGTCGGTGCATCAGCCGCCACGCCCAGGCGCAGGTCGACTTTCAACCGTGCCAGCTCCAGCTGGTACCAGCGGGTGATACCGGCGATCTGGTCCCGTTGTGGCGCTTTCGAGGCGGTCGTGATCTGCCCGCCAATGAACTCTTTCTTTTCGAACAGCGTGACGTCGTGACCACGCTCGGCGGCAACACGGGCAGCTTCCATACCGGCAGGGCCGGCACCGACCACCACCACCTTGCGTTTGACGCCGGTGGTTTTTTCGATGATGTGCGGCAGGCCCATGTATTCACGGGAAGTCGCGGCGTTCTGGATGCACAGCACATCCAGGCCTTGGTACTGACGGTCGATGCAGTAGTTGGCGCCGACGCACTGCTTGATCTGGTCGATCTGGCCCATCTTGATCTTGGCGATCAGGTGCGGGTCGGCGATGTGCGCGCGGGTCATGCCGACCATGTCGACGTAACCGCCCTCCAGGATACGGGTGGCCTGGTTCGGGTCCTTGATGTTCTGCGCGTGCAGCACCGGAACCTTGACCACTTCCTTGATGCCGGCAGCCAGATGCAGGAACGGCTCCGGTGGATAACTCATGTTCGGAATCACGTTGGCCAGGGTGTTGTGGGTGTCGCAACCCGATCCCACGACGCCGAGGAAATCGAGCATGCCGGTGTCGTCGTAATACTTGGCGATCTGCTTCATGTCCTCATGGGACAGACCATCCGGGTGGAACTCGTCACCGCAGATACGCATGCCCACGCAGAAGTCATCACCGACCTCGGCGCGCACGGCCTTGAGCACTTCCAGACCGAATTTCATGCGGCCTTCGAAGGTGCCGCCCCATTCGTCGGTACGCTTGTTGACCCGCGGGCTCCAGAACTGGTCGATCATGTGCTGGTGCACCGCCGACAGTTCGACACCGTCCAGGCCACCGGCCTTGGCGCGGCGGGCCGCTTGCGCGTAATTGCCGATAACCCGCCAGATTTCTTCCGGCTCGATGGTCTTGCAGGTAGCGCGGTGCACCGGTTCACGCACGCCCGACGGCGACATCAGCGTCGGCCAGTTGAAACCGTCCCAACGCGAGCGACGGCCCATGTGCGTAATCTGGATCATGATCTTGGCGCCGTGCTTGTGCATGGCGTCGGCCAGATTCTGGAAGTGCGGGATGATACGGTCGGTGGACAGGTTCACCGAGCTCCACCATTCCTGCGGGCTGTCGATGGCGACGACGGACGAACCGCCGCAGATCGCCAGGCCGATCCCGCCCTTGGCCTTCTCTTCGTAATACTTGACGTACCGGTCGGTGGTCATGCCGCCGTCGGTCGCGTAGACCTCGGCGTGTGCGGTGCTGAGCACGCGGTTACGGATGGTCAGTTTGCCGATCTGGATCGGCTGGAACATTGCTTCGAAAGCCATGGCGGGTTCCTCGACTTACAACGGCTTGACGGTGAACAAGCCGTCTTCGTGGCCCTCTTCGGAGCCACCGTAGACTTGCTCGGCCACGGTGCGGATCTTGCTGCCACGAGCTGCGAGGATCTGGTCCATCGCGCCGGCAAACCAACCGGTGAACATGTAGTCGACCTTGCGCCCGACCTTGCCGTACACGTAGACGAATGCCGAGTGCTCTAGCTTGACGCTGCAGGTGCCTTTATCCAGGTCGATGTCCTGGATCTTGAACAGGCCCCAGCCGCGCTGCGACAGGCGTTTCATGTAGTGCTCGAACACCGCGACGCCTTCCAGGCCATGGCATTCGGCTTCTTTTTCACACCAGTGCCAGGCGGACTTGTAGCCGGCCTTGTAGAGGATTTCGGCGTAGGCGTCGGCGCCCAGCACTTCCTCGATGCCCATGTGGTTGTTGACGAAGAAATGGCGCGGTACGTACAGCATCGGCAGGGCGTCGGACGTCCAGACACCGGTTTCGCTGTCGACTTCGATAGGCAATTGCGGGGCGATCTTGGCCATGGAAACTTAACTCCAGAAAAATTTTGGTATTGCCCCCGGCACGGACGGCCGGGGGAAAAGATTCAGAAGAGCTGCGGCTTACTCGCCCCAGACATCCTTGAGAACGTTGACCCAGTTCTCGCCCATGATCTTGCGCACCACGCGCTCGGAATGGCCGCGCTTGAGCAGGGTCTCGGTGAGGTTCGGGAACTCGCCGACAGTGCGGATGCCCAGCGGATTGATGATCTTGCCGAAGCTGGTCAGGCGGCGGGCGTAGCCCTTGTCGTGGGTCAGGTACTCGAAGAAGTCCTGGCCGTGACCCTGGGTGAAGTCGGTGCCGATGCCGATCGAGTCTTCACCGACGATGTTCAGGGTGTATTCGATGGCTTCAGCGTAGTCGTCGATGGTCGAATCGATGCCCTTGGCCAGGAATGGCGCGAACATGGTCACACCGACGAAACCGCCGTGGTCGGCAATGAACTTCAGCTCTTCATCGGACTTGTTGCGCGGGTGCTCTTTGAGGCCCGACGGCAGGCAGTGGGAGTAGCAGACCGGCTTTTTCGATTCGAGGATGACTTCTTCGGAAGTCTTGGAACCGACGTGGGACAGGTCGCACATGACGCCGACACGGTTCATCTCGGCGACGATTTCGCGACCGAAGCCCGACAGGCCGCCGTCACGCTCGTAGCAACCGGTGCCGACCAGATTCTGGGTGTTGTAGCACATCTGCACGATACCGACGCCCAGTTGCTTGAACACTTCGACATAGCCGATCTGGTCTTCAAACGCATGGGCATTCTGGAAACCGAAGAGGATGCCGGTCTTGCCCTGCTCCTTGGCCTTGCGGATGTCGGCGGTGGTACGCACCGGAATCACCAGGTCGTTGTTCTCGCGGATCAGTTTCTGGCTGGCGGCGATGTTGTTGACGGTGGCCTGGAAGCCCTCCCACACCGACACGGTGCAGTTGGCTGCGGTCAGACCGCCCTTGCGCATGTCTTCAAACAGCTCGCGGTTCCACTTGGCAATAATCAGCCCGTCGATAACGATGCTGTCGGCGTGCAATTCGGCTGGGCTCATCAGGCTGTCCCCTTGTTGGCGATTCATGCGCCGAATCGTGTGCCGGCGCTTTGGGGCCAGCATATGCCTGAGGGGCGAGGCAGCCGGGTGCAAAAACGACAGGGGAATTGCCGAAAGCGTCAATCCGCGACAAAGGGTCGTCGCAAGGCACAATTGCCGACCTGTTCAAGGCTGTCCGCTTGGGCCAGAATTCGCCACATCTCTTGATGCTTCACTGGATGGGAGCGGCAACCACATGAAATTCATCGTCCTGGCTTTGGCACTGATTGCGACCGGCGTACACGCCGCCGAGGAGTCTGAAGACACCCCCTGCGACAAAGTCGAAAACGACGTCCAGACCCTGGAATGCTCCGCCTTCAGCAAAACCACCGCCGAAGACTTGCTGAGCGAAAACTACAAAAGCCTGAACGAGCGCATGCAGTCGCTCTACGGCAAGAACCCGTCGCAATTGGCCGACATCACCGCCAAGATCAAGGCCGCCCAGCAACAATGGCTGAAAACCCGCGACGCCGACTGCGCCATCGAAGCCTTCCCGGCCACCGCCGGCAGCAAGGCATTCACCATCGCGCAAAATGATTGCGTGGCGCGGATGAGTGACGAGCGGTCGGAGTTTTTGGAGTTGATTGGGCAGGAGTAAATGCAAACTTCAGTCAATTGAGCTGTAGGCTGCACTTCTTCACTTAAAAGGGATTCAACATGAAAGTCTGCGGCATCGAAATCAAGGGCAGCGAAGCAATCATCGCCGTGGCAGCTCTCGAGGGTTCCACTCCGAGCCACGTCGCGCTCGCCACCAAGAAAATCGCCCTGGACGATGACGATGAAGCCGCCAACGTCAAAGTGTTTGCCGCTCAGGTCGCGTCCTTTGTTCGCGAGAATTCGATAGATCGAATCGCGATCAAGAAACGCAGCAAGAAAGGCGAATTCGCCGGTGGGCCGACCACGTTCAAGATCGAGGGCGTTTTTCAGTTGTTGGAGAGTTGCGAGGTGATGCTGTTGTCGCCGCAGACGATCAATGCCCAGGCCAAGAAGCATGGTTTTGAGCTGCCGGAAACGCTGAACAAGTATCAGCATGAGGCGTACAAGGCTGCCTGTTCGGCACTCCTGAAAAAGTGAGTGCCACAAAACCCTGTAGGAGCGAGGCTTGCCCGCGAAGAGGCCGGCACATACAGCATTGATGTTGGATGAGAGGACGCCTTCGCGGGCAAGCCTCGCTCCTACAGGGGTTCTCGGATGTTCAGGCTTTGGCGGTCCGGCGATCCTCTCGCGGGCAGCGCTCGAACTTCGCCCGGTAGCTTCGGGTGAAATACGACGGCGATTCGAACCCGCAGGCAATACTCACCTCCAACACACTCATATCGGTCTGGCGCAGCAGCTGTCGGGCTTTCTCCAGCCTTAAGCGCAGGTAGAAATTACTTGGCGTGTCGTTCAGATGCAGGCGAAACAACCGCTCCAGCTGCCGCCGCGTCACCTTGATCGATTCCGCCAGTTCCAGCGTGCTCAGCGGCGGTTCGCTGTGTTGCTCCATTTCGCCGATCACGTGCACAAGCTTCTTGTTGCTGATGCCGTAACGCGTAGCGACTTCCATGCGCTGGTGGTCCTTGCGCGGGCGGATGCGCCCTAGCACGAACTGTTCGCTGACCTGGATCGCCAGTTCAGGGCCGTGGGCCTGGGCGATCAGATCCAGCATTAAATCGATCGAGGCGGTGCCGCCCGCTGAGGTGATGCGCCGACGGTCGATTTCGAACAGCTCCTGAGTAACGCTCAGCTGCGGATAGGACTCCTTGAAGGCGTCGATGGCTTCCCAGTGCAGGGTCAGGCGATGACCATCGAGCAGGCCAGCTTCGGCGAGGATGAAACTTCCGGTGTCGATGGCGCCAAGGGTCACGCCTTCGTTGTCCAGGCGCCGCAGCCAGTGCTCCAGGGCCGGGGTGGCGAACTTCAGCGGTTCGAAGCCGGCGACCACCAATAACGTAGCGCCTTTTTTCAGTGGCTCCAGCGCCGCATCAGCGTTAACCGACATGCCGTTACTGGCCAGCACCGCCCCGCCATCGGCGCTCAGCACGTGCCAGCGATAAAGCTCGCCGCGAAAGCGATTGGCGACCCGCAACGGCTCGATGGCCGAGATGAATCCAATGGCCGAGAAACCCGGCATCAACAAGAAATAGAAATCCTGGGACATGGAGCGCACTCGATAGGCAGGTAACGAGAGGGCTGTAGCGTGATGACGGTGATACGCCACTTGCGACAAGCATTCAAGAGCACAGGTCGCTGCAGTGCAAGAGTCGGTCGCCGCAGTGCGCTTTCATGGCAGCTTAGCTGCGTAACGTGACATCACCGGCGCACAGACGACCGGACCCACAATAATGAAACTGCCGAGGAACCTGAGAATGAAACGACTGATCAGCAGCTGTGTTCTTGCACTCAGTGGTACCGCTTTGCTGAGCGCCAGTGTCATGGCAGCCGAACCGGCGTCGTGCCAGAACGTGCGCATGGGCGTGGTGAACTGGACCGACGTGATCGCGACCAGTGCGATGACCCAGGTATTGCTCGACGGCCTCGGCTACAGCACCAAACAAACCAGCGCTTCCCAGCAGATCATCTTTGCCGGGATCCGCGATCAGCGCCTGGACCTGTTCCTGGGTTACTGGAACCCGCTGATGACCCAGACCATCACCCCGTTCGTCGACGCCAACCAGGTCAAGGTGCTTGAAGCGCCAAGCCTCAAAGACGCCCGCGCCACCCTCGCCGTGCCGACCTACCTGGCTGACAAGGGCCTGAAAACCTTCGCCGACATCGCCAAGTTCGAAAAAGAGCTGGGCGGCAAGATCTACGGCATCGAGCCAGGTTCGGGCGCCAACACCCAGATCAAGGCGATGATTGCCAAGAACCAGTTCGGCCTCGGCAAGTTCCAGCTGGTCGAATCCAGCGAAGCCGGCATGCTCGCCGCCGTCGATCGCGCCGTGCGCCGCAAGGAAGCCGTAGTGTTCTTCGGCTGGGCGCCGCACCCGATGAACGTCAACGTGCAGATGACTTACCTCACCGGCAGCGAAGATGCCCTGGGCCCGAACGAAGGCATGGCCACGGTCTGGACTGTGACCGCGCCGACCTACGCCGAACAGTGCCCGAACATCGGTCGCCTACTGAGCAACCTGACCTTCACCGCCGAAGACGAGAGCCGGATGATGCAGCCGCTGCTCGATCACAAGGACGCCTTCGAATCGGCCAAGCAGTGGCTGAAAGATCATCCGCAAGACAAGCAACGCTGGCTCGAGGGCGTGACCACTTTCGATGGCAAGCCGGCGGCTGAAAACCTGAAGCTGACCACCAAGTAACCCTGAACTGAACCACCGCTTCGCAGCCCGACCGGGCTGCGAATGGGACCACCACGCCTGAAGGAAACCGCCAAATGAACCACGACGTCATCATCACCTGCGCACTCACCGGTGCTGGCGACACGACCGCCAAGAGCCCACACGTGCCGGTCACCCCGAAACAAATTGCCGCGGCCGCAGTGGAAGCCGCGAAGGCCGGCGCCACCGTGGTCCACTGCCACGTTCGCGACCCGCAAACCGGCAAGTTCAGCCGTGACGTGGCGCTGTACCGCGAAGTGATGGAGCGCATCCGCGAAGCCGACGTCGACATCATCGTCAACCTGACCGCTGGCATGGGCGGCGACCTCGAAATCGGCGCTGGCGAGAACCCGATGGAGTTCGGCCCGAACACTGACCTGGTCGGCCCGCTGACCCGTCTGGCCCACGTTGAAGAATTGCTGCCGGAAATCTGCACCCTCGATTGCGGCACCCTGAACTTCGGTGATGGCGACACCATTTACGTCTCCACCCCGGCGCAGCTGCGTGCTGGCGCCAAGCGTATTCAAGAGCTGGGCGTTAAGCCTGAGCTGGAGATTTTCGACACCGGTCACCTGTGGTTCGCCAAGCAGATGATCAAGGAAGGCCTGCTCGACAACCCGCTGTTCCAGCTGTGCCTGGGCATCCCGTGGGGAGCGCCGGCCGACACCACCACCATGAAAGCCATGGTCGACAACCTGCCGGCCGATGCGGTCTGGGCCGGTTTCGGTATCGGCCGCATGCAGATGCCGATGGCGGCACAAGCCGTGCTGCTGGGCGGCAACGTGCGGGTCGGCCTGGAAGACAACCTGTGGCTGGACAAGGGCGTCCTGGCGACCAACGGCCAACTGGTCGAACGCGCCGGCGAAATCCTCAGCCGCCTCGGCGCCCGGGTCCTGACCCCGGCGGAAGGCCGCAAGAAGATGGGCCTGAAACAGCGCGGTTAAACCCACACGCAGAACCCTGTAGGAGCGAGCATGCTCGCGAAAAAGGTACAGCCGACGCCACTCAGCGACTGGAATACCATCGCGAGCAGGCTCGCTCCTACAGGGATTCACCGAACTCTTTAGGACGTGACCATGAGCTTTATCACCGAAATCAAAACCTTCGCAGCCCTGGGCAGCGGTGTCATCGGCAGCGGCTGGGTATCCCGCGCCCTCGCCCACGGCCTCGACGTGGTGGCTTGGGATCCGGCGCCTGGCGCCGAAGCCGCCCTGCGCAAACGCGTCGCCAATGCCTGGGGCGCGCTGGAGAAACAAGGCCTGGCGCCCGGCGCCTCGCAGGATCGCCTGCGCTTTGTCGCGACCATCGAAGAGTGTGTGCGCGATGCCGATTTCATCCAGGAAAGCGCACCTGAACGCCTTGAACTGAAACTGGAACTGCACAGCAAAATCAGTGCCGCGGCCAAACCCGATGCCTTGATCGGCTCCAGTACCTCCGGCCTGCTGCCAAGCGAGTTCTACGAGAGCTCGACCCACCCGGAGCGCTGCGTGGTCGGGCACCCGTTCAACCCGGTTTACCTATTGCCATTGGTGGAAGTGGTTGGCGGCAAGAACACCGCCCCCGAAGCTGTGCAGGCGGCAATGAAAGTCTACGAATCCCTCGGCATGCGCCCTTTGCATGTGCGCAAGGAAGTACCAGGTTTCATCGCCGACCGCCTGCTCGAAGCGCTGTGGCGCGAGGCGCTACACCTGGTTAACGATGGTGTAGCGACAACCGGCGAAATCGACGACGCGATTCGTTTTGGCGCGGGTCTGCGCTGGTCATTCATGGGCACGTTCCTGACCTATACCCTGGCTGGCGGTGACGCCGGTATGCGTCACTTCATGGCACAGTTCGGCCCGGCCTTGCAGTTGCCTTGGACTTATCTGCCGGCACCTGAATTGACCGAAAAACTGATCGACGATGTGGTGGATGGCACCAGCGATCAATTGGGCAAACACAGCATTTCGGCGCTGGAGCGCTATCGTGATGACTGCCTGCTGGCGGTGCTGGAGGCGGTGAAGACCACCAAAGAGAAGCATGGGATGGCCTTCAGCGAGTAATCAGACCGCAGGCCCGGCCCCATCGCCAGCAGGCTGGCTCCCACAGGAGAACGCTTACCAATGTGGGAGCCAGCCTGCTGGCGATGACGGCATTCCAATCACCCTCTGTTCTGGATCAGCCATCATGCCCGCACTCACCACCTACCAAACCAAAATCATCCCCGACTGGGTCGACTACAACGGCCACCTGCGCGACGCCTTCTACCTGCTGATCTTCAGCTACGCCACCGACGCGCTGATGGATCGTCTCGGCCTGGACAGTAACAGCCGCGAAGCCAGCGGTAACTCGCTGTTCACCCTCGAACTGCACCTTAACTACCTGCATGAAGTAAAACTCGACGCCGATGTCGAAGTACACACCCAGATCATCGCCCACGACAGCAAACGCCTGCACCTCTATCACAGCCTGCATCTGGTGGGTGATGCGAAGGAACTGGCAGGCAATGAGCAAATGCTCTTGCACGTCGACCTTGCGGGACCACGATCTGCGCCGTTCAGCGAACTATCGTTGAGCCGCCTGCAAGCCATGGTTGCCGAGCAGGCGGACCTGCCAACTCCCGAGTACATCGGCCGAGTGATCGCATTACCGCCAAAAAAATAACAAGGAGATCCCATGAACACCGCCGCCGCTTTTGCCGACTTCCGTACTTATCCGTTGATCAGCGCGCTGGCAGGCGTGCAGGCCATGGCGGATCGTGTCCTGGTGAAGTGGGCCGACAACCGCGTCAGCCCCTTCCACCACCCATGGCTGCGGGACAACTGCCCGTGCCCGCAATGCGTCTACACGGTGACTCGCGAACAGGTACTGGAAATCGTCGATGTGCCGCAAAACCTGATGCCTGTCCAGACCAGTATCGATGCTGAAGGCTGCCTGAACGTGCAGTGGCAGGATGGCCACCTCAGCCGCTTCGACCCTGGCTGGCTGCGCGCCCATGCCTACGACGACGAGTCCCGCGCCGAGCGCCTGGCAGCCAAACCCAAACCCAGGCTTTGGCGCAGTGATTTGCAGTTGCCGGTGTTCGAGTATCAAGCGCTGATGAACGACAACCAGGCGCTGCTGCAATGGCTGCTGGCGGTGCGCGACACCGGCCTGACCCAGGTCCGTGGCGTACCCACCGAGCCCGGCTCGCTGAAGCTGGTCGCGCAGCGCATTTCCTTCATCCGCGAGAGCAATTTCGGTGTGTTGTTCAACGTGCAATCCAAGGCCGATGCCGACAGCAACGCCTACACCGCTTTCAACCTGCCGTTGCACAGCGATCTGCCAACCCGCGAGTTGCAACCGGGGCTGCAATTCCTGCATTGCCTGGTCAACGATGCCGAGGGGGGCGAGAGCATTTTCGTCGACGGCTTTGCCATCGCCGAAGCGTTACGCCAGGAGGACCCCGAGTCGTTCCAGAGCCTCTGCGAGATTCCCGTGGAATTCCGTAACAAGGACCGCCACAGCGACTACCGATGCCTGGCACCGATCATCGCCCTGGATGCCTTGGGGCAGGTGTCGGAAATCCGTATGGCGAACTTTCTGCGCGGGCCGTTCGATGCGTCGGTGGAGCAGATGCCCAAGCTGTATTGCGCCTATCGCCGCTTCATAGCGATGACGCGTGAGCCTCGCTTCAGGCTGATGCAAAGGCTCAATCCGGGTGAGCTCTGGTGCTTCGACAACCGCCGCACCCTGCATGCCCGTAACGCCTTCGATCCAGCAACCGGGGCGCGGCATTTCCAGGGCTGTTATGTGGATCGCGATGAGTTGTTGTCGCGCATTTTGGTGTTGCAACGCTAGACCGAGTCATCGTTCTTCGCGGGCAAGCCTCGCTCCTACAGGATTTTCGTCGTTCGACAATTATGTAAACAACACAACCCCTGTAGGAGCGAGGCTTGCCCGCGATGGCTTCCGAACAGACAACACAAAATCCACAGATAAAAAAAGCCCCGATCAAGCCGTGACAGGATCGAGGCAGAGGGTACTGTTGAGGAGCTGCCGCGGGAAGGTGACCAAACCCTCGTGAAGCAAGCTGGGTCCAGTGTGCCGGTTCTCATCGCCGGTAAATAGCCCGAAAACGACCTGCTCATAGTCAATGTTGCCATTACGACAAATCGCCCTTGCCGCCACTGCGTGCCACTACCAGAATCGAACCACGACACCATTCCCAGAAGAAGGATTCGCGTCATGATGCACGCTGATTTGATAGACCAGGAAGACCTGTTGGGCCAACTCAAGTCATTGGGCTTTCAAGTGCCGAGTGGCGCCACGGCCGAGCAGGCGTGTGAGTTTGCTGTGCGAGGTTTGAACAACGAGCGGGCCATCGTGCTGCGCACCATGGTCAAGCAGATGTACACCAGCAGCGCGACGATCCTGCCGGCTGTGCGCCAGGCCATCGACAAGCAATTGCTGCCAGCGTTGGCGGAATATCAACAAAGTCACGTCGCCCGTTAAAACCAATCGCGGGCAAGCCCGCTCCCACAGGTACAGCGCCGGTTCGAAAATGGCGCATTTCCTGTGGGAGCGGGCTTGCCCGCGATGAATGCAACTCGGTTTTAGAGCCTTACGCTAGCGAAAGTCGACTCATTACGCGCCTGACTCAACGCCGACAACGGCCCGGACAACGGCGACAGCACCAAGGCCTGCGGCAGCGGCATCATCGCCACTTGTTGCGTAGTGTTGGAACCTACACGCTCATCGCGCGGCGGAATGCCGAAGTATTCGCGGTAGCACTTGGAGAAGTGCGGCGTGGACACGAAGCCACACACCGACGCCACTTCGATGATCGACATCGGCGTTTGCTTGAGCAGTTGCCGAGCGCGGATCAAGCGCAGCTTCAGGTAGTACCGCGAAGGCGAACAATGCAGGTACTTCTGGAACAGCCGCTCGAGCTGACGACGAGACACGGCGACGTACACCGCCAGTTCGTCGAGGTCGATCGGCTCTTCGAGGTTGGCTTCCATCAGCGCGACGATTTCCTGCAACTTCGGCTGGTTGGTGCCGAGCATGTGCTTGAGCGGTACGCGCTGGTGATCCTGTTCGTTGCGGATGCGCTCGTAGACGAACATCTCCGAGATCGCGGCGGACAGTTCACGACCGTGATCGCGGCTGATCAGGTGCAGCATCATGTCCAGCGGCGCGGTGCCACCGGAGCTGGTGAAACGGTTACGGTCGAGGGTGAACAGACGGGTACTCATGGCTACCCGCGGAAACGCTTCCTGCATCGCCGCCAGGCATTCCCAGTGCACGCTGCAATCGAACCCGTCCAGCAGGCCGGCGCACGCCAGGGCCCAGCTGCCGGTGCAGACCGCGCCCAGGCGACGGGACTGACGCGCCTGGCTCTGCAGCCATGAAACGTGTTCACGGGTAACAGTGCGCTGAATGCCGATACCGCCGCAGACGATCACGGTGTCCATGGGAGGCGCTTTGTGCATGGAGGCGTCGGGGGTGATTTGCAGACCGTCACTGGCCCAGACTTGACCGCCATCGACGGTGAGGGTGGTCCAGCGATACAGCTCGCGGCCGGACAACTGGTTGGCCATGCGCAGTGGTTCGACTGCGGAAGCCAGGGAAATCAGCGTGAAATTGTCCAGCAGCAGAAAGCCGATGGATTGAGGCGCACGGTTCTGGGGTTGGGCCCCGGAGTTGAACGTCGTCATCGCGGTATCTCCTCACACAAAGCGGGTGATGGCCTCAGGCGGAGGCTCTTGTTATTGCCATCGTTCTCGCGTGGGAGACGGGCTTTGTAATGACAGAGCAATTGCCATGCCTAAATTTGATTGCGTGTTCAATAACTCCTAAAAACGACGTCGGAATGTGTCTATATATGACGCGCAGGGAGTAGGGGTTATAAGTGCCATCAATGGCGGCAAGTGCTCTGCCCCGTTGCGTGTGAGCAAATCGGTAGCACTTGTGGGAACAGGGCTGCGAGCAGCCTGGGAAGAGTGTCACCGCAGGCACGGGTGACGAGCGGTCGGAGCAGCGATTGTAACTGATCGCCGATGAGGCAATTTATCTGTTAGCGACGCGCCAAAAGGTGGCGCGTTTTTGTGCGGGCGTTCCTTTTGCGCGCAGTTTTGACTGGTCTGGCCCCTTCGCGGGCAAGCCTCGCTCCTACAGATACCACCGTCTGTAGGAGCGAGGCTTGCCCGCGAACAGCATCAACCCGGTCTCAGCACTCCACCGCGCTAACCGCCAACCCACCCCGCGACGTCTCCTTATATTTGTCATGCATGTCGGCACCGGTATCGCGCATGGTGCGAATCACCCGGTCCAGCGAGATAAAGTGCTGGCCATCGCCGCGCAATGCCATCTGCGCCGCATTGATCGCCTTCACCGCGGCAATCGCGTTGCGTTCGATGCACGGCACCTGCACCAGACCACCCACCGGATCGCACGTAAGCCCCAGGTTGTGCTCCAGGCCGATTTCCGCCGCGTTGCACAGTTGTTCCGGTGTGGCGCCAAGAATTTCCGCCAGGCCAGCCGCCGCCATGGCGCAAGCCGAGCCGACTTCGCCCTGGCAACCGACTTCGGCACCCGAGATCGAAGCGTTCTTCTTGCACAGGATCCCGACCGAAGCCGCACCCAGCATGTAGTCGACGACATTGGCGTCGGTCACGTCCTCGCTGAACTTCATGAAGTAGTGCAACACCGCTGGGATGATCCCGGCCGCGCCATTGGTCGGCGCCGTAACCATGCGCCCGCCGGCGGCGTTCTCTTCGTTGACCGCCAGGGCGAACAGGTTGACCCACTCCATGGCGCTCAACGTCGAGCCGATCACGTTGGGCTTGTTCAGCTCCTGCAAGCTGCGATGCAGTTTGGCCGCGCGACGGCGCACGTTCAGGCCGCCGGGCAGGATGCCCTCGTGCTTGAGGCCTTGCTCGACGCAATCCTGCATGGCGCGCCAGAGGTGCATCAGGCCACTGCGGATTTCCTCTTCGCTGCGCCAGACCTTCTCGTTGGCCATCATTAATTCAGCCACGCGCAGGTTGTGCGTTTTGCACAGTTCCAGCAGCTCGGCGGCGCTGGAAAAATCGTACGGCAGCACGGTGCGATCCATATCGACCACACCGCTGCTGGCTTGCGCCTCATCGACGACAAAACCGCCGCCGACTGAATAATAGGTATCGCGATGCAGCTCGCCGTCTTCACCTTCGGCAACCAGGGTCATGGCATTGGGGTGAAAGGGCAGGTTCTCGTCGATCAGGCGCATGTCCCGAGCCCAGATAAACGGCACCGGCAGACGGCCATCGAGCAACAACGTGTCGGTTTCACGCAAGGTGGCGATGCGAATGCCGATTTGCGACGGATCGATCGCGTCCGGCCACTCACCCATCAACCCCATGATCACTGCGTTGTCGCTACCGTGGCCAATACCGGTGGCCGATAGCGAACCAAAGAGCTGCACTTCGACACGTCGAACTTGCTCAAGCTGCCCCCGTTCACGCAAGCCCTGCACGAACAGCGCCGCCGCCCGCATAGGCCCCACGGTGTGCGAACTGGAAGGGCCGATGCCGATTTTGAACAAGTCGAAAACACTGATAGCCATTACTGCCGAACTCCTGGGTGAGCCAACTCCAGGCGCAAAAGCGCCCGGTGGCGGAGCTGCTACGCTCAAGCTGCAATCCGCCGAGATGACCGCATCATCAGGCTTTTGTCATGTCGTTCGACGTCTCTAACCGACGCACTCTTGTCCACTAACGCCGTGTGCGTTTTACGCCATGTTTTCGGCGTTTTTTTGCGATGCAGAGGGGGAAAAGAGGCTGAAAAAATCTGTAAACGACGTCACCGACACTGGATGCGACCATCCCTGTACTGGTTACGACGCACCCTGTAGGCGTCAGATTTTCACTGGTACATGATCGTATCGACTCGATTGCAAGGCGCCGTGGTAGAGATGTCTCCAGAACGCCATCCAACCGCAACCTATAAGTGCGGTGGTTCCAGTCGGAAACACTGCCAAAAAAAACACCAAGGAGTCCATCCATGAAAGGTTCCCCGTCGTTGTTGTTGGCCGCTTTGCTTAGTCTGCCGGTTCTGGCGCAAGCCGCCGAACCGGCGCAATGCAGTACCGTAAACTTCTCCGATGTTGGCTGGACCGACATCACCGCAACGACCGCCACCACCAGCGTCGTGCTCAACGCCCTCGGCTACAAGACCAAGACCACCATGATTTCCGTGCCCGTGACCTACAAGTCCCTGGCCGACGGCAAGAACATGGACGTGTTCCTCGGCAACTGGATGCCGACCATGGAAAACGACATCAAGGCCTACCGCGACGCCGGCACCGTGGACACCGTGCGCACCAACCTCAAGGGCGCCAAGTACACCCTCGCCGTACCGCAGGCGCTGTACGACAAGGGCCTGCATGACTTCGCCGACATCGCCAAATTCAAGAAAGAACTCGACGGCAAGATCTACGGCATCGAGCCGGGCAACGACGGCAACCGCCTGATCCAGAGCATGATCGACAAGAACGCCTTCGGCCTCAAGGACGCAGGCTTCAAGGTCGTCGAGTCCAGCGAAGCGGGGATGCTTTCCCAGGTCGACCGCGCACAGAAACGCGACACCGCCGTGGTCTTCCTCGGCTGGGCGCCGCACCCGATGAACAAGCGCTTCAAGATTCAATACCTGACCGGCGGCGACGACTTCTTTGGCCCTGATTTCGGTGCTGCCACCGTGGCGACCAACACCCGCAAGGGTTACGCCGAGGAATGCAGCAACGTGGGCCAACTGCTGAAAAACCTGGAGTTCACTGTCGACATGGAGAGCGAACTGATGGGCAACATCCTGGACGACAAGATGAAGCCTGACGCGGCCGCCAAGGCCTGGTTGAAGAAGAACCCACAGGTGCTCGATACCTGGCTCGCTGGCGTGACCACCATTGACGGTAAACCAGGCCTGGAAGCCGTGAAAGCCAAACTCGCGCCTTGAATCAGGGAGCATCGCTTATGCCGGGCGGCTCACGCCGTCCGGGCTGTTAATTTCCTTGCATGCGGACGTTCACTACCATGCTGATTGATCAGAAAATCCCTTTAGGCCAGCACATCGCGAGCTTTGTCGAATGGTTGACGCAACACGGCGCCAATACATTCGACGCCATTGCCGTGTCGCTGGAAACGATGATCCACGGCGTGACTTTCGCGCTGACCTGGTTCAACCCGCTGGCACTGATCGGCCTCATCGCCCTCCTGGCCCACTTCATCCAGCGCAAATGGGGCCTGACCGTTTTTGTCATTGCCTCCTTTCTGCTGATCCTAAACCTGGGGTACTGGCAGGAAACCATGGAGACCCTCGCCCAGGTGTTGTTCGCCACCCTGGTCTGCGTGGTCATCGGCGTGCCGCTGGGCATCGTCGCCGCGCACAAGCCAATGTTCTACACTGTAATGCGACCGGTACTCGATCTGATGCAGACCGTACCGACCTTCGTTTACCTCATTCCTACCCTGACCCTCTTCGGGCTGGGTGTGGTCCCGGGCCTGATCTCCACGGTGGTGTTCGCGATTGCCGCGCCGATCCGCCTGACCTACCTGGGCATCCGCGATGTCCCGCAAGAACTGATGGACGCCGGCAAGGCCTTTGGCTGCTCGCGTCGCCAGCTGCTGACACGGATCGAACTGCCCCACGCCATGCCGAGCATCGCGGCCGGTATCACCCAGTGCATCATGCTTTCGCTGTCGATGGTGGTGATCGCGGCACTGGTGGGCGCCGACGGACTGGGTAAACCGGTGGTCAACGCACTGAACACTGCTGATATCGCCCTGGGCTTCGAAGCGGGCCTGGCGATCGTACTGCTGGCGATCATGCTCGACCGTATCTGCAAACAACCCGACGCCAAAGTAGGGGGTGACGCATGAGCATAATTCGCTTCGAAGACGTCGACGTAATCTTCACCAAAGATCCACGCGAAGCACTGAAACTTCTCGATCAAGGTTTGACCCGCAGCGAGATCCTGAAAAAGACCGGGCAGATCGTGGGCGTCGAAAAGGCCAGCCTGGATATCGAAAAAGGTGAAATCTGCGTACTGATGGGCCTGTCCGGCTCCGGCAAGTCCAGCCTGCTGCGCTGCATCAACGGCCTCAACACCGTCAGCCGTGGCAAGCTGTTCGTCGAGCACGAAGGCAAGCAGATCAACATTGCGTCCTGCACCGCCGCCGAACTGAAAATGATGCGCACCAAGCGCATCGCGATGGTGTTCCAGAAGTTCGCCCTGATGCCTTGGCTGACGGTGCGCGAGAACATCAGTTTCGGACTGGAAATGCAGGGCCGTCCGGAGAAGGAACGCAAGAAACTGGTCGACGAAAAACTCGAACTGGTGGGCCTGACCCAATGGCGCAACAAGAAACCCGATGAGCTGTCCGGTGGCATGCAGCAGCGTGTGGGCCTGGCCCGCGCACTGGCGATGGACGCCGACATCCTGCTGATGGACGAACCGTTCTCGGCACTCGACCCGCTGATCCGCCAGGGCCTGCAGGACGAACTGCTGGAGCTGCAACGCAAGTTAAGCAAAACCATCGTGTTCGTGAGTCACGACCTCGATGAAGCCCTGAAGCTCGGCAGCCGTATCGCGATCATGAAAGACGGCCGGATCATCCAGTACAGCAAGCCTGAAGATATCGTCCTCAATCCCGCGGACGACTATGTGCGGACCTTCGTGGCCCACACCAACCCGCTGAACGTACTGTGCGGGCGCAGCCTGATGCGTACCCTGGACAACTGCAAACGCATCAACGGTTCGGTGTGCCTCGATCCGGGCGGCGATTCGTGGCTGGACCTGGCTGAAGGCAACACCATCAAGGGAGCTCGTCAGAACGGTGCGAGCCTGGACCTGCAGAACTGGATTCCAGGGCAAGCGGTAGAAGGCCTGGGCCGCCGGCCGACGCTGGTGGACTCCAACATCGGCATGCGCGATGCGCTGCAGATCCGTTATCAGACGGGCAACAAACTGGTGCTGCACGACAACAACAAAGTGGTCGGGATTCTCGGCGACAGCGAGCTGTACCACGCGCTGCTCGGCAAGAACCTGGGATAAGGCAACAGACACAAAAACGCCGCGAGAGATCGCGGCGTTTTTGTTTGTGGGCTATCGGGAAATGCAGCGTCAAGGCTGATGACCCCTTCGCGAGCAGGCTCGCTCCCACATTGGAATACGGTCAACTGTGGGAGCGAGCCTGCTCGCGAAGAAGGCGACGCGGCGTCACTGAAACACCGCATCGCTTCACTACTTAGCTGTAAACCCGGCCAAGCAGCTGCCGATGGCTTTCAAACTGATCGAGCACGTCACGGGTGATCTGATCCTGGGTGAAACCCATCAAGTCGTAGTCCTGGCTGCCGTTGTGCAGGTACACCTCGGCGCGGTAGTAACGCTGACGCGCCTCATCGGATTGGGCCGACTCGGTTGGCGTCGCCAGGTAGCCATCCAGGCTGACTTCGTAGACAAAAGGGTTGCCCTCTTCCATCTCGACCCGTACGCCCATGCAACGCTTGGACTTGCCCAGCAACGTCTGCACTTCCAGGCCTTGAGCACGCATTTGCGTCGTAGCATCCTGCAATGCCGGGCTCACATGCTTGTCCATGAAGCGTTGGACCACCGACTGGCTTGGTTGCAGGTCCAGCTGCGTCAAACGCTCGCTAAATCCACGACGACCGCGTGCCGCCAGTTCCGCCTGCTCCTGTTCGATCTGCACGTCCTGGCGCATGGCCTTGTGCAAGCCGAACATGAAGAACACCAACACCACCGAGAACGGCAGGCCGGCCAGCACCACCATGGTTTGCATGGCTTCGAAGTTACCGGCGAACAGCAGGCCGATGGTCACCAGGGTGATCACCACCGACCAGAAGATTCGCAGCCAGTGCGGCGCATCTTCGTCGACGTTACCGCCCTTGCACGACAGGTTGGCCATCATCACCGCGCCAGAATCCGCCGGCGTCAGGAACAACACGAAGCCCACGAAAATCGAGACGCCGATCACCACTTTCGACGCCGGGTAATGCTCCAGCAACTGGTAGATCGCCATGGACGGCTGTTCCAGCGCCGTCTTGCCCAGCTCCACCGCCCCATGGTTCATCACCAGGTCCAGGGCCGAGTTACCGAAGATCGACAACCACGCCAGGGTGAAACCCAGCGGAATCAACAGCACGCCAGCGACCATTTCACGCACCGTGCGACCACGGGAAATACGCGCGACGAACATGCCTACGAATGGCGCCCAGGAAATCCACCACGCCCAGTAGAACAGGGTCCACAGGCCCAGCCAGCGGTCGGACTTCTCACTGTCGCCTTCGTACACATAGAGGTCGAAGGTCTTCAGCACCACGCCGTTCAGGTAATCACCGACGTTCTGCACGAAGCCGTTGAGCAGGTGCAGGGTCGGGCCGAACAGCAGCACGAAAATCAGCAGGCCGCTGAACAGCACGATGTTCAGGTTGGACAGGCGGCGGATGCCGTTTTCCACGCCCGACACGGCAGCGATGGTCGCCACGGTGCTCATCACGATGATCACGATCAGCAGGTTGGTGTTGCTGTGCTCCATGCCGAACAGGTTTTCCAGGCCCGACGACACCTGCAGCGAACCGATCCCCAGGTTGGTCACCAGGCCCAGCAGGGTCACGAACATGCCGAAGCCGTCGACCGCATGACCAGCCGCGCCCTTGACCCAACGCTCGCCCACCAGCGGATACAGCGCCGAACGCAACGCCAGCGGCTGGTTATGCCGGTAGGCAAAGTACGCTACCGCCAGGCCGACCAAGGCGTAGATCGCCCAGCCGTGCAGGCCCCAATGCAGGAACGTCAGCTGAACGGCCTGACGGGCGGCCAGGTTGCTGCCGGCCACGCCTTCGGGTGGGTTGAAATAGTGATCCAGCGGCTCGGACGCACCGAAGTACAGCAGCGAGATGCCGATACCCGACGAGAACAGCATCCCCGCCCAGGCGCCGTAGCTGAAGTCCGGGGTGTCGTCCTTGCTGCCCAGCTTGAGCTTGCCGTAGGACGAGAACGCCAGGCCGACCACGAAGATCAGGTAGGCGGCAATCACCACCATGTAGTACCAGCCGAAGCTGCGGGACAACCAGGCTTGCGCCGTACCGAGCAGTCTGCCGGCCTCTTGCGGGGCGATGATCAGAATGGCGGTCAACAACAGAATCAACGCGGTAGAGGTGTAGAACACCCAACCGTTGACCGTCACCTTCTCGGGTGGGGTCTTTATTAGCGAGGCAGAACTCATGGCACAGATGCTCCGGGCAGTGCGAGAGAAGAACGCAAGACAAACGAGTTACCCGACCAATCGCTTAGTGGGCAGCCGACCAGCGGGTGATATAAAGACAACCCGAACACGCTCGAACCCCCTTTAACGCCGTAGCGCGTGGGTTTCGAGCATTTTCGGAAGTCGTTTTTTTCGCCGCTACGCGTAGGAAAAATCTGTAGGCAGCGACGATTTGTCGCAGATCTTATTCTTTGTTGATTGAACGTTCAATCAAAACAAAATAGACTGGCCCTCAATCCGATAGACGTCTTGCGTCTGCCGGAAGGCCTAAGGAGATGTGCAAGATGCCCAAGGTCGGTATGCAACCCATCCGTCGCCAGCAGTTGATCGAAGCCACATTGCTGGCGGTCGATCAGGTCGGAATGGGGGACGCCAGCATTGCGCTGATCGCCCGTTTGGCCGGTGTCTCGAATGGCATCATCAGTCACTACTTTCAGGACAAGAATGGCCTGATTGCCGCCACCATGGGGTACCTGATGACCGTCCTGAGCGAGAACGTCACCGCGCGCCGCTTGGCGCTGACAGATGACAGCCCGCGGGCGCATCTGCAGGTGATCATCGAAGGCAACTTCGACGCCAGCCAGGTCAATGGCCCGGCAATGAAAACATGGCTGGCCTTCTGGGCCACCAGCATGCACCAGCCGTCTTTGCACAGGTTGCAGCGGATCAACGATCACCGTCTGTATTCCAACCTGTGCTGCCAGTTCCGCCGCGTGTTGCCGCTTGTCGAAGCGCGCAGTGCGGCTCGGGGCCTGGCAGCGTTGATTGACGGCTTGTGGTTGCGCGGCGCGCTGTCGGGAGATGCTTTCGACACCGAGCAGGCGCAACGGATCGCTTACGAATACATGGATATCCAACTGGCCAAGCGGGTGAGTTAGAGCACAACAGAACGCTCAACCCCTGAACGCGCCAATCACTTAATGCACTTGCGAGGACTTTATGGCCCGTTTCGAACTGCAAAAACTCTACATCGATGGCGGCTACAGTGACGCTGGCAGCGACGCCACGTTCGAAGCCATCAACCCGGCTAACGGCGAAGTCCTCGCAAAAGTACAACGTGCCACCAAGGAAGACGTCGAGCGCGCTGTGGTCAGCGCCGAAAAGGGCCAGAAAATCTGGGCCGCCATGACCGCCATGGAGCGTTCGCGCATCCTGCGTCGCGCCGTGGACATCCTGCGCGAGCGCAACGATGAACTGGCTGCCCTGGAAACCCTGGACACCGGCAAGTCGTACTCCGAAACCCGCTACGTCGACATCGTCACCGGCGCTGACGTATTGGAGTACTACGCAGGCCTGGTACCCGCCATCGAAGGCGAGCAGATTCCGCTGCGCACCACTTCGTTCGTCTACACCCGTCGCGAGCCGCTGGGCGTCGTGGCCGGTATCGGCGCGTGGAACTACCCGATCCAGATCGCCCTGTGGAAATCCGCACCGGCCCTGGCCGCCGGTAACGCGATGATCTTCAAGCCAAGCGAAGTCACCTCGCTGACCACCCTGAAACTGGCCGAGATCTACACCGAGGCTGGCCTGCCAGCGGGTGTGTTCAACGTCCTGACCGGCAGTGGCCGTGAAGTCGGCACCTGGCTGACCGAGCACCCGCGCATCGAGAAAGTCTCGTTCACCGGCGGCACCGACACCGGCAAGAAAGTCATGGCCAGCGCTTCGAGCTCTTCGCTCAAGGACGTGACCATGGAACTGGGCGGCAAGTCGCCGCTGATCATCTGCGACGACGCCGACCTCGATCGCGCCGCCGACACCGCGATGATGGCCAACTTCTACAGCTCCGGCCAGGTCTGCACCAACGGCACTCGCGTGTTCGTACCGGCGCACCTGAAAGCCGCTTTCGAAGCCAAGATCGTTGAGCGTGTTGCGCGCATCCGCGTCGGCAACCCGGAAGACGAGAACACCAACTTCGGCCCGCTGGTCAGCTTCGCCCACATGGAAAGCGTGCTGGGCTACATCGCCAAGGGCAAGGAAGAAGGTGCTCGCCTGCTGTGCGGCGGCGAACGCCTGACCGACGGCGAGTTCGCCAAGGGCGCCTTCGTCGCGCCGACCGTGTTCACCGATTGCACCGACGACATGACCATCGTGCGTGAAGAAATCTTTGGCCCGGTGATGGCGATCCTCACCTACGAGACCGAAGAGGAAGTGATCCGTCGCGCCAACGACACCGACTTCGGCCTGGCCGCCGGTATCGTCACCAAGGACCTGAACCGCGCCCACCGCGTGATTCACCAACTGGAAGCCGGTATCTGCTGGATCAACGCCTGGGGCGAGTCCGACGCGAAGATGCCGGTCGGTGGCTACAAGCAGTCGGGTGTTGGCCGTGAAAACGGCATCAGCTCGCTGAACAACTTCACCCGCATCAAATCGGTACAGGTCGAGCTGGGCGATTACGTCTCGGTGTTCTAAGAACCCGGGCTCTGTATTGCCTGCCAGGCCGTCTTCGCGCGCAAGCCCGCTCCTGTAGGAGCTGGCTTGCCAGCGAATCGAGCGCGAAGCGCTCGCCTTCAAACCGCCTGACCTGAACCAACTTCAAAGAGGGTGCATTCAATGTCCCAAGAATTCGACTACATCATCATCGGTGCCGGCTCTGCCGGTAACACCCTGGCGACCCGTCTGACTGAAGACGAAGGCGTCACCGTCCTGCTGCTCGAAGCCGGCGGTCCGGACTACCGCATGGATTTTCGCACGCAGATGCCGGCCGCCTTGGCGTTCCCGCTGCAAGGCCGTCGCTACAACTGGGCCTACGAAACCGATCCAGAGCCACATATGGACGGTCGCCGGATGGAATGCGGCCGCGGCAAGGGCCTGGGCGGCTCTTCGTTGATCAACGGCATGTGCTACATCCGCGGCAACGCCATGGACTACGACGGCTGGGCAAAATTGCCAGGTCTCGAGGACTGGTCGTACCTGGACTGCCTGCCGTATTTCCGCAAGGCGGAAACCCGCGACATCGGCCCGAACGACTACCACGGTGGTGAAGGCCCGGTCAGCGTGACCACACCAAAAGCCGGCAACAACCCGCTGTTCCACGCCATGGTTGAAGCTGGCGTGCAAGCCGGTTACCCACGCACCGAAGATTTGAACGGCTACCAGCAGGAAGGCTTCGGCCCGATGGACCGCACCGTTACGCCTAAAGGCCGTCGTGCTTCCACCGCCCGCGGTTACCTGGACGTGGCCAAGAAGCGTTCGACCCTGACCATCGTCACCCACGCCCTGACCGACAAGATCCTGTTCGAAGGCAAGCGTGCGGTCGGCGTGCGTTACCTGGTAGGCGACGCTGAAGAACGCGTTGAAGCCAAGGCGCGCAAGGAAGTGCTGCTGTGCTCCGGCGCCATCGCTTCGCCGCAGATCCTGCAACGCTCCGGTGTCGGCCCGGCCGAACTGCTGAACAAGCTCGACATTCCGGTGGTCCACGACCTGCCGGGCGTCGGTGAAAACCTGCAGGACCACCTTGAGTTGTACCTGCAATACGCCTGCACCCAACCGGTGTCGCTGTACCCGTCGCTGCTCCTGCACAACCAGCCGGCCATCGGTGCCGAGTGGCTGTTCAACGGCACCGGCATCGGCGCCAGCAACCAGTTCGAAGCCGGCGGTTTCATCCGCACCCGCCCGGAATTCGAATGGCCGAACATCCAGTACCACTTCCTGCCGGTGGCGATTAACTACAACGGCAGCAACGGTGTGAAAGAGCACGGTTTCCAGGCGCATATGGGCTCCATGCGGTCGCCAAGCCGTGGGCGCATCCAGGCCAAGTCCAAGGACCCACGCCAGCACCCGAGCATCCTGTTCAACTACATGGCCACCGAGCAGGACTGGCAGGAATTCCGCGACGGCATCCGCCTGACCCGTGAAATCATGCAGCAGCCGGCGCTGGACGCCTTCCGTGGCCGCGAAATCAGCCCGGGCATCGAAGTGCAAACCGATGAGCAGCTGGACAAGTTCATCCGCGAGCATGCCGAAACCGCGTTCCACCCGTCCTGCTCGTGCAAGATGGGCACCGACGAAATGGCCGTGGTCGATGGCGAAGGTCGCGTGCATGGCATGCAAGGCCTGCGCGTGGTCGATGCCTCGATCATGCCGATCATCACCACCGGCAACCTGAACGCGCCGACGATCATGATGGCCGAGAAAATCGCCGACAAGATCCGTGGCCGCAAGCCGTTGCCGCGCAGCAAGGCCAGCTACTACGTAGCGGGCGGTGCGCCGGTGAAGGGCAAGCCTATGCGTGAAGTGAGCCAGCCCGCGTAACACCGCGTCACGGCCAATCGCGAGCAAGCTCGCTCCCACAGGTCCCGGGTTGGATTGCAGATTTGTGATCCACCCCGGCCACTGTGGGAGCGGGCTTGCCCGCGATGAGGCCCTTACAAACAGCGCACCTCTACCGATCCAAGCTTGATCCTCCCCCCATGCAGGCCTACTCTAGTGCCGCGCAATCGTTCCATCCCCTCGCCGCACCGCTGCACCGCCACTCCATACCAAGGAGGTTCCCGAATGTTCGATTTCCACCCCCAGCTCAAGCAGCGCTTTGCTGCCTTGCGTACGGGCGCCGAATTCTTTTCCCTGCGATATGTGCGCGAGTCCGGCCAGTATCTGTCGGTGCGCAAGAACGTCGCCGAACCGCCGAGCCTGAGCCGCGACGAAGGCGCCATGCTGACTGTACGGGTCAACGGCGTCGAAGCCTATGCGGCCACCAACGACCTGTCGCAACAGGGCCTGCAAGCCGCCCTCGAACGCGCAGAACAGCAGGCGCGCCGACTGAAGCCCCACGCCCTGCTGGACCTGCGCGACCAAGCGGTATCCAGCGACCGTGCCGATTATTTCTCGCCGACCCTCGACCAGCCCTTCCCCTCCCTGAGCGATTGCTACCAGCTGCTGGGGGCCGAATCCGCCGCCGTGCCCAAGGACGAGCGCTTGGTGAGCTGGCAGGTCAGCCTGGGCATGACCCACGTCGAGCAGATCTACCTCAACAGCGCCGGCGCCGAACTGCGCCAGGCCCAGCGCTTCGTCTACCCGGGTCTCGACGTCACCGCCTACGACGGCAGCGACAGCCAGACCCGCAGCCTGGGTCGCGAGAACTTCGGCCAACAGGGCGGTGCCGATGTCATCAATCGCTGCGGCCTGGTCGGTGCCGGCCCGCTGGTCGCCGATCAGGCGCTGCAATTGCTGCTGGCACCGAACACACCGCAAGGCCCGCGCGACCTGCTGCTGATGCCCGACCAGATGATGCTGCAGATCCACGAATCCATCGGCCATCCACTGGAACTGGACCGCATCCTCGGCGACGAGCGTAATTACGCTGGGACCAGCTTCGTCAAAGCCGAAGATTTCGGCAGCCTGCAATACGGCTCGAAACTGCTCAATGTGACTTTCGATCCGGACATTCCCGAACAGCTCGCCAGCTACGGCCATGATGACGACGGCACGCCTGCCAGCAAACAATTCCTGATTCGCGAAGGCCTGCTGTTGCGTCCCCTGGGCGGTGCCCTCTCGCAGTTCCGCGCAGGTCTCAACGGTGTCGCCAACAGCCGAGCCTGCGGCTGGAACCGTCCGCCGATCGACCGCATGGCCAACCTCAACATCGAGCCTGGCGACCAGCCGCTTGCGCAACTGATCGGCAACATCGAACACGGCATCTTGATGAGCACGAACCGCTCGTGGTCCATCGACGACGCGCGCAACAAGTTCCAGTTCGGTTGCGAATGGGGCCAGTTGATTGAAAACGGCGAACTCAAGGGCGTGGTGAAGAACCCGAATTACCGGGCGATTTCCGCGCAGTTCTGGAAAAGCCTCAGCGCAGTCGGCGATGCCAGCACCTTCAAGGTCCTGGGCACGCCCAATTGCGGCAAGGGCGAACCGAATCAGGTGATTCGCGTCGGCCATGCCTCGCCAGCCTGCGTATTCAGCAACGTTGATGTTTTTGGGGGAGACAGCTGATGACCACGTCGAAAGCCCAGGCCGATGCGTTCAAGGCATTGGTCAGCCGATTGCGCGACGCGTTGCGCGAACCGGAGCAATTCACCCTCAGCTACGCCGCCGAATCGTCGGCCTTCGTGCGTTTCAACCACGCCAAGGTGCGTCAGGCCGGGCAGGTGCAGCAGGCGAGCATCGGTCTGAAACTGATCAACGATGGCCGCCACGCCGACCTGCAAATCACCCTGGCGGGCGATCCTGCAGTCGACCATCAGCGCCTGGCCGAAGGCCTGCAACAACTGCGTGAAACCCTGCCGCTGTTGCCCCAGGACCCCTACCTGCTGCTCAACTACACCAGCTGGCAAAGCCGGAACGTGCAGGAGCATCCGCTGCCGGACACCGAGCAAGTGGTCGCCGAAATCACCCAGGCCGCCGAAGGCCTGGATCTGGTCGGGTTCTATGCGGCCGGGCCGATCAGCCGTGGTTTCGCCAGTTCCGCCGGCGCCTTCGGCTGGCACCAGGCCAACAGCTTCAACTTCGATTTCAGCCTGTTCCATGAAAACGGCCAGGCGGTGAAGGCCAGCTATGCCGGGCACGACTGGAACAGCGAAGGCTTTGCCAAGCGCTTCCAGCAGGCGCGGGAACAGCTTGAATACCTGGGACGGCCGCTACGCACCTTGGCGCCGGGTCAGTACCGCGCCTACCTGGCCCCTGCCGCGCTGGAAGAAATCATGGGCATGTTGTGCTGGGGCGGTTTTTCGGCTCAGTCGATTGCCAGCAAAAGCAGTCCGCTACAGAAGCTCTACGGGGGCGATCAAGCCTTCAGCCCGCTGGTCTCGCTGGACGAAAAAGTCAGCGGTTCGCTGAGCCCGGCGTTCTCCGACGAAGGCTACCCACGCAGCGACCTGGGGTTGATCGTCGAAGGCAAGGCCGGTGCGCAACTGGTGGGTTCACGCAGCGCCGCCGAATACGGATTGACCGCCAACGGCGCCAGTGGCGGGGAATCGCCAACGGCCCTGAACATGCGGGCCGGGGATTTGCCCGAGGCACAAATCCTCAAGCAACTCGGTACCGGCCTGTACATCAGCAACCTGTGGTACCTGAACTTTTCGGATCAACCGGCGGCACGCCTGACCGGCATGACGCGGTTTGCGACCTTCTGGGTCGAGAATGGCAAGATCCAGGCACCGGTCAGCACCATGCGTTTCGATGACAGCGCCTACAGTCTGCTGGGCACACAGCTGGAAGCGCTGACCGCGGAGCGCGAGTTGCTGTTGTCGGCGAGCACCTACAGCCAGCGGGCGACGGCATCGGCGTTGTTGCCGGGGGCGCTTGTCAGCCGGTTGACCTTGACCCTCTGACACCGCTCGTTCCCACGCTCTGCGTGGGAATGCAGCCCGGGACGCTCCGCGTCCCAAGTGCGGACGCAGAGCGTCCATTGAGGCATTCCCACGCGGAGCGTGGGAACGATCATTTCCGACATCAAGAGGTCCCATGCCCAACCGCCCGCCTCTCGACCCTGTCACCGCCCGCTGGGTGCCCTGGGTCGTCGCCATTGCCTTCTTCATGCAATCCCTCGACGGGACGATCCTCAACACCGCCCTGCCCGCCATGGCCCGCGACCTGGCGGAAGATCCACTGCGCATGCAGGGTGTGATCATCGCCTACATGCTCACGGTCGCCTTGCTGATCCCCGCCTCCGGCTGGATCGCCGACCGCTTCGGCACCCGGAAAATCTTCTTCGGCGCCATCCTGCTGTTCAGCTTCGGCTCGTTGCTCTGTGCAATGTCGAACACCCTGAGCATGCTGATCGGTGCCCGGGTCATCCAGGGGCTGGGCGGCGCGTTGATGTTGCCGGTCGGGCGATTGGTGGTACTGCGCGCCTACCCACGCTCGGAGCTGGTGCGAATCATGGGCTTCATCACCATTCCCGGCTTGCTCGGGCCGTTGATCGGCCCGACCATGGGCGGCTGGATGGTGCAGTACCTGACCTGGCACTGGATCTTCCTGATCAATCTGCCGGTGGGACTGGTGGGCTGCTACGCCGTGTGGAAATTCATCCCGGACCTGCGCGGCTCCGAGCGTACCCGCTTCGATAGCCTGGGTTTCCTGCTGTTCGGCGCGGCGATGATCCTGATCACCATCGCCATGGAAGGCCTGGGCGAACTGCACCTGCCGCACCTGCGGGTGATGCTGTTGCTGTTCGGCGGCATGGCTTGCCTGGCGGCTTACTGGCTGCGCGCCGGGCACATAGATAATCCGCTATTTTCGCCGTCGCTGTTCAAGACCCGGACCTTTGCCGTCGGCATTCTCGGCAACCTCTTCGCCCGGCTCGGCAGCGGCGCCCTGCCGTTCCTTGTGCCGTTGCTGCTGCAAGTGGCGCTGGGCTATTCACCGTCCCAGGCCGGGATGAGCATGCTGCCGCTGGCCGCGGCGGCGATGGTTGCCAAGGGGGTGGCGCGACCGCTGATCGAACGCCTGGGCTACCGCATCGTGCTGACCGGCAACACCCTGGCGCTGGGGATCATGCTGGCGAGCATGGGCCTGGTCAGCGAGCAGACGCCGTACTGGCTACTGCTGTGCCTGCTGGCGATCCTTGGGGCAATCAACTCCTTGCAGTTCACCGCGATGAACACCGTGACCCTGATCGACCTCGACGACGCCAGTGCCAGCAGCGGCAACAGTCTGCTGTCGGTGGTGGCGCAATTGTCCCTGAGCCTGGGCGTGGCCTGCGCCGGTGCATTGCTCGGCGGTTTCACGGCAGGGATCGGCAACGATGGTGTCGAGACCGTGCTGGGCGCGTTCCAGCTGACTTTTGTGACCGTAGGGATCATGGCGATGCTGGCCGCAACGATCTTTTCCCAGCTCTCAAAGGAAGACGGACGGCGCGTCAAGCGTCCGGAAGAGCACATCGAACCTTAGGGCGAATGGCCATCGGACTGGTACACTGCGCGACATTTTGTTTTGCAGGCCAGTCCCGTGACCACCATCGCCACCGAATTTAATACTTTGCCGCTGTCCGCCGCCATGCTGGCTAACCTCGACTCCCTCGGTTATGCCCAGATGACGCCGATCCAGGCGCAAAGCTTGCCGGTGATCCTCAAGGGGATGGACCTGATCGCCCAGGCCAAGACCGGCAGCGGCAAGACCGCCGCGTTCGGCATCGGCCTGCTGAACCCGATCAACCCGCGCTACTTCGGTTGCCAGGCGCTGATCCTGTGCCCGACCCGTGAGCTGGCCGACCAGGTCGCCAAGGAAATCCGTCGCCTGGCCCGTGCCGAAGACAACATCAAGGTCCTGACCCTGTGTGGCGGCGTATCCCTCGGTCCGCAGATCGCTTCGCTGGAACACGGCGCGCACATCATCGTCGGCACCCCTGGGCGCATCCAGCAGCACCTGCGCAAGGGCTCGCTGGTCCTGCACGGCCTCAACACCCTGATCCTCGACGAAGCCGACCGCATGCTCGACATGGGTTTCTACGACTCCATCGAAGAAATCATCATGCAGGCCCCGGAACGTCGCCAGACCCTGCTGTTCTCCGCCACTTATCCGGTGGGCATCAAGCAGCTGGCGGCGAAGTTCATGCGCAACCCGCAGCAAGTGAAGGCCGAGGCGTTCCACGACGATACGCAGATCGAGCAGCGCTTCTACGAAATTTCCCCGGACGATCGCATGAGCGCCGTGACCAAGGTGCTGGGCCACTTCCGCCCGGCGTCCTGCGTGGCGTTCTGCTTCACCAAGCAGCAGGTCCAGGAAACCGTTGACCACCTGACGGCCAAGGGCATCTCCGCCGTCGGCCTGCACGGCGATCTGGAACAGCGTGATCGCGACCAGGTGCTGGCGATGTTCGCCAACCGCAGCACTTCGGTTCTGGTGGCCACCGACGTCGCCGCCCGGGGCCTGGATATCGATTCGTTGGACATGGTGATCAACGTCGAGCTAGCCCGCGATTCGGAAATCCACATCCACCGTGTTGGCCGTACCGGTCGTGCCGGTGAGAAAGGCCTGGCCATCAGCCTGGTCGCGCCGTCCGAAGCACAGCGTGCCCAAGCCATCGAGCAATTGCAGAAGTCGCCGTTGACCTGGGACCAGGTGGACAACCTCACCTCCAAGGGCGGCGGTCCGCTGCTGCCGCAGATGAGCACTCTGTGCATCGGTGCAGGCCGCAAGGACAAAGTACGTCCGGGCGACATCCTGGGTGCACTGACCGGTGAAGCCGGCATCCCGGGCGCTCAGGTCGGCAAGATCGCGATCTTCGACTTCCAGGCCTATGTGGCCGTGGAGCGCGGCGTCGCCAAGCAGGCCTTGCAGCGCCTGAACGACGGCAAGATCAAGGGCCGTTCGTTGCGCGTGCGCATCCTGTAAGTACACCACCGCCCCCCTGTAGGAGCGAGGCTTGCCCGCGAAGAACGATGACACGGTACATCAGGAAGTCCGCGTTATCGTTCTTCGCGGGCAAGCCTCGCTCCTACAGGGTTCGCCGTAAGCCCTGAGATTTTTTGAGGACACCGTTTTGCGCTCTACCGAAGTCGTGATCATTGGCGCTGGCGCCGCAGGGTTGATGTGTGCACTGACCGCCGCCGGGCGCGGGCGCAAGGTGTTGCTGCTGGACCATGCCAACAAGGCCGGCAAGAAAATCCTTATGTCGGGCGGTGGCCGCTGCAATTTCACCAACATGTACACGGAACCGGGCAATTTTCTCTCGCAGAACGCCCACTTCTGCAAATCCGCCCTGGCGCGCTACACCCAGTGGGATTTCATCGGCATGGTGGCCAAGCACGGCGTGCCGTACCACGAGAAAAAGCTCGGCCAACTGTTTTGCGATAACAAGTCCAGCGACATCCTCGAAATGTTGCTCGATGAGTGCAATCAGGTCGGCGTCAGCCTGCACCTGGACACCTCGATCCAGACTATCGAGAAGCTCGAGAAGGGTTATCTGCTGGACACCACCCTCGGCCAGGTCACCTGCGAGTCCTTGGTCATCGCCACTGGCGGTTTGTCGATCCCGACCCTGGGCGCCACCGGTTTTGGCTATCAAGTGGCCAAACAATTCGGCCACGACCTGCTCCCGACCCGCGCCGGTCTGGTGCCGTTCACCATCACCGATCAGCTGAAAGAACTGTGCACCGAGCTGTCCGGCACCTCGGTCGATTGCCTGGTCAGCTGCAATGACCAGAGCTTTCGCGAGAACATCCTGTTCACCCACCGAGGCCTCAGCGGGCCGGCGATTTTGCAGATTTCTTCGTTCTGGGAATCCGGCGATACGGTCGAGATCAACCTGCTGCCAGACCACGACGTACCGAGCTGGCTGCAACAGCAACAAGCCGAACGCCCGAACAGCGAACTGAAAACCCTGCTGGGTGAAATCTTCACCAAGAAGATGGCCAATTTGCTGGCGGACAACTGGTTTGTCTCCAAACCGATGAAGCAGTACACCCACGCCGAACTGGCCGATGTCGCGGAAAAACTGGCGAGCTGGAAAGTCGTGCCGGCGGGCACCGAAGGCTATCGCACTGCCGAGGTGACCCTTGGCGGCGTCAATACCAATGAAGTGTCGTCCAAGACCATGGAATCGCTGAAAAGCCCTGGCCTGTATTTCATCGGCGAAGTGCTGGACGTCACCGGGCACCTGGGCGGTTTCAACTTCCAGTGGGCCTGGGCTTCCGGTTACGCCGCCGCGCAGTACGCCTGATTCAACGCAATACCTGTGGGAGTGAGCCTGCTCGCGATGGCGGTCTGACAGTCGACATGAATGTTGAATGTAACGGCCTCATCGCGAGCAGGCTCACTCCCACATTGATTTTGCACTGATCGATAAAGGAACAGATTTTGCTGTCAGATGTGATCGCCGCCATTGCGTCGGCGTCATTACTGGCTCAATTTAGCGTCATTGCCTCGGAAGGCCTTCGCACTTCATGTCATCGACCTCGCTCCGTCAGTCTCTGCGCCGCCTTTGGGCGCTGGATAAATTCAGCTACAGCGTGCGGGTATTCATCGCCCTGACCGGCACCATGGCGTTGTGCTGGTATCAGGATGAAATGGGGCTGTTGATCCCGTTGTTCCTGGGGATTATCGCCAGCGCCCTGGCCGAAACCGATGACAGCTGGCAGGGGCGCCTCAACGCGCTGGCGGTGACGCTGGTGTGTTTCGCCGTCGCCGCGCTGTCGGTCGAACTGCTGTTCCCCTACCCCATTCTCTTCATTATCGCCTTTGCCCTGGCCGCCTTCTGCCTGACCATGCTCGGTGCCCTTGGCGAGCGATATGGGGCGATTGCCTCGGCCACCCTGATTCTTTCCGTCTACACCATGATCGGCGTCGATCAGCGCGGCGGCGCGGTCACCGATTTCTGGCATGAGCCGGTGCTGCTGGTGGCGGGCGCCGCCTGGTACGGGTTGCTCTCGGTGCTGTGGCAGGCGATGTTTTCCAATCAGCCCGTGCAGCAGAGCCTGGCGAAACTGTTCCGGGAGCTGGGTTATTACCTGAAGTTGAAGTCGTCACTCTTCGAGCCGATCCGGCAGATGGACGTGCAAGCCCGTCGACTGGAACTGGCCCAGCAAAACGGCCGCGTGGTTGCGGCACTCAACGCGGCCAAGGAAATCATCCTGCACAGGGTCGGCAACGGTCGCCCCGGCTCGAAAGTCAGCCGCTACCTGAAGCTGTACTTTCTCGCCCAGGACATCCACGAACGCGCCAGTTCCTCGCACTACCCTTACAACGCCCTGGCCGAAGCCTTCTTCCACAGCGACGTACTGTTCCGCTGCCAGCGCCTGCTGCGCCAGCAAGGCAAGGCCTGCCGCGCCCTGGCCGAATCGATCCAGATGCGCCAGCCGTTCACCTATGACGCGAGTTTCGCCGAAGCCCTCGGTGACCTGCACGCCTCCCTCGAACACCTGCGTATTCAAAGCAATCCCGCCTGGCGCGGGCTGCTGCGTTCACTGCGGGCACTGGCGGCCAACCTGGCTACACTCGACCATCTGCTCAGCGATGCCAGCAACCCCGACACCCTGGCCGACGCCACCGACAGCAGCCTGCTCGACCGCTCGCCGCGCAACTTGAAGGATGTCTGGGTACGCTTGCGCACGCAGCTAACGCCGACGTCGCTGCTGTTCCGCCATGCCCTGCGCCTGCCCCTGGCCTTGAGCATCGGCTACGCGATGGTGCATTTGATCCACCCGTCCCAGGGTTACTGGATCATCCTCACGACGTTGTTCGTCTGCCAGCCAAACTACGGTGCAACAAGGCGCAAGCTCGGCCAGCGGATCATCGGCACCGCGATCGGCCTGACCCTGGCCTGGGCCCTCTTCGACCTGTTCCCCAACCCGCTGATCCAGTCGTGTTTCGCGATTGCCGCCGGGGTGGTGTTCTTTACCAACCGAACCACCCGCTACACCTTGGCGACAGCCGCGATCACCCTGATGGTGCTGTTCTGCTTCAACCAGGTGGGCGACGGGTACGGGCTGTTCCTGCCTCGCCTGTTCGATACCCTGCTCGGCAGCCTGATCGCCGGCCTGGCGGTGTTCCTGTTCCTCCCGGACTGGCAGGGTCGGCGCCTGAACAAAGTGCTGGCCAACACCCTGACCTGCAACAGCATCTACCTGCGCCAGATCATGCAGCAATACGCCGCCGGCAAAAGCGATGACCTGGCGTATCGCCTGGCGCGGCGTAACGCACACAATGCCGACGCGGCGCTGTCGACCACCCTGGCCAACATGCTGATGGAGCCGGGGCATTTCCGTAAGGAAGCGGATGTCGGGTTCCGCTTCCTGGTGTTGTCGCACACCTTGCTCAGTTACTTGTCCGGGCTGGGCGCACATCGGGAAACTCAATTACCGCAGGATGTACGCGAACACCTGATTGAAGGCGCGGGGGTGAAACTGGCCGCCAGCATCGATGAAATCGCCCAAGGCCTGGCGAGTAAAGCCGCCATTGCCATTCAGAGCGATGAGGAGGAAGCGCTGGCCAACACGCTCGAGCAGATGCCCGATGAAATCGACGAGGGCCAGCGATTGGTGCAGACGCAACTGGCGTTGATCTGCCGGCAGTTGGGGCCGTTGCGCACGCTGGCGGCGCATTTGATCAAGGACACCAGCGAGGATTGAGCTCGGTGGTGGCAGCCACGCCTTACATTCCATGTCGCTTCATCAGCCGTGCATAACTGCCGTCAGCCTTCATTGCCGCAATCGCGCGGTCAAAACCGGCGACAATCTGCTCATGCTGCGGATTTTTCAGGCTGACCAGGATGTGCAGGCCATTCTCGCTCAACGGCTTGGGCAAGAACTCCACGGCATTGCGGACCTTGGCCGACTCGCGGGCCAGGTAGTAACGAGCGACGTATTCATCTTCCAGGGTCAGCTTGACCCTGTCGGCAGCGACCATGCGCACGGCCATGGCGAAGTTGTGTACCGGAATCTTCTGCAATGACACATCTTGATCGAAGCTGGGTGAGTAGGCGTAGCCACGTACCACCGAAATCGGATAGGTGTAGAGCTGCTGCAAATTGGCGAATTCGATGGGCACATCTTTACGCTTGAGAAAGCGCACGCGATTAACCAGGTACTCGCCCGAAAACTGACCGAGCCTTGTGCGCTCCTCGTCGAACCAGGCATTGACCAGAACGTCATAGCGGCCCTCGCCCACTCCCAGCAAGGCCCGCGCCCAGGGCACCTGCTCGAAATCACTGGCATAGCCGGCCCGCGCCAGGGCGGTACTGACAATATCCGTGGCCAGCCCGCCGTTATACAGCGTGGCGTCGGTAAAGGGCGGCCAGGCATCCGCCACCAAGCGCAACTTTTCTGCTGCCACCGTTTCAGTCAGCAGCAGCAATCCAATCAAGGCAAAGGCTCGATGCAATCGCGGCATGCCAGAAAATCCTTAGCGGGCGGGTTGCCCGACGTGTTTTCAGCCAAAACGCCAAGACCCCGTACCGGCACCCCCAGGCCCTCGATGTCAGCGCATCGCAGCACTGCACATCGCTTGATTTCAGATTACACAAAGAAGACAGCGTCGCGTTAAATGAATGATGGCATTTTGGTCATTGTCACAGATTCCTACGCCATCAAGACATCTGTTGCCGAGACGCTTAGTATCACAAGAACGTTTTCAGGGAATCGACACATGACAATCAACTGGGTCTGCAAACACCACAGCGATCTGGGCAAAGAGCAGCTGTATGCCATTCTGCAACTGCGCGCCGAGGTGTTCGTCGTGGAGCAGAAATGCATTTATCAGGACATCGATGGCCAGGACCTGGAGGGCGACACCTGCCATTTGATGGCCTGGGACGAAGATCGGCTGGTGGCCTACCTGCGCTTGCTCGATCCCGAGCTACAGGGCGGTGATGTGGTGATCGGCCGCGTGATCATTGCGCCACAGGTGCGAGGCACCGGGCTGGGTCATGAGATGATGGCCCAGGCGCTGAAGCAGATTGAAAAGCGCTGGCCCGAGATGCCGGTCTATCTCTCGGCCCAGGCGCATTTGCAGGGGTATTACGGGCGGTACGGGTTTGAAGTGGCGGGCGAGGTGTATGTCGAGGACGGGATTCCACATATCGGCATGCGGCGCTCCTGAGGGCCCCTTCGCTGGCAAGCCAGCTCCTACAAAAAATAGCGCATGACCTGTAGGAGCGAACCTGCTCGCGAAGGCACCGGATCACTCACCGCAGAAATTCAGGGATACTCCAGCACCGCCTTGATCTGCCGAAGATTGCGCTCGATCCAGCCGCGATCAATCGCTCCCCACCCGCGGATCCGATAGCGCCCGGCATGGTTGCGCCCACCCTCTTCCTGCTCGAACTCGCAAACGATATCCAGATCCGCCAGGGCCGCGATGGTGTCCTGGGCTGTGCGCCGGGGCATGCCGGTGACTTCGGTCAGTGCCGGAACGCTGCTGGCCAGGCCGCTGTCGATCAGGTACGCCACGTACAGGCGGCGGTAGAAGCTGCTCTTGGTCTTGCTTACGTCCATCCACACACTCCTTGTTGCGATTTCCAGTGGCAAAACTACTGCATATCCCGCCAGGTCAGGTACACCCGCACATCGAACTCCACCTGGTGATACCCGGGCAACATGTGCTCGCACAGTTTGTAGAATGCCTTGTTGTGGTCGGATTCCTTGAAGTGCGCCAACTCATGCACGACGATCATTTTCAGAAACTCGGATGGCGCCTCCTTGAACAATGAGGCAATGCGGATTTCTTTCTTGGCCTTGAGCTTGCCGCCTTGCACCCGGGAGATCGTGGTGTGCAGGCCAAGTGCGCGATGGGTCAGGTCCAGACGGTTGTCGAAGAGCACCTTGTCGATGGACGGGGCGTTACGCAGGAATTCCTGCTTGAGGTCCAGGGCATAGGTGTACAGCGCCTTGTCGCTCTGCACGGCATGCTTTTGCGGGTAGCGCTGGTTCAGGTAATCGCCCAGCCGGCCATCGGCGATCAGCTGGCGCACCTGGTCCTGCAAGGTAGCCGGATAGGCCTGGAGGTATTTCAACGCGGTCATTGGAGCAGCAACGCAAATCAGCAAAAGGCGGTCAGTGTAGCGAATTCAGCGGCTCAGCGCGCCCCAGTCGAAGGGCTGTACAAAGCTTTCGGTGTCTTCGGCCATCATCGGCCGGGCGACCAGAAAACCTTGCACATATTCACAGCCGTTGGCTTGCAGCCACTGGTATTGCGCCAGGGTTTCGACCCCTTCGGCAATCACCAGCATCCCGTACTCCTTGCACAGGTCGATCACATTGCGCACCAGGGCCGCGTCCCTCGAGGACTCAGGAAGACGACTGATCAGATGGCGATCGAGCTTGAGCGTATCCATTTCCAGATCGCGCAAGTGGGACAAAGAACACGGGCCAGAGCCGAAATCATCCAGCGCCACCCGCACTCCCAGATTGCGCAGCAAACGCAGCTGTTTGCGGGTTTCCTCAGGGTTATGCATCAAGGCCGCTTCCGTCACTTCGACTTCCAGATGACGCGGCTTCAAACCATGCCGTTCCACGACCTGGCGCAACTCGGTGACCAGGTGGGGCATGGAAAACTGGGTGTTGCTCAAACTGACGCTCACCACCAGATCCTCGCCAAACAGGGTCTCCCAGGCTTTGCGCTGCCCGGCACTGCGCTGGTAAATCCAGCTGCCCAGGCGACTGATCAATCGCGCCTCTTCCAGCAGTGGTAAAAACAATCCTGGCGGAACGTCGCCGACGCTCGGGTGCTGCCAGCGCAGCAACGCCTCGAAACCGCGCGTGCGCCCATCGGCAACAGCCACCTGCGGCTGATACACCAAATTAAAATCGCGATTCTCGATGGCCGTGCGCACGCTTTCTTCGAGCATCAGCCGCGAACGCGCCCGACCGTTCATTTCGTGATCGTAAAACCGATACTGTTGACGACCGGCGCGCTTGGCTTCGTACATGGCGATGTCGGACGCGCGCATCAAGCCGTCGAGATTGGCGCCACAATCGGGAAAGGTGGCAATGCCAATGCTGGCACCAAGGACGATATCCAGGCCGTCGATTTGCTGGCAGATCGACACCCGCTCGATGAGCTTCTCCGCAATCTTGGCCGCTTGCTCGGGAAACTCCAGATCCAGCAGCGCCGTGAATTCATCGCCGCCCATGCGGGCGAGGATATCGAACGGGCGCAGGCAGGCCTTCAACTGTTCGGACACCCAGCGCAATACCCGATCGCCGGCATCGTGACCGAGAGAATCATTGACCCGCTTGAAGCCGTCGAGGTCCAGGTACAGCAGGACCCACGCGCTGTCCGAGCGTTCGCCGCGCAGCAGCAGGTTTTCCACGGTCTGGTAGAAGCCGCGACGGTTGAGCAGCCCGGTCAACGGATCGGTGACCGCCTGGAATTCGAGTTGCTGATGCAGGTGGCGCACCACCGACATGTCCAGCACTGTCACCACCATCGCGTGCTGATCCGAGGGCAGCGGCGCGCAAGACAGTGCCACCGGCACCTGTTGCCCGGGTGCGGTACGCAGCAATGCGTCGTGCAGGCGCAAGGTCTCGCCGCGCTTGTAGCCGGTCAAGAGGTCGGAATCGGCCCAGACCGGTATGTGCGGTTTCTGCAGGAAATCCAGGAACTCCTTGCCCTGCAGCTCCTGCACCGTAGCGCTGAGCAGTCGCGACATCGCCGGGTTGGCAAAACGGATCAGACCGTCCTCACCAACCACCAGAATCCCTTCGGCGGCGTTATCCAGCACCGACGCGTTGAACGCACGAGCGGCCTCCAGATCCTGACTAAGACGCTGCAAGGCCCGGCGATTACGCTGATGTTCGAGCAGCGCCTGGACCTTGGGCTTGAGAATCTGCGGGTCGAAGGGTTTGAATAGGTAATCCACTGCGCCACTGGCGTAACCCTTGATCACGGCGTCCTGGGACTGTTCATTGGCGGTCAGGAAAATGATCGGTGTCAGACGTGTCCGTTGACTGCCGCGCATCAGGCGCGCCACTTCGAAACCGTCCATGCCCGGCATCTGCACATCCAGCAACACCAGGTCGATATCGTGTTCAAGCAACAGCCCGAGCGCCTCGAAACCGGAGGCAGCGGTGATGACCTGCCAATCCTGGCGCTGCAGCAATGCACGCATGCTGACCAGGTTTTCAGGGTAATCATCGACGATCAACAGGGTTGACGGGCCTTCAGCTGGCATTGGGTGCGCGCATTCCATGCTGCTTCTCTAGGTCTGGATGTCAGGCCGACTTCTCGTGAAAACCGGACAGATACTGTGCCTTCACTCTAGACCGTGATCAGTGAAAGCAGTAGGTGTCAGAGCGCCATCATTCGACCGAAGCGTTATTTGCCGACTAACGGTCAGCCATGCAGCCCGCTAAAACCGGGAAGGATGGCATTTCGACAGGATGTTGACGCCAATTAACTGCCCGGCGGGCGTTAACAAAATAACCCGCTACGCTTATAAAGACCGCCCCAAAAGGCACGTGCTAGAGCCATTGGCACGTGCGTGCAGAAATATTTCGCGGAAGCTTTGACTATGATTGACCTCGCAACCTGGAATCTCAGTGTCCCTGTCGGCAGCCCGCCATACACTGTTGAAACCTCAAAACTGGTGGACGGCTTCAAGGATCAATACTTCCATTCTGACACGGGCACCCTGTTTTTCTGGTCACCGGTAACCGGTTCACGCACTGAAAACGCGATCTACCCCCGCACTGAGCTACGTGAAACCTATAGCAACGGCACGCTGCGCAACTGGTACTACCCGGATGCCGACAACTTGCTTCACGCCACCCTGGCAGTGAACCAGGTCCCTAGCTCTGGCAAGATCGTGATCGGGCAGATCCACGCCTATAAAAGCCAGAAGCCGATGGTCAAACTCGAATACCAATACAAAACATCAACCGAGACCGGTAACCTCGTCATCAAAGTGCGCATGCACCCCGACGACGCCGAAAGCAGGGTCATCACCCTTGCCACCGGAATCAAGCTCAATCGTGAGTTCAACTACCTCATTCACCTGAGCCCCGGCGGCGCACTGGGCGTCAGCGCGGCGGGTTACCAGTGGGACACCAATATCAGCGCCACCTGGCGCGACAAACCGCTGTACTTCAAGGCCGGCGTATATGTGCAGGACAACACCGGGTACACCAGCGAGGGCGGCAAGGTGACGTTCAGCAAGCTGGATATTGATCACGATAAATAAGCAGACCTTGATCCTGCGCCCACAAAAAACCCGCCTCACGGCGGGTTTTTCATGCAACTAAACACTTGAGGCTTAGTTGACCTTGGCGTTCAACTCACCTTTCAGATAACGCTGATACATCCCTTCCAGGGAGATCGGCTTGATCTTCGAAGCGTTGCCCGCGGTACCGAAGGCTTCGTAACGGGCGATGCACACGTCGCGCATGGCGGTCACGGTGGCGCCGAAGAACTTACGTGGGTCGAATTCGCTCGGGTTGGTGGCCATCAGGCGACGCATCGCACCGGTGGACGCCAGGCGCAGGTCGGTGTCGATGTTGACCTTGCGCACGCCGTGCTTGATGCCTTCGACGATTTCTTCAACCGGTACGCCGTAGGTTTCCTTGATGTCGCCGCCGTACTGGTTGATGATCGCCAGCCACTCTTGCGGAACCGAAGACGAACCGTGCATCACCAGGTGAGTGTTCGGAATGCGCTTGTGGATCTCTTTGATGCGGTCGATCGCCAACACGTCGCCGGTAGGCGGCTTGGTGAACTTGTAGGCGCCGTGGCTGGTACCGATAGCGATGGCCAGGGCATCGACCTGGGTACGCTTGACGAAGTCAGCGGCTTCTTCCGGGTCGGTCAGCATCTGGCTGTGATCCAGAACGCCTTCAGCGCCGATACCGTCTTCTTCACCGGCCATGCCGGTTTCCAGCGAACCCAGGCAGCCCAGCTCGCCTTCTACCGATACGCCGCAGGCGTGAGCCATGGCCACGGTTTGTTGGGTAACACGGACGTTGTAGTCGTAGTCGGTCGGGGTCTTGCCGTCTTCGCCCAGGGAACCGTCCATCATCACCGAGCTGAAGCCCAGTTGGATGGAACGCTGGCAGACGTCAGGGCTGGTGCCGTGGTCCTGGTGCATGCACACCGGGATGTGCGGGAATTCTTCGATGGCAGCCAGGATCAGGTGACGCAGGAACGGTGCGCCGGCGTATTTGCGAGCACCGGCCGAAGCCTGGACGATCACCGGGGAGTCAGTCTTGTCAGCGGCTTCCATGATGGCGCGCATCTGCTCAAGGTTGTTGACGTTGAAGGCTGGAACGCCGTAGCCGAACTCGGCTGCGTGGTCCAGCATCTGGCGCATGCTGATAAGTGCCATTGTGTGTGTCTCTCCCGGTTTGGGTCGTTAATCGTGCCAGCCTGCCGTAGCGGCGGCGGCTATTCAAGTTATTGCAGATCGGGGGTTGGTCCCGGGCTGCGAATTCGGTGTTACTTAAATCTCGATACCTGCGCGGTCCCTGTAGGAGTGAGCCTGCTCGCGATAGCAATCTTGCAGTCAACATTGCAGCGACTGTCAGGTCGCTATCGCGAGCAGGCTCGCTCCCACATTGGGTCCGTGTTGTGTCAGTTATTGCGCTTTACAACCACGGCCAATCAAATCATTGGTGGCGACCCAGTAGACCAGGCCTTCCTCACCTTTCATGTGAAACGCCAGCATGTTGTCGCTGTACAGCGAACCCGACGCGCCCGGCTCTTGCTTCAGGCGATGGACCTGATCGGCCCCACCCAGGCGTACGTCGACTTCGTTGCGGCTGTCGTCGGTGTAGCGCCACACCACCTTGGCCTGGCTGTCGCAGGTCCAGGTGGTCCAGTTATCCACCGGGGCGGACGACTGGAACGGGTTCCAGTTGGAGCACCCGCCCAGCAATGCCAGCGCCGTAATGGCGATAAAGCCTTTCATCCGTGTCCCTCGACTGACGGCGTACACCGCCAGCCCTGAGTAAAGAGTCAGACCCGTCAAGGACAACCATGTTCCTTGGCGGGGGTCTGTGTCTCGTATTTGTCCAGGCCATCAGGCCCGGAACGCTTGTTGAGCACCGGGTTGGTTTCCGCCTGCCAGTCGGCTTGATAGCAACCGTTCTGATGCGCGGACGGCGCGGGTTCCGGCGTGGCTTTGGGGTTACTCCCGCAAGCCGCCAGCGAACCCGCGACGATCAACAGCGCTAAGGTCTTGACCATGTCAACACTCCCTTGCCTGGTCAAACGGGCGACCCTCAGGCCTTGGCCCGGCTTTCCAGGACTTCAACGGCTGGCAACACCTTGCCTTCGACGAACTCCAGGAACGCGCCGCCACCGGTAGAAATGTAGGAGATTTGCTCGGCAACGCCATATTTATCGATGGCCGCCAGGGTGTCACCACCGCCAGCAATGGAGAATGCCGCGCTGTCGGCGATAGCCTGGGCCAGCACTTTGGTGCCGTTACCGAACTGGTCGAATTCAAACACGCCAACCGGACCGTTCCACAGGATAGTCTTGGACGATTTCAGCAGTTCGGCGAAATTCGCCGCCGTTTGCGGACCGATATCGAGAATCATGTCGTCG
Organism: Pseudomonas sp. WJP1; assembly: GCF_028471945.1. Taxonomy (NCBI): domain Bacteria; kingdom Pseudomonadati; phylum Pseudomonadota; class Gammaproteobacteria; order Pseudomonadales; family Pseudomonadaceae; genus Pseudomonas; species Pseudomonas sp. WJP1. The sequence continues at coordinate 6,583,764 of NZ_CP110128.1, forward strand.
GCTGCAACATCGGCGATCAGCTTGACCGTGGCCGTGGCGCTCTCGGCGAATTCCTTGGCAACCACCACGTCCACCGGCAGCGGCACGCTTACTTTGGCGGCGATGGCGCGAGCGGTGTCCAGCAGGTCCGGCTCGTACAGCGATTTGCCGACCGGGTGACCGGCAGCCGCCAGGAAGGTGTTGGCGATACCGCCGCCAACGATCAGCTGGTCGCAGATCTGGCTCAGGCTGTTAAGAACGTCAAGCTTGGTCGATACCTTGGAACCGGCAACGATGGCGGCCATCGGCTGGGCCGGTGCGCCCAGGGCCTTGCCCAGCGCGTCCAGTTCGGCGGCGAGCAGCGGGCCCGCAGCGGCAACCTTGGCGAACTTGGCCACGCCGTGGGTCGAACCCTCGGCACGGTGCGCGGTACCGAAGGCGTCCATCACGAACACGTCGCACAGGGCGGCGTATTGCTTGGCCAGCTCGTCGGCGTTCTTCTTCTCGCCCTTGTTGAAACGCACGTTTTCAAACAGCACGATGTCGCCGGCTTTCACCTCGACGCCGCCCAGGTAGTCCGCCACCAGCGGCACTTCGCGACCCAGAGCCTTGCTCAGGTAGTCAGCCACTGGCTTGAGGCTGTTCTCGGCCGAGAATTCGCCTTCGGTCGGACGGCCAAGGTGCGAGCAGACCATCACGGCCGCGCCTTTTTCCAGGGCCAGCTTGATGGTCGGCAGCGAAGCCAGGATTCGCGCATCGCTGGTGACGGCACCGTCCTTGACTGGGACGTTGAGGTCTTCGCGAATCAGTACGCGCTTACCTTGCAGATCGAGGTCGGACATCTTCAACACGGTCATGGGTCGCATTTCCTGAGTAGCTGATCTTAGAGAGCAGGTTTTGTTGAGGCTGTGTGCAGATAGTGTTCCGCAACATCCAGCATTCGGTTGGCAAAACCCCATTCGTTGTCGAACCAGGCCAGGATGTTCACCAGCCTTGGGCCGGAAACTCGGGTCTGACTGGCATCGACGATCGCCGAATGTGGGTCGTGGTTGAAATCACAACTTGCGTGGGGCAACTCGGTGTAGGCCAGAAGGCCTTTGAGCGGGCCGCGGGTGGCAGCCTCGCGCAGGATCCGGTTGACCTCGGTGGCGTCGGTGTCGCTCACGGTCTGCATCGTGATATCGAGGCAAGACACGTTAACCGTCGGCACACGTACGGCTTTGGCCTGAATTCGCCCGGCAAGTTCCGGCAGCAAGCGTTCAATGCCGCGCGCCAGACCAGTGGACACCGGAATCACCGACTGAAACGCCGAACGGGTGCGGCGCAAATCTTCGTGATGATAGGCGTCGATCACCGGCTGGTCATTCATGGCCGAATGGATGGTGGTAATCGACACGTACTCGAGCCCGATGGCCTGATCCAGCAGTCGCAACAACGGCACGCCGCAGTTGGTCGTGCAGGAGGCGTTGGACACCAGCAACTCATCACCCGTCAGGCAATCCTGGTTCACGCCGTACACGATGGTGGCATCGACATCCGCCTCGCTTGCCATCGGCTGGGAAAACAGCACGCGCGGTGCGCCGGCGTCGAGGAACCGCTGGCCGTCTTCGCGAGTGTGGTAAGCGCCGGAGCATTCCAGCACCAGGTCGACGCCCAACGACGCCCAATCGATGCCTTCGGGAGTGGCACTGCGCAGGACCTTCACGCAGTCGCCATTAATATGCAGACAATCGCCATCGACCCTGACCTCACCGGGAAAGCGCCCGTGGGTGGAGTCGAAGCGTGTCAGGTATTCGATGCTGGCCATGTCGGCCAGATCGTTGATTGCGACAATCTCGAACCCGGCCTTATCGCCTCGCTCGAACAACGCACGCAAGACGCAACGACCAATCCGGCCGTAGCCGTTGAGTGCAACTTTGTAGGGACGCGGTTGAGGCATGGGGGTTCTCGATAAACGCAGTCAGACGAATCTCGTTAACAACACAACCCTTGTAGGAGCGAGCCTGCTCGCGATGGTGGACCAGACAACGCGCTCATTCAGACAGCCAGCGTTATCGTTAACGACCATCGCGAGCAGGCTCGCTCCTATAGGGGACGGCGGTGGTCGTGAGACCACCGCACGGTGCTTAGTCTTCCAGCAGCTCTTCAGCCTGACCCAGGATGTTTTCCAGGGTGAAGCCGAACTCTTCGAACAAGGCAGGCGCAGGCGCCGACTCGCCGTAGGTGGTCATGCCGATCACGCGACCTTCCAGACCGACGTACTTGTACCAGTAGTCGGCGATCGAAGCTTCGATGGCGATACGGGCGCTGACCTGCAACGGCAGGACCGATTGCTTGTAGCCAGCATCCTGGGCGTCGAACACGCTGGTGCAAGGCATGGAAACCACACGCACCTTGCGGCCCTGCTCGGTCAACTTGTCGTAAGCCTGAACGGCCAGGCCAACTTCCGAACCGGTGGCGATCAGGATCAGCTCAGGCTCGCCTGCGCAGTCCTTCAACACATAGCCACCACGGCTGATGTCGGCGACCTGCAGGGCATTGCGGGTCTGGTGCTGCAGGTTCTGACGCGAGAAGATCAGGGCCGAAGGACCGTCTTTACGCTCCAGTGCGTACTTCCAGGACACCGCCGATTCAACGGCATCGGCCGGACGCCAGGTGTCGAGGTTCGGCGTGCAGCGCAGGCTGGCCAGTTGCTCGATTGGCTGGTGAGTCGGACCGTCTTCGCCCAGACCGATGGAGTCGTGGGTGTAGACGTGGATCACACGCTGCTTCATCAGGGCCGACATGCGCACCGCGTTGCGGGCGTATTCCATGAACATCAGGAAGGTCGCGCCGTAAGGCACCAGGCCGCCGTGCAGGGCAACGCCGTTCATGATCGCGGTCATGCCGAACTCGCGCACGCCGTAGTACATGTAGTTGCCGCTGGCGTCTTCGGCGGTGACGCCTTTGCAACCTTTCCACAGGGTCAGGTTGGAACCGGCCAGGTCAGCCGAACCGCCGAGGAACTCAGGCAGCAGCGGGCCGAACGCGTTCAGGGCGTTCTGGCTGGCTTTACGGCTGGCGATGGTTTCGCCCTTGGCGGCTACTTCGGCGATGTAGGCATCGGCCTTTTCGCTGAAGTCGGCCGGCAGTTCGCCGCTCAGACGACGGATCAGTTCGTTGGCCTCGGTCGGGAACGCCGCGGAGTAGGCCGCGAAACGCTGGTCCCACTCGGCTTCGACCGCGCGACCGGCTTCCTTGGCATCCCACTCGGCATAAATGTCCGCCGGGATTTCGAACGGGCCGTGGTTCCATTTCAGCGCCGCACGGGTCAGGGCGATTTCCGCGTCACCCAGTGGGGCGCCGTGGCAGTCTTCCTTGCCTTGCTTGTTCGGCGAACCGAAGCCGATGGTGGTCTTGCAGCAGATCAGAGTCGGTTGCGGGCTTTTGCGCGCCGTCTCGATCGCGATCCTGATCTCTTCCGGATCATGACCGTCGACGTTGCGGATCACTTGCCAGTTGTACGATTCGAAACGCTTTGGCGTGTCATCGGTGAACCAGCCTTCGACTTCGCCGTCGATGGAGATGCCGTTGTCATCGTAGAAGGCGATCAGTTTGCCCAGGCCCAGGGTACCGGCCAGGGAGCTGACTTCGTGGGAGATGCCTTCCATCATGCAGCCATCACCCAGGAACACGTAGGTGTGGTGGTCGACGATGTTGTGGCCAGGACGGTTGAACTGTGCCGCCATGACTTTTTCAGCCAGGGCAAAGCCCACGGCATTGGCCAGGCCCTGGCCCAGCGGACCGGTGGTGGTCTCGACGCCCGGGGTGTAGCCGAATTCCGGGTGACCCGGGGTGCGGCTATGCAGCTGGCGGAAGCTCTTGAGGTCATCAATGGTGACGTCATAGCCGGTCAGGTGCAGCAGCGAGTAGATCAGCATCGAGCCGTGGCCGTTGGACAGCACGAAGCGGTCACGGTCGGCGAACGATGGATTGCTCGGGTTGTGCTTGAGGTAGTCGCGCCACAGTACCTCGGCGATATCCGCCATACCCATAGGGGCACCGGGATGGCCGCTGTTGGCTTTTTGCACGGCATCCATGCTGAGGGCACGAATGGCGTTGGCACGCTCACGACGGCTAGGCATCGCTGTTCTCCTGCGGGTTCTGAATCGAGAGTGATAAAAATGAAACGGAAAAAAGGCGAGCATTTTCCCTCACCGGGACGCCTCGGGGCAATGACAGAAAGTCATCTGGAGGCGTTTTTCCAACGCTTGACGACGGATTAGGCGGGTGAAACCTTTCCGCTATCGGTTTGTAGAGTTAACCAGCTCGTGAGAAGTGCCATCTATCGATCAATATCAAAACTTTTTGATATTGATCTTGCGGTGCTTCCGGCGCGTGACTAGACTGCCGCCCTATGAATTTACGCGCGCCCTCCATTCGCCCAGACGATTGTGATGAGCTGGCGGCCTTGTGCAAGGCCGGCGGCGATCCCCTGCGCCTGAATGTCTTGCGCGCATTGACCAACGATTCGTTCGGCGTACTGGAACTGGCGCAGATCTTCGGCATCGGCCAATCGGGCATGAGCCATCACCTCAAGGTGCTGGCCCAGGCCGAGCTGGTAGCGACCCGCCGTGAAGGCAACGCGATTTTCTACCGTCGCGCCCTGCCCCACACCGAGTTGCCAGGGGGCAAACTGCACGCGGCCTTGCTCGAAGAAGTGGACAACCTGACCCTGCCTGCCGACGTGCAGATGCGGATCACCCAGGTTCACAAGCAACGCGAGGCGGCCAGCCAGGATTTTTTCTCACGGGTCGCCGAGAAATTTCGCGCCCAGCAAGACTTGATCGCCGGCCTGCCACAGTACCGCGAAAGCGTGGTGGCCCTGCTCGACAAACTGAGCTTCGGCAGCGCTGCCACGGCGATCGAAGTCGGCCCCGGCGACGGTGCATTCCTGCCGGAACTGGCGCGCCGCTTCACCCAGGTCACGGCACTGGACAATAGCCAGGCGATGCTCGAGCTGGCGCGCCAGGTATGCGAACGCGATTCGCTGACTAACGTTAGCCTGCAACTGGCCGATGCCCTGAACGGCGTCAGCCTCAAGGCCGATTGCGTTGTACTGAACATGGTATTGCATCACTTTGCCGCGCCGGCCGATGCGCTCAAGCACATGGCCAACTTGCTGCAACCAGGCGGCAGCCTGCTGGTGACAGAATTATGTAGCCACAACCAGAGTTGGGCCAAGGAGGCCTGCGGTGATCTCTGGTTGGGGTTTGAACAGGACGATCTGGCCCGTTGGGCCACCGCTGCGGGGCTCGCCCCCGGAGAAAGCCTCTATGTAGGCTTACGTAATGGTTTCCAGATTCAGGTCCGCCATTTTCAGCGGTCGGCTGGCGACACTCACCATCGGTAATTTCAGGAAAACATCGAGATGAGCGAATACTCCCTTTTCACCTCCGAGTCCGTGTCTGAAGGGCATCCGGACAAAATCGCCGACCAGATTTCTGATGCGGTGCTGGACGCCATCATCGCTGAAGACAAGTTCGCCCGCGTGGCGTGCGAGACTCTGGTGAAAACCGGCGTGGCGATCATCGCTGGCGAAGTCACCACCTCGGCCTGGGTTGACCTGGAGCAGATCGTTCGTGACGTCATCACCAACATCGGCTACACCAGCTCCAACGTCGGCTTCGACGGTGCGACCTGCGGCGTGATGAACATCATCGGCAAGCAGTCTCCTGACATCAACCAGGGTGTCGACCGTGCCAAGCCTGAAGATCAGGGCGCCGGCGACCAGGGCCTGATGTTCGGCTACGCCAGCAATGAAACCGACGTGCTGATGCCTGCACCGATCACGTTCTCGCACCAGCTTGTGCAACGTCAGGCCGAAGCCCGCAAGTCCGGCCTGCTGCCTTGGCTGCGTCCAGACGCCAAGTCACAAGTGACCTGCCGCTACGAAAACGGCAAGGTTGTCGGCATCGACGCGGTGGTCCTGTCGACCCAGCACAACCCGGAAGTGTCGTACACCGACCTGCGCGAAGGCGTGATGGAGCTGATCGTCAAGCACGTGCTGCCTGCCGAACTGCTGTCCAAGGACACTCAGTTCCACATCAACCCGACCGGCCAGTTCATCATCGGTGGCCCGGTGGGCGACTGTGGCCTGACCGGCCGCAAGATCATCGTCGACAGCTACGGCGGCATGGCCCGCCACGGTGGTGGTGCGTTCTCCGGTAAGGATCCATCGAAGGTTGACCGTTCGGCTGCCTACGCCGGTCGTTACGTGGCCAAGAACATCGTCGCCGCCGGCCTGGCCGAGCGTTGCGAGATCCAGGTGTCCTACGCCATCGGCGTTGCCCAACCGACTTCGATCTCGTTGAACACCTTCGGCACCGGCAAGATCAGCGACGACAAGATCGTCAAGCTGGTCCGCGAAGTGTTCGACCTGCGTCCTTACGCAATCACCACCATGCTTGACCTGCTGCACCCGATGTACCAGGAAACCGCTGCGTACGGCCACTTCGGTCGCACCCCGGCAACCAAGACGGTTGGCGACGACACCTTCACCACCTTCACCTGGGAAAAAACCGACCGCGCCGACGACCTGCACACCGCTGCCGGCTTGTAAGACTCCCCAGTGGTACCTCAAGCCCCGCACGGTTCGCCGTGCGGGGCTTTTTAATGGGTGGAAACAATCCGAAAAACAGCATTAAGCCCATCAGCGCGCCGCTGACTAACCTTCAGGCACCTCCATCGAGCAAGGAAGCTCACGATGCTGCCCCGCCTGCTGACCGGCTTACTCCTGATCTGCCTGTGCCTGGACACCGCTGCTGGCGAATGTCCTGCCTGGCCCCCTGCGCGTGCCGCGCAAGAACTCGCCATACTGCAAAAACAAATCGACCTCTGGGATGACAGCTATCACCGTGAAGGTCGTGCGCTGATCGCCGACGAACTCTACGATCAGTCCTTCGCACGACTGACCCAATGGCGCCAATGCTTCAGCCCCGGTTTGGCCACCGATCCATTGCGCACCGCGAGCGGCCCCCTCGCCCACCCGGTGCCGCATACCGGCCTGGAAAAACTGCCTGACGGCGGCGCCGTCGAACACTGGCTGCGTGATCGTGAGCAGGTCTGGGCCCAGCCCAAGGTCGACGGCGTGGCGGTAACCCTGGTCTACCGCAAGGGCCTGCTGACTCAGGCGATCAGTCGAGGTGATGGTGTGCATGGCCAGGACTGGACAGCCTCGGCCCGCCAGATCGGCGCCATTCCTCAACGCCTGCCCGAGCCCCGGGACCTGGTGGTACAGGGCGAGCTCTACTGGCGCCTGACTGATCACGTGCAAGCCATCGCCGGCAGCCTGAACGCCCGCGGCACGGTAGCCGGCTTGATGGCCCGCAAGACGTTGAGCGTCAAGCAGGCCGAGGGGATCGGCCTGTTTGCCTGGGAATGGCCCCACGGGCCGTCAAGCTTGCCGGCCCGTATCGCGGAGCTTGAAAAATTGGGTTTTGCCAGCACCGCACAGTACACCCAGCGCATCAGTTCAATAGCCGAGGTCGAGCGCTGGCGTGATCACTGGTATCGCTCGCCCCTGCCATTTGCCAGCGACGGGATTGTCCTGCGCCAGGAGCAGCGCCCGCCCGCCGAGCGCTGGCAGGCAAAGGCGCCGTACTGGATCGTTGCCTGGAAGTATCCCTTCGCCCAGGCACTGGCCGAGGTGCGAAAGGTTCATTTCAAGATTGGCCGCACGGGACGAATCACCCCCGTGCTGGAGTTGACCCCGTTGAGGCTTGATGACCAGCAGATCAAGCGCGTCAGCGTGAGCTCCCTGCAACGCTGGCAGACGCTGGATGTTCGACCGGGCGACCAGGTCGCCATCAGCCTGGCCGGCCTGACCATTCCCAGGCTCGATGGCGTTGTGCTGCGCAGTACCGAACGCCCTGAAATGAACGTTCCGCTGGCAGCCGACTTTCATCCATTGAGCTGCTGGCAGCCGACCCCGGGATGCGAAAGCCAGTTTCTCGCGCGCCTGACCTGGCTCAGCGGCAAGCACGGATTGGGCCTGCCCCATGTCGGCCCCGGCACATGGGAAAAACTTCTTGAAACAGGTCGCCTGAACAGCCTGTTGGATTGGTTGACCCTCGATGCCCAAGAGCTTGCTAACATTGACGGTTTAGGCGAGCTCAGCGCTGCCCGGCTGGCCAATAGTTTCAGCAGTGCCCGGCAACGCCCATTCGCCCGCTGGCTCAAAGCCCTGGGCATGCCGCCGACTGGCCAGGCGCACCTCGGCGACTCATGGCGGGAGCTGGCACAACGAGACATCGAGCAATGGCAGGCCCAGCCCGGCATCGGACCAGGCCGTGCAGCGCAATTGAGTGCATTTTTTCGCGATCCGCAGGTCCTGGCCCTGAGTGAAACACTGCGCCGGGCTGCCATGGACGGTTTTCAGTTTTAGCCCCGGTGATGCCCTTGCGCCCGGGAACCCCGAAGTCCCGATGGGCTCAAACATGCCATCGCTGCATCGACACGAATGCTTTTTCACCTGGAGCTTTTATGAAATTTCTTTCACCGCTGGTCCTGTTGACCCTTTGCAGCGTTATGGCCACGCCGTTGATGGCTGTCGAAGAGGCCCCGGGCCTGACCGGCTGCGCCGCCAAGAAGCAAGGCATCATCAATCAGATCGAACTGGCCAAATCCCACGGCAATGCCGAACAGCAGGCCGGCCTGGAGAAAGCCTTGAGCGAAGTCAGCGCCAATTGCACTGATGCCTCGCTGAAGAAAGAACGGGAAAACAAGGTGCTCGACGCCAAGCACGAAGTCAGCAAGCGTCAGGCCGACCTCGACAAAGCCATGAAACAAGGCGACGCCGAGAAGATCAACAAGCGCAAGGACAAACTCGCCGAGTCCCGCAAGGAGTTGCAGGAAGCGGTTGATGAGCTGGATAAATAGAAGCGCTTTTCAAGCGCTTTAATGATCCCGAAACTCTTTATGGCACGCACTGCAGGCATCTTCGACCTTCTGTACCGCCGGCCCCAGGTTACTGGCCTTGTAGGGTTGAACCTGACTGGCGATTACCAACTCGCCGGTCGCGGTTTCAAGGCTGCGAGCCATTTGCTCGAAGCGTGCCTGCTTCTCCCAGACGTCACTTTTGGCGCTGGTGTGATCTTCTTCGCGCACCTGCGGAAAATGCTTCCACGGCTCACGGGACAGCGCATCGAGTTTCACCGCGCCGTCAGCGAACTTGGGGCCATCGAACGCAATACGGCCACGCAACATGCCGCCCAGGTCTTCACCGGTCTTGAGCATCTGCTTGAAAATGGCCTTGCGCTGCCCGAGGGGCGAGTTGGGGTCGACGCCGCCACAAGCGGACAGCGTCAGGCAGGCCAGCAATACAACAGAAAGTCTTTTAAGAGTCATGGTGGCTTCAGGTCACGGAAAACGTCGGCCAGTATCCTCGCGTCACCGGCAAACACCAATACCCCTATCATCAATACGGGTTGCAGAGCGCACACCACACTCAGGCAACCGGCAAAGGAATTACCCCATGAACAGCCGTTTCAAGGCCTGGTGTCACCCCCTGGCCTGGACGCTTCCGATGGTGGCCGTGCTCGCGGGCTGCACCGGCGGCGAAGACAAACAACCGAAGACCCACGCCCTGGCCACTTACTCCAGCGCCACCTGGGAAGCGTTGCCGGTGGTCTCCGACAACGACCTCGTCGCCGGTTTCGGCTCCTGGCGCAGTGCCTGCATCCGACTCAAGGCCGACCCGGTCTGGGGCGGCACCTGCGCAGCGGCGGCCAACGTGCCGCAAAGCGCCAGCGACATCCGCGGTTTTCTCAAGCAGAACCTGGATGTGTACGGCCTGCGCGCCGCCAACGACAATCCCAACGGATTGATTACGGGCTACTACGAACCGGTCTATCCCGGCAGCCTGACCCAAACCACCACGGCGAACATCCCGGTGTATGGCGTGCCTGAAGACATGATCATTGTCTCGCTGGACAGCATCTACCCGGAACTCAAGGGCAAACGCCTGCGCGGCCGCCTTGAAGGCCGTGTGCTCAAGCCTTACGACGATGCCGCAACCATCGGCAGCAAAGGGGTCAACGCGCCGGTCGTGGCCTGGCTGACGGATCCGATGAACCTGCAGTTCCTGCAAATCCAGGGCTCAGGTCGGATCCAGCTCGACAGCGGTCGCCAGCTGCGAATCGCTTACGCCGACCAGAACGGCCACCCTTACCGACCGATCGGGCGCTGGTTGGTTGAACAAGGCGAGTTGAAGAAAGAAGACGTGACCATGGGAGCGATCAGCAGCTGGGCCAAGGCCAATCCTTCGCGCATTCCAGAACTGCTCGGCAGTAATCCGAGCTATGTGTTTTTCACCAGGAACCCCGACAGCAACGAAGGCCCGCGCGGCTCGCTGAACGTGCCGTTGACGGCAGGTTACAGTGCGGCGGTGGATCGCAAGGTGATCCCGTTGGGCAGCCTGTTGTGGCTGTCCACTACCAAGCCGGACGGCACTGCACTCGTACGCCCGGTGGCGGCCCAGGACACCGGCGGCGCAATTGCCGGCGAGGTTCGTGCGGATCTGTTCTGGGGTACTGGCGATGCGGCCGGGCAACTGGCTGGAGACATGAAGCAGCAAGGGCAGATCTGGATGCTGTGGCCCAAAGGCGCGGCGCTGCCACAAGTGCCGCAGGTGGCGGACAAGCTTTAAAGCAAAAAGATCGCAGCCTGCACAGGCCCCATGTAGGAGCTGACACATGCTGCGATCTTTTGATCCCGCCCTTAAACCGACACCACAAAGAAACTGATGATCAACCCCATCCCCACAAACCACACCAACGACCGCAAAGTCGCCCAGTCCGCCAAATAGAAAATGATGTAGAGAAGTCGACTGGTGATGAACAACACCGACAGCACATTGAGCGTCACCAGCTCCGCATTGCCGACCAGGTGCGCCACGATCACTGCTGCCGCGAACGCCGGGGCCACTTCGAAGCTGTTCAGTTGCGCCGCATGCGCCCGCTTGCCCAAGCCCTCCAGGGAATCGAGGAATCCCCGGGGATCGTGATTGTGTCTCAAACCGTAGCCGCCGCTGATCTTGGCCACCGCTATACACACATACGGCAGGATGATCGCGATTAAAATGCACCACAGAGCAACATTCATTCAGCAGTCCCTTTCTCAGATTTTGACCCGTCAAAATTTCATGACCAGCATGCCGACCAGGACCAGCCCGCAGGCCAGGAGCCTTGGCCCGCCGAAAGGCTCTTTCAGGTAACGCATGCCGAACAGCACCACCAGGATCACGCTGATCTCGCGCAAGGCCGCCGCTTCGGCAATCGAGCCCAGCTGCATGGCCCACAGCACCAGAGCGTAGCTGAACAACACGCAGAACCCGACCGCCAGCCCCAATCGCCATTGCTCGCGCCAGAACAGTTTGAACGCCGGCCGCTTGCGCACCCAGGCCAGCAACGGAAACGGCCAGGCACTGAGTAACGTCACCCAGACCAGGTAATCCAGTGGATGCGACCAGCGCCGCAAGGCCTGGCCATCGATGAAGGTGTAGCAACCAATGCACAAACCGATCAACGCGACCACAGGCAGCATCGACCACGGCAAACGTGCACCGCCGCCCCCCTGCCAGAGCAGGCACAGCATGCCGAGCGGGATCAGCAGAATGCCGAAAATCTGCTGGTGGGTCAGCACTTCCCCGGCAAACACCAGGGTCAGCGCCAGCACCACCAGCGGCGACAACCCACGCATCAGCGGATAGACCAGCCCGAGGTCGCCGACCCGATAGGCCTGGATCAGCAAATAGCGGTAGAGCAACTCGAACGCTGCCGAGGCGAGAATCCACGGCCAGATGTCCAGTGGAGGCAGCTCCACGAAGGGCAACATAAGCGCGACGAAGAGCATCGCCACGCTGTCCATGCAGGCCACCACCAGCAAACGCTCGGCACTGAACTTGATCAGGGTATTCCACGCCGCATGCAGCAGCGCCGCCACCAACACCAACGCCGTCGCAAGCACGGCCTACTCCTTATTTTATTGTTGTCCCCCGCCCCCGCCTTGTAGGAGCGAGGCTTGCCCGCGAACCAGGCACCGCGGTGTACCTGCTGTACCGCGTTATCGTTCTTCGCGGGCAAGCCTCGCTCCTACAGGATCAGAATCCGGGTAGTAATTGATTCGCCATATGTCAGCAGCTGTTTATACTGCAACCGACCACGCCGCACTCAGTTGCGCACAGACTAATTCCAATAACAATGCCCTCGCCCGCTCTCATCGAGATCGGTGCCTGGCATGCGTATGCCTGATCAGAGCGTCAAGACTACCGACAGAGACCCTGCGCATGCCACTCGCCTTGCTTGCCCTTGCTGTTGCCGCGTTCGGCATCGGCACCACTGAATTCGTCATCATGGGTTTGTTGCCCGATGTTGCCCGCGATCTCGCGGTGAGCATTCCCCACGCCGGATTGCTGATCACCGGCTATGCCCTGGGCGTGGTGTTCGGTGCGCCGATCCTCGCGGTCGGCACGGCCAACATGCCGCGTAAAGCGACACTGCTGGGCATGACGCTGATGTTCATCCTCGGCAACATGCTTTGCGCACTGGCGCCGAACTACGCCACGCTGATGGCCGCGCGCGTGGTGACCGCGCTGTGCCACGGTGCGTTCTTCGGCATCGGTTCGGTGGTTGCCGCTGGCCTTGTGGCACCGAACAAACGAGCCCAGGCGATTGCCATGATGTTCACCGGCCTGACCCTGGCCAACGTGCTTGGGGTGCCACTGGGTACCGCGCTGGGGCAGTACGCCGGCTGGCGCTCGACGTTCTGGGCGGTGTCGGTGATCGGTGTGATTGCTGCCATTGCGCAGTGGGTCTGGCTGCCGAAGAACATCGTGATGGATAAAGCCAACCTGGCGAGCGAGTTCAAGGTACTGGGCAAGGCCAACGTGCTGCTGGCACTGGGCATGAGCGTACTGGCCTCGACCAGCCTGTTCAGCGTATTCACCTACATCGCGCCGATCCTGCAGGACATCACAGGTGTCAGCCCCCATGGCGTGACCATCATGCTGCTGTTGTTCGGCGTGGGCTTGACCGCAGGCAGCATGCTCGGCGGGCGATTGGCCGACAGCCGCCTGCTGCCTTCACTGGTCGGCATGGCGCTGGCCGTGGTGGTGGTCCTGGCCGCGTTCAGCCAGACCAGCCACTCGGTGATTCCCGCAGCGATCACCCTGGTGTTGTGGGGCATTTTCGCCTTCGCCCTGTGCCCGATCCTGCAACTGCTGATCATCGATCAGGCCCATGAAGCGCCCAACCTGGGTTCGACGCTGAACCAGAGCGCATTCAATCTCGGTAACGCCGCAGGTGCCTGGATCGGCGGGCTGGTGGTCGCCAGCGGTGCAGACCTGGCGGACTTGCCGTGGACCGGCGCATTGGTCAGTGGCTTGACCGTGTTGGTCGCGCTGTATTTTATCTACCTGCAACGACGTAGTGCCGCTACGGTGAATGTGCCGGGCTGATTACTTCTTGATCGCCTGCGGATCGGGCTCTTCAGCCTGATCCGCTGCGCTTTTCGGTGGTCCGCTCTCGCTGCGAATCTGCGCATGGCTGATCAACGCGAAGATAAAGCTGCCACCCACGATGTTCCCCACCAGCGTGGGACCGGCGAACACCAGCCAGAAGTCCTTCCACGGCAATTGGCCGGCAAACACCAGGTACGAGACCTCCAGCGAACCGACCACGATGTGCGTGAAATCCCCCAGCGCCATGAGGTAGGTGATGAGGATGATGATCCACATCTTGGCGCTCTCCATGGACGGGATCATCCAGACCATGGTGGCGATCATCCAGCCCGAAATGATGCCCTTGGCGAACATCTGGCTGGCGTCGTTCTCCATGACCTTGCGGCCGATGTCGAGGAAGGCCACGTCGGTCTTGCTGTCGAAAATCGGCAGCTCCAGCATGACGTAAGCCACCAGTATCGTGCCGCAGAGGTTACCCACCAGCACCACTCCCCACAGCCGCAGCAACCGGCCGAAGTTCCCCAGCGTAGGCTTGCTCATGATCGGCAGCACGGCGGTCAGGGTGTTTTCGGTGAACAGTTGCTGGCGGGCCAGAATCACCGCGAGGAAACCGGCGCAATAGCCGAAACTGGCAATCACCTTGAAACCTTCGCCGTCCGGCAGGCGGGAATTGAGCAAGCCCATGCCCATCAATGACAGGCCCATGGTCAGGCCGGCGGCCAACGCCGACCACCACAGCGCGGCAACGCTGCGTTCCAGTTCCTGATCGCCCTGGGTGCGGATGATTTCGTGCAGCACCGCCGCGCGCGGTGGCTGGTTCTTTTCGACTTCGTGCTGCTCTTTTGCCGAAAGGTCGGGGGTCTTGCCGTCTTTTTTAGTGTCCATGGGACTCCTGAACCGCTGGCGTGCGATGTAATTACGACCCCTGCGGTTCAGCTTACGTTCTTACACGCCGAACATTATTCGACGGCGCCTTCATCCTTGAACTGGTCCTTGACGTATTTGATCTCGGTGCGCCCGTGTGCCGCAGGCAAGCCGTCTTCACCCAGGTTGACGAACACAATCTTCTCCACCGTCAGGATGCTTTTGCGGGTGATCTTGTTACGCACTTCGCACGTGAGGGTGATGGAGGTGCGACCGAACTCGGTGGCGGTGATACCCAGCTCGATGATGTCGCCCTGGCGCGAGGCGCTGACGAAGTTGATCTCGGAAATGTACTTGGTGACCACGCGCTGATTGCCCAGCTGGACGATGGCGTAGATCGCCGCTTCCTCGTCGAGCCAGCGCAGCAGGCTGCCGCCGAACAGCGTTCCATTGGGGTTGAGGTCTTCGGGCTTGACCCATTTGCGGGTGTGGAAATTCATATGCACTCCTGAGCGTCTTGCCGAATGATGGACGGTATCTTGGCAGACCCCGGGCCAGAGCTCTATTCGGCATCTTCTATAGCCACCATTACCGTTCGCACATTGACCGACAGAAACCCTTTGGAAGATCAGCATAGCCCGCTATAATCGCCCCCGTTTCAAAACGGTAATCTTCACTTGCTACCGTTTTCCCGCCACCTGTCCGAGGGGCGCTGCAGCAGGCTAGGCCTGTCAGGCTCGGATGGGGCGTTGCTTGGTCATCACCGGCCAGACACTAAACGCACAACGGCGCCCATTCGCATACATTACGAATGGAGGCTCTTCATGAGCGCTGTTATCACGCCTGCAGATTTTAACGATTACAAAGTCGCCGACATGTCCCTGGCTGCCTGGGGCCGTCGCGAAACCATCATCGCCGAATCGGAAATGCCAGCCCTGATGGGTCTGCGTCGCAAGTACTCCGAAGAGCAACCGCTCAAGGGCGCGAAGATCCTCGGCTGCATCCACATGACCATCCAGACCGCCGTGCTGATCGAAACCCTGGTTGCCCTGGGTGCCGAAGTACGCTGGTCGTCCTGCAACATTTTCTCGACTCAAGACCAGGCTGCTGCGTCCATCGCCGCTGCCGGCATTCCGGTTTTCGCCTGGAAAGGTGAAACCGAGCAAGAGTACGAGTGGTGCCTGGAGCAGACCATCCTCAAGGATGGCCAGCCATGGGACGCCAACATGATCCTCGACGACGGCGGCGACCTGACCGAACTGCTGCACAAGAAGTACCCACAGGTACTGGATCGCGTTCACGGCGTGACCGAAGAAACCACCACCGGCGTGCACCGCCTGCTGGACATGCTGGCCAAGGGCGAGCTGAAAATCCCGGCCATCAACGTCAACGACTCGGTGACCAAGAGCAAGAACGACAACAAGTACGGCTGCCGTCACAGCCTGAACGATGCGATCAAGCGCGGCACTGACCACCTGCTGTCCGGCAAGCAAGCGCTGGTCATCGGTTACGGCGACGTGGGCAAGGGTTCCGCTCAGTCCCTGCGTCAGGAAGGCATGATCGTCAAAGTCTCCGAAGTCGACCCGATCTGCGCCATGCAAGCCTGCATGGACGGTTTCGAACTGGTTTCGCCGTTCATCGACGGGATCAACACCGGTACCGAAGAAAGCATCGACAAGGCCCTGCTGGGCAAGATCGACCTGATCGTGACCACCACCGGTAACGTCAATGTTTGCGATGCGAACATGCTCAAGGCCCTGAAGAAGCGCGCTGTTGTCTGCAACATCGGCCACTTCGACAACGAAATCGACACCGCTTTCATGCGCAAGAACTGGGCATGGGAAGAAGTGAAGCCACAGGTTCACAAGATCCATCGTACCGGCGCTGGTGCATTCGATGCCCAGAACGACGACTACCTGATCCTGCTGGCCGAAGGCCGTCTGGTTAACCTGGGCAACGCCACTGGCCACCCGAGCCGCATCATGGACGGTTCGTTCGCCAACCAGGTACTGGCTCAGATCTTCCTGTTCGGCCAGAAGTACGCCGACCTGTCGCCAGCCCAGAAAGCCGAGCGCCTGACCGTTGAAGTACTGCCGAAGAAACTCGACGAAGAAGTGGCCCTGGAAATGGTCCGCGGTTTCGGCGGCGTCGTGACTCAACTGACCAAGACCCAGGCCGACTACATCGGCGTGACTGTCGAAGGTCCGTTCAAGCCGCACGCTTACCGCTACTGATCGGAACCGCTCGGCTCCCTGTAGGAGCGAAGCTTGCTCGCGAACGCTTCACCACGGTATTTCTGAAACACCGCGGTGCCTCCTTCGCGAGCAAGCTTCGCTCCTACGGAGAGCGCGAGACTTGCAAGGCTTACGTGTTTCCAAGGATATGACCATGTCCCAAGATCGTCGCTACAGCTTCGAGTTCTTCCCTACCAAGACCGACGCTGGGCATGAAAAGCTGCTCGCCACTGCCCGTCAGCTGGCCACGTACAACCCCGATTTCTTCTCCTGCACCTACGGTGCGGGTGGCTCGACCCGTGATCGCACGCTCAACACCGTGTTGCAGCTCGAGAGCGAAGTCAAAGTCCCGGCCGCACCGCACCTGTCGTGCGTCGGCGACAGCAAGTCGGACCTGCGCGGCCTGCTGAGCCAGTACAAGGCTGCCGGCATCCAGCGCATCGTCGCCTTGCGCGGTGACCTGCCTTCGGGCATGGGCATGGCCAGCGGTGAAATGCGCCACGCCAACGACCTGGTTGAATTCATCCGTGAAGAAACTGGCGACCATTTCCACATCGAAGTCGCCGCCTACCCGGAAATGCATCCGCAGGCACGCAACTTCGAAGACGATATCAACAACTTCGTGCGCAAGGCCAACGCTGGCGCCGACAGTGCGATCACCCAGTACTTCTTCAACGCCGACAGCTACTTCTACTTCGTCGAGCGTGTACGGGCCAAAGGCGTGAACATCCCGATCGTGCCGGGGATCATGCCGATCACCAACTACAGCAAGCTGGCACGCTTCTCCGATGCCTGCGGTGCGGAAATCCCGCGCTGGATCCGCAAGCAACTGGAAGCCTACGGTGACGACACCCAGAGCATTCAGCGTTTCGGCGAGCAAGTCATCACCGAAATGTGCGAACGCCTGCTGCAGGGCGGCGCGCCAGGGCTGCACTTCTACACACTGAACCAGGCTGAAGCGAGCCTCGCGGTGTGGAACAACCTGAAGTTGCCGCGTTAAACAAAGCAAGATCAAAAGATCGCAGCCTGCGGCGGCTCCTACAGGAAATAAACATTCCAACGTAGGAGCTGTCGCACGCTGCGATTTTTTGCTTTCAACGCACTTTTATTGTGCGGCAATCCACGGAGTTAGAGCATCTGCTGCCAGTTTCTGGCTCTTTCGCGTTTCTCGTCGTAATCTCAAGCCCATGCCTTTGATCACGCAGTTCGTCGCCCTGCTTGTTTTCACTTGCCTTAGCTTTGCCGCTAGGGGCGAGAAGCTGCGCATTGTCACCGAACCCTGGGCACCTTACGTGTACGAGGAGAACGGCAAGGCACAGGGACTGGACTACGAAACCACCGCCATCGTCTTCAAGCGCCTGGGCATCGAAGTGGAATGGCAGTTCCTGCCATGGAAACGCTGCCTGTCGATGCTTGAAACCGGTCAGGCCGATGGCGCGCTGGACATCTTCCATAGCGATGAGCGCGACGCGACCCTGCTCTACCCCAGCGAACCGCTGTCAGACGTGCAGTTCGTGATGTTCTACGCCAACGCCAGGCCCCATCCGTTTCGCACCCTCGACGAACTGCGCGGCCTGACCATCGGCATCTCTCCTGGCTACCTGTACAGCCAGGACTTCAGGAACTCGACCCTGTTCACCCGGGAACCAGCACCGAGCCATGAGGCGAACTTCGGCAAACTGGTGCGAGGACGAATCGACCTGCTGATCACCGACCGCAGGGTGGGCCAGCACTTGCTCGACGAACTGAACATCCGCAACCAGATCACCGAAAATCCCGTCGTCATCAGTCAGCAGAGCCAGTTCCTGGCGGTGCGACGCAATGCCGGCATGGATTTGCTGGTGCAGCGCTTCGGCGCCGAACTCAAACGTTTCAAGCGCGAACCGGCCTACGCAGAGCTCAGCGCGCGATATGGCGCCGCACCAGCCGATACTCCCAACGCCGGGCGGACCACGGCCAACACGGAAAAAACCGTTGAGCAGCAGGAAAGCGGCGCGCAGTGATTGCTCTGTTATACTCCGGCCTTCCCGCCAGGCTCACGCCCGGACGCTCGGAACCGTTCAAGGCATCTCGACCCCGCTACAGCGCAGCTTTTCAGCCCGCGCGAGCGCTCCAGACGAGCCTTCGTGACCGAAGCAGGACCGGACGGGATTGCGTTCCTCATAAACGCCATTCGCGCCAGGCAAGACTCCCATTGGGCCAAGCCCTAACTTAAAACAGGATTACTCATGTCCTTTGCTTCCCTCGGTCTCTCCGAGGCTTTAGTCCGCGCCATCGAGGCAGCGGGCTATACCGAGCCTACTCCGGTGCAACAGCGGGCCATTCCCGCCGTGTTGCAAGGTCGCGACCTGATGGTCGCGGCACAGACAGGTACTGGTAAAACCGGCGGTTTCGCCCTTCCGATCCTGGAGCGGTTGTTCCCCAACGGTCACCCGGACAAATCCCAGCGTCACGGCCCGCGCCAACCGCGCGTACTGGTCCTGACCCCTACTCGCGAACTCGCGGCGCAAGTGCACGAAAGCTTCAAGGTCTATGCCCGTGACCTGAAGTTCGTCAGCGCCTGCATCTTCGGCGGCGTCGGTATGAACCCGCAGGTCCAGGCCATGTCCCGTGGCGTAGACGTGCTGGTGGCCTGCCCTGGCCGCCTGCTCGACCTGGCCGGCCAAGGCAGCGTCGACCTGTCCCACGTGGAAATCCTCGTGCTGGACGAAGCCGACCGCATGCTCGACATGGGCTTCGTCCATGACGTGAAGAAAGTCCTCGCCCGTCTGCCGGCCAAGCGCCAGAACCTGCTGTTCTCGGCGACCTTCTCCAAGGACATCACCGACCTCGCCGGCAAGCTGCTGCACAACCCGGAACGCATCGAAGTCACGCCGCCGAACACCACGGTCGAGCGCATCGAACAGCGCGTATTCCGCCTGCCGGCCAGCCACAAGCGTGCACTGCTGGCGCACCTGATCACCGCTGGCGCCTGGGAACAGGTCCTGGTGTTCACCCGCACCAAGCACGGCGCCAACCGCCTGGCCGAGTACCTGGACAAACACGGCCTGAGCGCCGTCGCGATCCACGGCAACAAGAGCCAGAACGCTCGCACCAAAGCCCTGGCCGACTTCAAGGCCGGTACCGTGCGCATCCTGGTTGCCACCGACATCGCCGCTCGCGGCCTGGACATCGACCAGTTGCCACACGTGGTCAACTTCGAACTGCCGAACGTCGATGAAGACTACGTGCACCGCATTGGCCGTACCGGCCGTGCCGGTCGTTCGGGCGAGGCGATCTCGCTGGTGGCCCCGGACGAAGAAAAACTGCTGAAAAGCATCGAGCGCATGACCAAGCAGAAAATCGCCGACGGCGACCTGATGGGCTTCGATGCCAGCGCCGTGGAAGCCGAGAAACCCGAAGCACGCGAGCGTCCGGACATGCGCAACCCGCGCAATCCACGTGGCCCACGCGGCGACGGTCCGAATGGCAGCGGTGGTGGTGGCGGTCGCAAGGACAAAGGCAAGGACAAGGGCAAGGAAAAACCGGCGGGTGAGCGCGGTGAGCGTCCGGCCCGTCAGCAAAAGCCACGCGAAGGCACCCCGGCCCGCGAACAGCGCCAGCCAAGCCAGCCGCCGCGCGCCGCAGCTGATCGTGCTCCAGACGAGTTCCTGGACGACGATATCGATAACTTCGGTAACCGCGTCGACTACGTGCCACAGCAGAAACCGGCCCAGGGCCGCGGCCGTCGCCCGGGTGCTCCGGCACAAGGCACAGCTGCAGGCTCCGGCGCTCCGCGCGGTGGCAAGCCACAGGGTGGCCGCCAGAACGGTCCGCGCAGCAGCGATGGCGCCAGCACCGGCACCCCGCCAGCCAAGCGCAGCGGCCCACGCAGCGGCGCTCCACGTGATGGCCAGGCCCGTCGCGAAGACTCGCGCAACCGCCGCCCGGCCCGTGACGAGCAATCGCGTTCGGAACCGGCCGTGCAGAACCCACGCGGCCCCGCGCCGAAGATCATGCACAAGGAGTCGAAGGCCGATCGCTTCCCGACACCTGAGCAGCTGGATCAACTGCCAAGCCGTCCTCGTGGCGAAAAACCGGCATTGCTGACCCGCAATCGCTGAGTTATCGCTGCAATAAAAAATGCCCCGTACCGAAAGGTCCGGGGCATTTTTTATGCGTAACACAGAACCTGTAGGAGCCGGCTTGCCGGCGAAGGGGTCCTCGAATTCCGTGGAGAGGTCAGGGACGCCTTCGCTGGCAAGCCAGCTCCTACACAGTTTGTGTGCGAAAATAAAAAACGCCCGCGCTCGGGAGAGCAGCGGGCGTTTTTGTCAGCGGCGAAAATTACTTCGCTTTGACACCTTCAAACGTCACGTACATTTCAACTGCATCGGACGATGGACCCAGGTCTTTCTGCTTGCCGAAATCGGAACGCTTGAGGCTGAAGGTACCCTCGAAGCCTGCACGGTAGCCGCCCCATGGATCCTTGCCTTCACCCAGGAAAGTGGCTTTGACCACGATTGGCTTGGTCACACCGAGGATAGTCAGGTCACCAGCCACGTCAGCAGTGTCCTTGCCAGCAGCGTTTTTGCCGGTAGGTTTGACGCTGGTGGAAACAAACGTGGCTTTGCTGCCGTTCAGGAAGTCTTTGCTGGAGATGTGCTTGTCGCGCTCGGCGTTGTTGGTGAACACGCTGGCGGTGTTCACGTTGAACTCGATCTTGCTGTCTTCAGGCTTGGCAGCGTCAAAGCTGAACTTGCCGTCGATGTCCTTGAAAGTACCGGTGATGAAGCTGTAGCCCAAGTGGCTGATCTTGAAGTCAACGAAGGCGTGCTGGCCTTCCTTGTCGACCACGTAGTCAGCGGCCATGACGCTACCGGCGGACAACAGGGCGGAACTGATTGCCAGAGCGGCCAGAGTCTTTTTCAACATGCTTTGTTTTCCTTTGGAGTCGAGGTTGAACTTCAGGCTTTGCGACCCAGCATTCGCTTGAGGGTCACATCACGGTCGATAAAGTGGTGCTTCAATGCTGCCAACGCATGGAGGCCGGAAAAAATTACCAGCACCCACGCCAGCCAGAGGTGAATCACACCGGCGGTATCTGCCTGGTCCGGTAGTCCGGACACCAGCGCAGGCACTTCAAACAAGCCGAACACCGGGATACCGACACCTTCTGCGGTGGAAATCAGGTAACCGGCAATCATCACAGCGAACAGACTGAGATACAGAAAGCCATGGCCGAAATGGGCGCCCAGGCGTGTCAGACGGCTGTAGCTGGAAAGGGTCGGTGGCGGCGGACTGATGAAACGCCACAACACCCGCAGCACCATCACACCCAGCAACACCAGGCCGATACTCTTGTGCAGGTCCGGCGCGTCTTTGCGCCAGGTGCTGTAGTAGTCGAGCCCGACCATCCACAGCCCCAACGCGAACAGGCCGAAGACCGCCAGCGCCACACCCCAGTGCATGAAAATGCTGACCCAGCCGTAACGGGAATTGGAATTTCGTAGCTGCATTGCCTAGATCCTGTGTGTGCTGGCCCAAGACTATCGATTTATCTATCGAATTAAAGCGGAAAATTTCGCTTTGAAATATCGAGAAATGCGATCAAAAGCCTAAATTACGAGGGTTAAGGAAAGATTAAAGTCGAAATTGTGAGAAAAAGTGAATACAAAGCAGAGAACACCTGTATCAAAAGATTTATTCGATTTCTACCCCGTTTTTTTCCTGAGCGTCACCAAGCCTTGGTCTCAGTGGTCGACGCCGGTTGGCGCTGGATTTTCGTCGTTTTTTTGGTCTGTGCCCTCTCGGCAGGCTCAACCTTCGCCGAGCAGAGGATTTGGTGACCGGCCCCTTGCTTTTTTGCTTCACGCTAACCACCGATGATTTTTTAAGACAAGCTATATATATGTATTGCCATTTCGGCGTTCCAACTTGATCAAATGAGTGCTCAATAACTCGTTGGAAAAGGTGAAACCATGGCTATTACTTACACCCCATTTCAAGCAAGTGGCTCGCCGGTGTTACCTCCCAATCAAAAGATGTCGGCGGGGCAGCACCTAATATCCGCGAACGGACGATTTCGACTGATATTGCAGGCCGACGGAAACTTGGTGATTAAAGATGGCGACACAGTAGTTTGGGTTGCAGATGAAAATCAGATTTATAGCAGAACGCTGTATCCGAAAAGAATGCGTGAGCCGCTGATGTTCGTGATCAGCAATAGTGGCTTTCTATATGATCCCTCCAGAAGACGATCATGGATTGCTGAGAGCACTCACAGCACTGATAAATCGCTGTGGTACAACACGTGTGTGGTTATCCAAGATGACGGGAATCTAGTCATTTACGATCAGCGCACGGGAAATCTGTGCTGGGCCCGCTCCGGATTCGTTCCTGGTCGTATTCCAAAGGCAAAGGAGCGGTTCACCAGAGTGCTAGAGGATGGAACGGAAATTAAAACATGGAAATTTTCATTAGGACCTCTCTAATAGCCCCTTGCAGTTTAAATAATAACTAATTTCTGAAGGCTGGGGGCGGATTCAGGCACTCATAATAGTACGGATCAATCTCACATTTATGAGCTAATCGATGGCCGTATCCTTTAGGAAAGAATTCACCACTTGCACAGCCAGAAAGTGCGATTACTACTATTATTGCTACTAGCGCCTTCATACACCCTCCATACCTCTTAAAGAGAATAGGTTTGTGGCTTGCATATAACAATCATCTACTTCTGATTAATTTGTGGGAAATATCTGGCCCAGCGCTAAATTCTGTAGGACAGCAATCGTACGAGCAAAAAAAAAGCGCAGCCCTGGGGCCGCGCTTTTTTTACACCTGAACGTTACTGGGCCTTGGTAACAGTGCCCGCCGCTGGCTTCTTCGCCGGCTCAGCCTTTTTCGCCGGGGCTTTTTTTGCCTCGGTCTTGGCTGCCGGTTTCTTCGCCGGGGCTTTGGCTGGCGCTTTCTTGGCTGGCTCAGCCTTCACCGGTGCAGCAGGCTTCGCAGCCTCGACCGGTGCAGCTGCTGGTGCCGGCGTTGGGGCTGGTGCAGGCGCTGGAGCGACTGGTTCTGGCGCCTTGACCGGCTCTGGCTTCTTCTCGTCATCCGAGCCGCCAAACAGGTTGGTGAAGAAGTTGCCCTTCTTCGCCGCCACCGCGCCGGCTGCAGCTGCGGCGGCTACTGGAGCGGCCTTCGCCGGGTCAAACGACTTGCCCGCCGCCAGGTCTTCAACCTGACCGGCCGCGCGCTGACCGGAGCGCAACGCGCCTTCCAGGGTGCCCGGGTAGAGAGCGTCGGTGTGTTCGCCGGCAAAGGCTACGCGCTGAGTCGGACGCTCCCACAGGCGCCAGAACTTGCTGATCTGGCCCGGGCCGAACGCCAGGTAAGCGCCGCCCATCGAAGGGTCGGTGCTGTAGCGACGGATTTCATAACCGGTAAACGAACCACGTGCCTGTGGATAAAACGCGTGCAGGCGAATCAACACCTGATCGACCATCTGCTTGTCGCCGAACGCCTGCATGACCCGTGCGTTATCGCCGGACAGGTTGATCACCACGTTGGCGCCGCCCTTCAAGGCCGGCTCGATCCACAACATACCGAGGCCGGTATTACTGAAAATCTCGCCGGACATGCGCGCCTTGGGCTCCCACACTGGCGTCTTGAACTTCAGCATGATCTGGTCGCGCCAGCCGTAGTTGGTGCCCTTGATCGCGGCCAAGTGCTGGGCATCCAGTGCCGGGGTCATCTGGATCTTGTTCAGGGCACGCAGAGGCACGGCCAGTACCACGTAGTCAGCCTGATAGCCAACGCTGCCGACCTTGACGGTGACGCCATCCTTGTCCTGGGTAATGGACGAGACCGGGGAGCTGGTCTTGATGGTTTTCAGCTGCTTGACGAAGGCCTGGGCCAGCACCGGGCTGCCGCCGACCAGACGCGAAGCGCGCAGGTCACGGTCGGAAACACCACGGTAAACGCGGCTCTGCTGGGCGAAGTAAAGCAGCGAGATACGCGAAGGTTCGTCGTAACGGGTACGAATCTGCTGGTTCACCAACTGACGGGCAGTCGGCGGCAGGCTCAGGCGATCAAGCCAATTGGACACGTTGATCTGGTCCAGGGCGTGCAGCGTGTTGTTGGCTGCCGGGTTCAGCGGGTCTTCGATCGAGCGCGCCAGGTCATCCACAGTCTTTTCGTAGCGCTTGAGCGCTTCGGCAGTGGTCGGGTCCTTGGTGGCAAGATCGGCAGCGGTGTAATACACGCCGTCGATCAGGTAGCTGGGTGTACGCACGAATTCCGGCGCTGGCGTGGTGCTCAGCTTGAACGTCGAGACGTACTTGTTCAGGACTGGCTGGGTCTTGTCGTTGCCGATCCACTCGCTGGTGGCCATGCCGGAGCGGCCACCCAGGCTTGGCTTGGCTTCCAGCAGCGTGACCTGCCAGCCTTTGTTCTGCAGCTCATAAGCAGCCGTGAGGCCCGAGACCCCGCCGCCGATCACGATCGCGGTTTTATCCTTGGCCAGCGCAGACACGCTGAACAGCCCCAACATCACCAGCGCACAGGCGCGCAGCCAACCGACAGACATTCAGCGAACTCCGGAAATTCAGGAAAAAATAGCGGTTTTACGAGCCAGGCGGCTCAAGAACCGCGAAGGATACGTCAGCCTTCAGACGCCCGCCAGCAACGTCTACCGCCCTATACAAAGTAGCTCAATCGACACAATGGGTTGTTCCCGAGGCACGCATTGCATAGGCTTGCGCGATTGTATGTCCGCGCATGTCACGGACCGCCTCGAGGAGACTGAACATGGGCCTGAATAACCAGTGGATGCAACGCGATCTCGCGGTGTTGTGGCATCCCTGCACCCAGATGAAAGATCACGAACAACTGCCGCTGATCCCGATCAAGCGCGGTGAAGGCGTGTGGCTGGAAGATTTCGAAGGCAAGCGCTACCTCGACGCGGTGAGCTCCTGGTGGGTGAACGTGTTCGGCCATGCCAACCCGCGCATCAACCAGCGCATCAAGGATCAGGTCGATCAACTGGAACACGTGATCCTCGCCGGGTTCAGCCATCAGCCGGTGATCGAATTGTCCGAGCGCCTGGTGAAGATGACGCCCGAGGGCCTGACACGGTGCTTCTACGCCGATAACGGTTCGTCCTGCATCGAAGTCGCGCTGAAAATGAGCTTTCACTACTGGCTCAACCGCGGCCAACCGAACAAGAAGCGCTTCGTCACCCTGACCAACAGCTACCACGGCGAAACCATGGCGGCGATGTCGGTGGGTGACGTGCCGCTGTTCACCGAAACCTACAAGGCGCTGCTGCTCGACACCATCAAGGTGCCGAGCCCCGATTGCTACCTGCGCCCTGAGGGCATGAGCTGGGAAGAGCACTCGCGCAACATGTTCGCCGCCATGGAACAGACCCTGGCCGAGAACCATGACACCGTCGCCGCCGTGATCGTCGAGCCGCTGATCCAAGGCGCCGGCGGCATGCGCATGTACCACCCGGTGTACCTCAAGCTGCTGCGTGAAGCCTGCGACCGCTATGGCGTGCACCTGATCCACGACGAAATCGCCGTTGGCTTCGGCCGTACCGGCACGATGTTCGCCTGTGAGCAGGCCGGCATCCGGCCGGACTTCCTCTGTCTGTCCAAGGCCCTGACCGGCGGCTACCTGCCGCTGGCGGCGTGCCTGACCACCGATGAGGTCTACAGCGCCTTCTACGACGATTACCCGACCCTGCGCGCCTTCCTGCATTCCCACAGCTATACGGGCAACCCGCTGGCGTGCGCGGCGGCCCTGGCAACGCTGGATATCTTCGAAGAAGACAAGGTCATCGAAAACAACAAGGCCCTGGCGCAGCGCATGGCCTCCTCCACTGCGCATCTGGTCGACCATCCGAACGTCAGCGAAGTGCGTCAGACCGGCATGGTGCTGGCCATCGAAATGGTCAAGGACAAGGCCAGCAAAGAAGCCTATCCATGGCAGGAACGCCGTGGCCTGAAGGTGTTCCAGCATGCACTGGAGCGTGGTGCCCTGCTTCGGCCGCTGGGCAGCGTGGTGTATTTCCTGCCGCCGTATGTGATTACCCCGGAGCAGATCGACTTCCTCGCCGAAGTCGCCAGTGAAGGCATCGACATTGCCACCCGCGAAAGCGTCAGCGTGGCGGTGCCGAAGGACTTCCATCCCGGTTTCCGCGATCCGGGCTAAGTCGCTTAATTACAATTCAGTGGTGCCCGGGCCGGCGTCTTCGCGAGCAAGCCCGCTCCCACAGTTGACCGCGTATACCCTGTGGGAGCGGGCTTGCTCGCGAATGAAGGCGACACCAACTCCACTGATTCACATTTCTTCAGAGATCCCGCATGAGACTGTCCCGCTTCTTTATCGACGCCCCCCTGAGCACCGGCGAGCACGAATTGCCCGAAGCCCAGGCCCATTACATCGGTCGCGTGCTGCGCATGGCCGAGGGCGATGCGTTGCAACTGTTCGACGGTTCCGGCCATGAATTTCGCGGCACGCTGGTGGAAGTCGGCAAAAAACGCGTGGTGGTACAGATCAATGAACAGTTTGCCGGCCAGGTGGAATCGCCGTTGCAAATCCACCTCGGCCAAGGCTTGTCCCGTGGCGAGCGCATGGACTGGGCGATCCAGAAAGCGACTGAACTGGGCGTCACGCAAATCACGCCGATCTTCAGTGAACGCTGCGAAGTGCGGCTAAAGGACGAGCGCGCCGACAAACGCCTGCTGCACTGGCGCCAGGTGGCGATCAGCGCGTGCGAACAATGCGGACGCTCACGGGTTCCGGTGATTCATCCACCGGTGCTGTTGGCCGATTGGTTGAAGCAGACTGAGGCTGAACTGAAGCTGGTGCTGCATCCGGTGGCTGAGCCCTTGGTCAGCCATGCCAAGCCTGCGACGCTGGCGTTCCTGATTGGCCCGGAGGGTGGGCTGTCGGATGCTGAAGTAGATCAGGCGAAGGGGGCTGGCTTCCACGCTGCCCGACTGGGTCCGCGAGTTTTGCGCACCGAGACTGCGCCGGTTGTGGCACTGGCGGTTGCCCAACAGCTTTGGGGCGACTTCTAGTCCGCCTTCGCGAGCAAGCCCGCTCCCACATTGATCGATGGAGATCTAATGTGGGAGCGGGCTTGCTCGCGAATGGCCGCACCGCGGTTTAAAGGACATAAAAGAAAATCGCGACAAAATGCAGCAAACTCCCCGCGATCACGAACAAATGCCAGACCCCGTGGGCATGGCGCAAACGATGATCCAGGGCAAAGAAGATAATCCCCACGGTATACAAAACCCCACCCGACGCCAGCCACGCAAACCCCGCACTGCCAAGCGCCGCCAGCAGCGGCTTGACCGCCACCAACACGATCCAGCCCATCACCGCGTAGATCACGATCGACAGGATCCGCGCTTCCGACCTCGGCTTGATCTCCTGCAGTATGCCAATCAGCGCCAGCCCCCAGACAATCCCGAACAAGGTCCAACCCCAAGGCCCGCGCAAGGTCACCAGGCAGAACGGCGTGTAGCTGCCGGCGATCAACAGGTAGATCGAAAAGTGATCGACCTTCTGCATGATCGCTTTCTTGCGTCCGCGCACGCTGTGGTACACGGTCGATGCGCTGTACAGCACCAGCAAGGTAAAGGCATAGATCGCCATGCTGACAATCTTCCACGGACTGCCGTCAAGGCTGGCGAGCACGATCAGCCACACACCGCCGACAAAGGCTGCCACTGCTCCGACCAGATGCGTCCAGGCGTTCAATCTTTCTCCGTGATACATCGCTTACCCACCTCGAAAATCGATAAAGCTCAATAGGGTGCGCTCCTACAGACACCCACATACGTGCACAATCGGGTTATTCCAAAAAGAGTCCACCCCATGTTGATCGATGAAGAGTTGACCCTGAAAAAACTCGAGGTGTTCCTGGCCTTCATGCGCACCGGCAACCTGGCCCGCGCTGCGGCCGAATTGCAGACCAGTAACGTTAGCGTACATCGGGCGATCCACTCCCTGGAAAGCGCCCTGCGCTGCCCGCTGTTCAAGCACGAGGGGCGCAACCTCACGCCACTGGAAAGCGCCTACGTGCTGGAAGAACGGGCGCAGAAACTGATTCAGGATGTCGTGGAAACCGTGCGCCTGACCCGCGAAGCCGCCGGGTTTTCCGCCGAGCGTTTCAAATTGGGCTCGTTGTATTCGCTGACGGTGAAGACGGTGCCGCAGTTGATCATGGGCCTGAAGATCCGCCGCACCGAGCTCAATATCGACCTGATCCTCGGCTCGAATTTCGACCTGTTGTACAAGCTCAAGAACATGGAGGTCGATGCGATCCTGGTGTCCCTGGACGACAGCATCAACGACCCGGACCTTGCGCATATCGAGCTGTTTTCCGACGACATCTTCCTGGCAACACCGGCCGATTCGAAGTTTGCGCAAAGAAGCGAAGTCGACCTCGCCGAAGTCCGCGAAGAGACCTTCATCACCCTGACCCAGGGTTTTGCCACGCATCAGGACAGCAATCGGGTGTTCAGTCAGGCGGGGTTCGAACCCAAGGTGGCGATGCAGGTCAACGACATCTTCACCCTGCTGAGCATGGTCAGCTCAGGCGTCGGTTATGCGTTGCTGCCGGGCAGGATTGCGGCGGTGTACGAGAATCGGGTGAAGCTGATTCCGCTGCAGGAGAAGTATCGGATGCAGCAGCACATCGGCGTGGTGTTCCTGAAGGCCAAGGAGCGCGATCCGAATTTGCTGGCGTTGCTGGCGGAGTGCCGGATGTACGCCAATCGCCAGGCTTGAAACCGAGTCGCGCCCTTCGCGAGCAAGCCCGCTCCCACATTGGAATGCAATCAAATGTGGGAGCGGGCTTGCTCGCGAAGACGGCGCTACATTCAACAATTATCTAGCGGATCAGCCGACAATCCCGCGAACAATGAAGTACAGCAACGAAGGCCCGAGCAGGCAGCCAAGCCCGGTATGGAAAGTCGCCGTCAAAGCCCCATAAGGCACCAACCGCCGATCCGTCGCCGCCAGCCCCGCCGTCACACCGCTCACCGTGCCAGCCAAACCACCGAACACCATCGCCGAACGCGGGTTATCCAGGCCCATCCAGCGTGCTGCCATCGGGGTGCCGACCATCACCAGGATCGCCTTGATCAACCCGGTGGCAATCGACAGCGCCATCACGTCCGAGGTCGCGCCAATCGCCGCACCGGTCACCGGCCCGACGATGTAGGTCACCGCACCCGCGCCAATCGTGGTCATGCTCACCGCATCGCGATAACCGAATACCCAGGCCATGCAGGCGCCGACAATGAACGGCAGCACCGTGCCCAGCAGCAGCGCGATCACGCCGATCAAGCCGGCCTTGCGCGCTTCGGTGGCCTGCACTTCGAACGCCGTGGCGACGATGGCGAAGTCCCGCAGCATGGCGCCGCCCATCAGGCCGATGCCGGAGAACAAAGTCAGGTCCGCCAGGCCTTTTTGCCCGCCGGTCATGGTGCCGCCGACCCAGGCCAGCACCAGGCCGATGACGATGGCAATCGCCGAGCCATGGATGCGCCCGAAGGTCAGGCGCTTGGAGAGGATGACCGACACCCACATGATCACGCCGACGAAGGCGAATGCAGTGACCAGGCCGTTGTGTTCCAGGCCTTTCTCGATGAGATCCCACATATCAGCGACCTCCTACAGGTGTGCCGACGGGGGAGATTTCCGCCGGTTCATCGGGCAAGGGTTCGCCTTTGTGGGTCCGGCTGATCAAGGCAATGGTGCAGCCGCAGACCACCACCGAACCGATCGCCGCCAGCACCGCCACCGGACCGCCGTGCAATGCCGTGACCACGTTCTGTTGCGCGGCCATCGCCACGACCACTGGAATGTACATGGCACCCCAGAAGCCCACGCCCATTTCGCAATCCTTGGTCATGCCACCGCGTTTCTGCATCCACAGCCGCGCGCAGATCAACAGGATCATGGCGATCCCGACCCCGCCGACGTTGGATTTGACGCCCAGCAAGACACCGAGCATGTCTCCCATGATCACCCCTGCCAGCGTACAGATCGCGAGCAGCGCCACACCGTAAATAATCATTGTTGTCGTCCTCAAAGTGCATCGTCGAATGTTGTTCTTGTTGTTCGAAGCCTCAGGGTTGCTCTAGGGGTGGCGACTTCCCTCCTCACGCAACAGCGCCTGCAGGGTATCGAGCCGGGCACCGTCGAAAGCAATCACGGTGCCCTGTTCGAACACCCGGCGCGCCAGCCCGGTCAGCACCGCACCGGGCGGCAGTTCGATCTGCAGACGTACGCCACGCTCGTAGGCGCTTTGTACCGTGCCGCGCCAATCCACCACGCGGCACATGTTGAAGGCCAGGTCGTCGCGCAAGGCGTCAACCTTGATCACCGGGCGCGCGCGGCTGCCGCTCAGGTAGCCAATCTTTGGCGTTTGCAGTGTCACCTTGGCGAACGCTTCGGCCAGGGTTTGCGCCGGTACGTCCAGCAGTGGGCAGTGCGACGGCACACTCACGGCCAGACGCTTGGCCATCCCTGCCCCACGCGCCCTTGCCAGCTCGGCCAGCGCTTTCATCCCGGCGTCACTGCCGGCAATCACCACCTGGTTATCGGCGTTGATATTGGCCAGGTAAACCGGCGTATCGACGCTGTGAACCTGGGCCAGCAAGCCTTCCACCACAACCAGTTCCAGGCCGATGATCGCGGTCATTCCGTAACCCTGTGGATACGCCTGCTGCATCAACTCACCGCGCAGGCTGACCAGATGCAGCGCATCGCCGAAACCCAAGGCACCCGCTACCACCGCTGCCGGGTAGGCACCGATGGAAAGCCCCGCGACGTAGTCCGCCGACAATGACAACTGCCGTGCAGCCGCCACACCCGCGATCAACAGACAGAGCTGCACCGCCCTTGTCGATTGCAAGGCCTGGGCAGAATCGAGCAACCGAACGTCTTCACCCAACAGGTCGCTGGCTTCGATCAGCGTTTCCCGAGGCAAGCCCTGGAGCATGCCGGGCCGCTGCGCGCCCTGTCCCGGGAACACCAGCAAGCTGCTCACGCTGCCTGCTCCTGCGGGTTCCATGGGTCGATGACCAGGCAGGCTCCCGTTGCCTTCTTGAGCAGAACCCGAGGGGAAGACCCCGCCCATTCACGCAGGGCGACGGCGCCAAACGAGGTCTGTAATTGCATGTCCACCACACACGGCGCCGTATCGAGCAACGTCACCAGCTCCCGGGCCTGATCACGCGTCAGAGGTTGCAGCGTGCGCAGGATCAGATCCAGATCACTGGCCTCATGCAGGGCTGCAAAGCCGCTGGCCAACTCGAAACCGGCACTGCCGCTGACACCCCAGACCCAAGCGCAGGCGTCGAGTGCGGGGCGCAATTGAGCCAGTGCCTCGAGCGCCGGCCAGTCACGCTGGCTATCGACGTGGCAAAGCGCTTCCGGGCTGACACGACGGGTTACTGCCGCAATCGCCATCGACGTCCCATAACGCTGCTCACGCAAACGCCCACGCACGCCAACCGCCACCTGCCCTGCCGCCGATTCCGCACGCCGCACCACCACCGGCTGCCCCGCGCCAATCGACTCGACCGCCCAGGCAGGCGCATCCACGGGCAGCTGCCGAGGGGTCATGCCCCAGAGCAGGTCGTGGGCCAGAAAACGGCTCACCACTGCTCCCTCAGCAACTGGCGGACCTTGCTCGAGGCCGCCCGATTGGCGGCCCCAAGGCGAACGCTCAGATCAGTACCCTTGTGCGCGACATCGGCAATCGCCTGAGTCAGGCATTCGGTCACCCGCTCCAAATCCTCCGTGGTTGGCTGTTCGATTTGCTGCACCGACAAGGTTTCCCAGAGCAGGCCGAGACTGGCATAGCTGTCGATGTCATAGGCCATCGGCGGCACGCTGGCGGCCAGGGTTTCCAGCTCTTCGACACTGCGCAAGGTCACCCGCGCCGCCGAGGCCTTGCCCATGGCGTGCACCATCACGCCCGGATCACGCAGGGCGATCAGCCGATTGGCCTGATAGCCATGAGCGAGAAAAGCCCCGGACATGGCCTTGCCCACCAGCAAACCGATCACGGCATGACCTGCCAGACGGGCGCGGGCATAACTGTCGGCGGCACCGGCCAGCGCCTGATGGATGCCGAGCGCTTCTTCGCGGCGGCCGTAGGCCTGGCTCGGTACATCGACGATGGCGATCAAGGCGCGTTTTTGCGCCTTGTCCTGATCAGCCGCGATGACGTCATCCACCGCCTTGGCCAGTCCCCAGCCTTCGAGCAACCCGACTTCACCGTTGCGGGCGCGGACGAAACGGTTGTCGGGGTCGGCCACCACGGCGATAAACCGCGCGGGTTGTTCACCCACGCATCCATCAGCCACTTTCAGCGAGGCTGGCAAACCGTCGACCGGCCTGGCATCGCGGCTCAAGGCGTTGAACCAATTCAAGCCCCTCAGGGAATACGAACTCATGCGCGCTCTCCTTGATACAGGTCGCGAACCGTAGCCGGTTCGATTTGCGGTTCGGCATCCAGACACGCCAGCCGTTGCAGAAACAGTTCGGCCTGGGCACTGCGATGCTGCGCGGGCAAACCTTGCTTGAGCAATTCGCCGACCTGCTGGCGAATCTGCGCCACGTCATCCTCGGCGTAGCGATCCACCAGCCCCGTGGCAAAGCGTTGCTCGCCGCCGGTCAGGCTCCAGATGAAGGGGCGATCCCGCGAGTCGTATTCCTCGAGCCCCGCCTCCTGTTCGATCACCTGCGGACCGTTCAGGCCCAGGCGAGCTTCCTGGGTCACCAACAAGTAGCTGCACAAGCCCGCGGCAATCGACATGCCGCCAAAGCAACCGACGCTGCCTGCGATGACGCCCACCACCGGTTGGTACTGACGCAAATCGACAATCGCCGCATGGATATCGGCAATCGCCGCCAAGCCGAGGTTGGCTTCCTGCAAACGCACACCACCGGTTTCCAACAGCAGCACGGCGCGGGTCGGGATGCCCTTGCGGTTGTCCTCGGCAGCCAGCTCCAGTGCGCCGGCGATTTTCGCCCCGCCGACCTCACCGAGACTGCCGCCCTGGAATGCACCTTCGATAGCGGCGATCACCACCGGTAAACCGGCGAGGCTGCCCTTGGCGATCACCACACCGTCGTCCGCCTGAGGCACCACGCCCTGGCGCGCCAGCCACGGCGACATGATGCGTTGAAACGGATCGAGCAATTCGCGGAAGGTACCGGCATCAAGCAAGGCTTTCGCCCGCTGCCGGGCACCGAGCTCAACGAAGCTGTGTTTGTTAAGAAGCGCTACGCTGTCAGTCATGGCCGATCTCCTCGAAGCCCTGTTCCAGGCGCAGGCGTACCACGCCAGGAGTGGCGCCGAAATCGTGGATATCGATGTCCATGGCCGGCGGGACCTGACCGTCGAACATCCGAGCGAACAGGTGCTGCCAGCGTTGTTCGCTGCCATTGACCGAAGTCTGCACGGTGATGCTCAGCTTGCCGGGCTGACCTGGCTCGATCAGCACTTCCAGATCGCCCGAACCGACACAACCCACCAGCGTGCGGCCGCGTGGCGGCTGCCCGGCGGGGAATTCAAAGGATAAGGTTTCCATCAAAAGGCTCCCTGGATGATGCCGTCGCCGGACTCGATGCGGTCGATGAACAGGCAGGCTGCGAGCAGGTCGGCAGCGCCACCGGGCGAGGCATTCAACGCGATTAATTGTTGGTCCAGCTCATGCAGTCGGCGGCGACCGGCGAGGCTGGCACTGCCACCGGCGTCGAGCACGGCCTGGGCGCCGAGCTGCATGGTGCTCAGGCCTTCCTCACCGGCGCGGTAGAGCACGCAGGTGTCGGCCAGGTTCGTCATGATCGCCAGCAGCGCATCGAGCCGGGCGTTCTGTTCGCCATGGCCCGCGGCGCGGCTGCGCTTGAGTTGCGGCAGTGCGCGTTGTGTCACCGCCGGGTAGCCGAGTTGTGCTTCCTCACGAGCACCGCGTGCGCCGTAGCGTTGGGCGACTTGCGCGCCGTGACTCAGTGGACGCGGTGCATAACGGTCCTCGAGCAAGGCCAGGCGTGCCGCGCGCAGGGCGATGGAGCCAGCGGTGGTAGATTGCGGCTCGAGCGCAACAGCGGCGACCAGCAGGCCCAGCGCCCAGATGGCACCGCGATGTGTGTTCACACCGTTGGTGGTGGCGAGCATCGCTTGTTCGCCTTCACGACCGATCCGGCCAATGGCTTCACGCAACGGCAAGCCGATTTCGCCAATGTCGATAGCGGCTTCAGCCATTTCCTTGAACGCCGGCCACAGGGCCAGCGCCGAGGCGTGCATCAGCCCCAGGTGCAGATCGGTGTGAGCGCCATTACCGCGACGGTCAACCAGCGCCGGTTTCGGCGACAAGTCCGCCTCGTCGATCAGCGCGTCCACCGCCAGGTCCGCCAGGCGTTCGGCCAGGCTCAGGGTTTTCGGTTGCAGGTTGAGTGCGTGCATTACCAGCTCCTGAACTTGGCGGGCGGGTTGTAGAGGCCACCGGACCACTCCACCAGGTCGGCCACGCTTTTGGCGGCGAGCAGTTCGCGGGTGGCGTCGGTACGGCGAATGCCGAGGTCTTCGGGCAAGGCGATCAAGCCTTCGCGGCGCATGCGCGCGGTATCTTTCGGGTTGTGGCGCAGGCCAATGGCGGTCACGCCAGCGACGGCGGCGATCATTGCCTGGCGTTCTTCCAGCGTTCGGGCCTTGTACAAATAGGCGATGCCTTCTTCGGTCAGCAGGTGGGTGACGTCGTCGCCGTAGATCATGATCGGCGCCAGTGGCATGCCGCTTTTCTTCGCCACGTCCACCGCGTCGAGAGTCTCGACGAAGGTCGGTTTGCCGCCTTCCTGGAAGGTCTCGACCATTTGCACCACCAGTTTCTTGCCGCGTTCGAGCATCGGCTCGGCCGCGTCGGCGTGGCGCATGTCGAGCCAGGCTGGCGTGCCGTGGCGGCGACCGCGGGGGTCGTGGCCCATGTTCGGCGCCCCACCAAAACCGGCCAGGCGACCACGGGTCACAGTGGAAGAATGGCCGTCGCCGTCGACTTGCAGGGTCGCGCCGATGAACAGGTCCACCGCGTATTGCCCGGCCAGTTGGCTGAACATCCGGTTGGAGCGCAGGGAGCCGTCTCGGCCGGTGAAGAACACGTCGGGACGGGCGGCGATGTAGTTTTCCATGCCCAACTCGGTGCCGAAGCAATGCACGCTTTCAACCCAGCCGCTTTCAATCGCGGGGATCAGGGTCGGATGGGGATTGAGGGTCCAGTTGCGGCAGATCTTGCCCTTGAGGCCAAGGGATTCGCCGTAGGTCGGCAGGATCAGCTCGATGGCGGCCGTGTTGAAGCCGATGCCGTGGTTGAGCGACTGCACGTTGTGTTTTTCGTAGATCCCGCGAATCGCCATCATCGCCATCAGCACATGCACCGGCTTGATGTGCCGGGGGTCACGGGTGAACAGCGGCTCGATGTAGAAAGGCTTGTCGGCCACCACCACGAAATCGACCCAAGAGGCAGGGATGTCAACGCGTGGCAAATCAGTGACGTCGTCGACCAGCTGGTTGACCTGGACGATGACGATGCCGTCGCTGAAGGCGGCCGGTTCGATCAGCGCCGGCGTGTCTTCGGTGCTGGGGCCGGTGTAGATGTTACCGGCGCGGTCGGCCATGAAGCCGGCGCTGAGCACCACGTTGGGAATCAGGTCGACCACCAGTCGCGCATAAAGCTCGATGTAGGTGTGGATCGCGCCGATTTCCAGCAAGCCGTCTTCGAGCAATTGGCTGATGCGCAGGCTCTGGGTGCCGGCAAAGGAGAAGTCGAGCTTGCGCGCAATGCCGCGCTCGAACAGGTCCAGGTGCTCGGAACGACCGACGCTGGGCATGATCATGTGCAGGTCATGCAGCTTGCCCGGATCGGCCTTGGCCAGGGAGCGGGAAAGAAAATCCGCCTGCTTCTGGTTGTTGCCCTCCAGCACCACGCGATCGCCCGGCAGGATCAACGCCTCCAGCGCCGCCACGATCTTGTCGGTGGGCAACACCACACCGTCAGCCAGGTCTCGCACCTGCGCAAGGCGCCGCTGCTTTTCGCTGCGCCGCCGCGTCCATCGCGAGTCGGGGGATATTGTTGTTGTCATGACCACTCCACGGGTTCGCTGTCGTGGGGGTCACAGTAGGAGGGTTAGGTGGGGGTATCAATCAAGCGGAGTGGTGGATTGTTACGGTCACCGTAATGATTCGATATCTATCGTTTTCGAATGCTATTGCGCATAAATACAACTTCACGAGCATCTAGGTCAGTGTTACGCCATTCCACGCGCTTTATGGAACTTGGCATTATAGCTTCTACATTTCCATGGGAGCGTTCAAACAAATCTTTCAATTCAGAAATTACAATTCCGTGAGAAAATTGAAAGGTTTCTATCTCAAGACCTCTTGGGCTCAATATAGCTTCGTTGGCAACACTCGATTCAGCCGACCCTAACTCAACCCTCATATTTCGTGCATGATTATTTATTAAATCCGCATCACCCAGATCAGTTACTGGCTGCGGCTTATACTTTTTCATTACATCACGAGGAGCCGCCCTCCACTCTAAATATTGAAGACTGGCCTTGGACAATGGATTTTTAAGACTCTCCGATACATTTTGAATTGGACGATATTCAACATATCCTTTAAATATCCCCGTACTAAAATCTGTCTTGCTCCACAGATCAATCACCTTATTAGTGAAAAATGAGTACCAGGTCCCGGCCCTTCCCGTTGGATCGCTCATATTTATCGGATCACCCAAACAATAGGAATAGGAATTAATCCCCCCCTTATCAAACGGACTTAAACGATCCGGACTATTAAAACGCATCAAAACTGGATTAAACGCCCGATGCCCATTACCCAACAAATAATGCCCTGTCATTGCATCCGGCCGCTCACCATTAAAACCCAGCAAACTGGTTAAACCACTTTCTGCGCGAAGATGACCGTAGGGTGAGTACACAATCGGAAGCGGAAATCTGCCGACTGTGTACATCACGGAACGCTGCTGATCAGTGGCCAATAAAGCAGTTTCGAGTGTGTCGCCCAGACGTTTCTGTTGTGCCAATAACTGATCACCTTGCTGCACGATTGAACAGCGCATCAGGCCCTGAATCTCCGTGGCCAACCGGCTTTTGCAGTAAAAGCGCTGAAGAGTGTCCTGCTTGGCTGAATTCAAGCCAATCAAACAATCCAGCGGATCATAGTGATAAGTGCAGAGTACTTCTTTGTTTTGGGAAGGCATTGGCAGGGCTCCTGCTGCTCCTTGCTGATGGCATTGAGCTTCGGCTCCTTTGCTGAAGGTGTCTACTAGTAGAACTGATAGGTAAGTGCTGGCCAGAGGCGAACCTCATGTCAGCTGAACAAAACCTGGGAGTGACGTGGACTGGTGCTTTTTCAGCGGCAGTACCGACGCCTTCGCGGGCGGCGATCCGACTTGTCCGAGAAGACGCCAACCACCCCCACAGCTCTCAATGGTGAAGCGGTTCCGGCGGCTCGACCTTCAACCCACCGCTACGTACCAGATTCTCCAGACTCTCGTTGCTGCCCATCCTTGGACTCCATAGGGCTCTCACCCATCAGATTGATCTTGTCCTGTTGCGCTACCCGCACGACGAAGCTGTTTTCAGCCTTTATCTTTGCTGCCCAGTCTTCGGGGGTGTAGAGCGTCGGGTTAATGGTGCGACCCAGTTGCTCTTCCAGGGGCAAGAGCCGTTCCATCACTTCACTGTAGTGCAGCCCTTTACCAATCAGCATGAGATCAATGTCACTGGATGCGTTGGCCTGATCCTTGGCGATCGACCCATAGACAAACGCCCAATCGAGCTGATCGGCGAAGGGCTGCAAGGCGTCGCGCAAAGGCTGTGCGATACCGAAGGTTTTGCGAGTGATACCCATGAGCTCTGTATAGATCGGGCAATCGGGATTGGCTTGATAGTGAGTCTGGTTGCCCTGTCGGGACATCGTCAGTACCCCCGCCCGTTGCAAGCGATCCAGTTCGCGCATGAGGCTGCCTTTGCCCACTTGAGCCCAGCGCGCGATCTCGTTGGCGTAAAAGCTTCGGTCGGGTTTGCCGAACAACAGGCCCAGCACTTTTTGCTGAGTGGTCGTGAACAAGGCTTCGCTGAGAGAGAGGTTTTGCACAGTGACAACCAAAGAGTCCCAAATTGGGAACGATAGGTCCCTTTTTGGGAATCTTCAACCTTTGGACATCTTCGCCAGACGATGGGGTTTTGTGTTTAAACATTTGTCCGCAGAAACGGTGGAAGGCTACAACTCCTGACACCGCTGCCTACAGCAATGCCGGAACCCGCTGACTGGTGCGCTTTTGTGCTGATCGTTATCGTTTGGGTGTCGCTGCAAATTCAGCGACCGGGTTTGGAACCCCGAGGTGTAAAAGGCGAAAAAACGCCATTCATAACGTATGCTTGCGCACCTTGAATGTGTGCATTCCGTTATGGCGGCTGTGCGCGGGAGACCTTCGGGTCTACCGGGTTTTCTCCATTTACCTCGGGTTCCAACCTGCGTACAGCTGCCACCCTAATTCGTTTGGAACCGAATGGTGCAGCTGAAACTCATCCAATGGAGAATCAGTATGTTCAAAGTAACTCCCAATCCCCCGGAAACCGATCCCGATTCCCAAGCTTCCTTCGAAGACGAGAAACTCAAAGAAGCCGCCGACCGCGCCCTCTCTCATTACTTCCCGTCACCTCACGAAAAACCGGCCAAGCGCCGAAAATTCCAGCTCTTCACCGTCTCTCCCGGTATCGGCACCGAAGCGCTTCTGGCCAATGCCTCAGAAGACCTGCTGTCCATCAGTGCCATTGCGGCCGATCTGGCAGACGATGTGGAAGGCTCGCGTCGCTCGGTAGCCCTGGCGCTCAGCCGGATGGCCGATGGCGTGCATTTGTTGGTGGAGCGGGCGTTGGATCATCATGAGGCGTTGGCTCAGGCCAAGGTTTAGCAGTCAGGTTTTCGGTGGATTGAAGGCCGTCTTCGCGGGCAAGCCTCGCTCCTACAGGTTTCGTGTCATACACAATATTCGCGAACGACATAAAATTTGTAGGAGCGAGGCTTGCCCGCGAAGGGGCCCTTCAGACGAGCGCAGCACCCACCAACAACTCCTCCAACGCCAACAAATCCGGCACCTTCGCCACCTGATCCGCCACCTGCACCGCCGCTTTTTCCAGCGAGCACAACGGCACATCCACATAACTCAACTGACTGTCGAGCTTGTACGAACGCGGAATCCCCTGGACCAGAATCGCGATGAATTTCAGCCCAGGTCGACCACCGAGCGCATTGAGAATGACGATTCGCGCGCGTTCGCCGATGACGATTTTCTGCCCGCAGGCCGACTCGAAGTTGAGCAACGGTATCTGCCGGTCGCGCCACGCTACCCGTCCCAGGTACCAGGGCGGTGAATCCAGGTCGAAGGCCGCGGGTTGGTAGTCGATCAGCTCCGCCACTGCGACGTTGGGCAGGATCAGGTTGCGGTCGGCCAGGGGCAGCAGCAGGCCGGTGAGGTGGCTGTCGCGCGGCTCGTGGCGACGCTCATGCATGGGTCTTGCTCCACAGGGCGATGCTTTCGAGCAATACCGATTCCTGGTACGGCTTGCCAAGGTAGTCGTTGACGCCGATGGCCATGGCCCGATCGCGGTGTTTCTGGCCGGTGCGCGAGGTGATCATGATGATCGGCAGGTGCCGCAGACGCTCATCCTTGCGTACCTGGGTCGCGACTTCGAAGCCGTCCATGCGCGGCATTTCGATGTCCAGCAGCATCAGGTCCGGGCTGTGCTCTTCCAGCAGCAGCATGGCGTCGACACCGTCCTTGGCGGTCAGTACGTTCATGCCGTGGCGTTCGAGCAAACGGCTGGTGACCTTGCGCACGGTGACCGAGTCGTCGACCACCATCACCAGCAAGGGCCGCTGCGGCTCGACCTCGACTTCGGGGCTCACCGGACGCTGCGGTGCCCGGGCCTGCATGGCGCGAACCGGCGCCAGCAGATCCAGGATCAGCACCACCCGGCCGTCCCCCAGAATCGTCGCCCCGGACACTCCTTGCACCGCCGCAAACTGCGGGCCGAGGCTCTTGACCACGATCTCACGCGTGCCCGCCATGGCATCGACCTGCACCGCAATGTGACGCTCGTTGCATTGCACCAGCAATACCGGCAGCGGCAGGCCCTGACCCAGCAGCCGTGGACGTGGGCTGGTTTTCAGCAGCTCACCCAGGTAACACAATTCATAGCGCTGCCCGGCGTATTCATAAGTCGGCGGATCAAGACGAAAATGCCCCTCGAGCTCGTTGGGCAATACGCGGACAATGCCATCGATGGTGTTCAGCGGAATCGCGTATTGGTCTTCCCCGCATTGCACCATCAGCGCCCGGTTGACCGACACAGTGAACGGCAGGCGAATGCGAAAATGCACGCCCTGCCCTGGCACGGAGTCGATGCTCATGGTGCCGCCCAGCTGTCGCACTTCTTCGTGCACCACGTCCATGCCGACACCGCGCCCGGAGATCTGGGTGATTTTCTCGGCCGTGGAAAACCCCGGTTGCAGGATGAATTGCAGCACGTCGTGGTCGCTGATGACGCTGTGCGGGTCGAGCAGCCCGCGCTTGATCGCCTTGCGCCGCACCGCTTCCAGTGGCACGCCGGCACCGTCGTCGCGAATATCGAAAATGATGTCGCCGCCTTCGCGCAACAGGTCCAGGGTGATCCGCCCTTGCGCCGGCTTGCCCGCCGCCACCCGTACAGGGGCGGCTTCCAGGCCGTGGTCGACGGCATTGCGCAACATATGCTCCAAAGGCGCCGCCATGCGTTCGAGCACATTGCGATCCATTTCGCCTTCGGCGTTGCCGACGATGAACTCGACGTCCTTGCCCAGCTCACTGGCCACCTGGCGGACGATGCGCTTCAAGCGCGGCAACATCCGCTCGAACGGCACCATGCGCGTACGCATCAGGCCTTCCTGCAATTCGGTGTTGATGCGGCCCTGCTGTTGCAACAGGTTTTCCGCGTCCAGGGTGCGCCGGTCGAGGGTTTCCTTGAGGTCAAGCAAGTCGGAGGCGGATTCGAACAGGGCCCGCGACAGTTGTTGCAATTGCGAGTGGCGGTCCATTTCCAGCGGGTCGAACTCTTCGTAACCCAGGCGCTCGGCGTCGACTTGCTGGCGGCTGAGGATCCTGCCCTGGGTTTCGGTGTCGAGCCGGCGCAACTGGTCGCGCATGCGCTCGATGGTGGTTTCCATCTCGTTGAGCGCCACCTGCGCGTCGTTGACCTGCTGCTCGATGCGACCGCGAAAGATCGAGGTTTCGGCGGCCAGGTTGACCAGGTCGTCGAGCAGTTCGGCCGAGACCTTGACCATGTCCGCCCCGGCATCGGGTTGCAGCAGTGGCGTCTCGGTTTTCGCCGAAACGGGCACGGTGAGCGGCACCGGTGAATCAGGCTGCACCGGGTGACTGAAGTTCTGGATGGCATCGATCAGCCGATCGGCCGGCGGCAACGGCTCACCGGCGCGCGCCGCGTCGAGCATCTGGGCCAGTCGGTCATGGCTGCGCTGCAACAGTTCGAACAACGCCGCCGTGGGTTGCAGCGCGCCGGTGGATAAACCCTCGTAGAGAAATTCCAGCTCATGGGCCAGATCGCCAATCGGCGCGATTTCCACCATGCGCGCACCGCCCTTGAGGGTGTGCAGGTCGCGCAGCAGGGTTTCCATTTCCTGACGGCTCGACGGCTCGGCCTGCCAGCGCAGCAGCGCCGCGCCGGAGCTTTCGATGATGTCGAAACCTTCCTCAAGGAAAATATCCAGCAACTCGCCGTCATGGTGGGCCGAGTCGTTGCCGGCCGCTGCTTCGATCACCTCGGCGTTACCCGCGTGGCCTTGCCTGAACGCGCGAATCGCTTCGATCAGTTCCCCGGGGTCGCCCAGGGCTTGCTGGTCTTGCAGTTGTTCAAGCAACTGCGCCAGACGGTCATGGCTCTGTTGCAGCAACTGCACCAGCCCTTCGCTGTGGCTGTAACGGCGGTCCGCCAGGCCTTCATAGAGGTTTTCCAGTTCCTGGGCCAGGTCGCCGACCGGCTCGACCTCGGCCATCCGCGCGCCACCTTTGAGGGTGTGCAGATCGCGCTGCAACGAGGACAGCGGCGCGGGGTTATGCGGTTCACTGACCCAGCGTTGCAGCGAATGGTTGGCGCTGTCGAGGATATCTTCAGCTTCTTCGAGGAAGATCGAAACGATGTCGTCGTCCAGCTCGGCTGCGCGGTCCTTTGTAGGAGCCGGCTTGCCGGCGAAGGATTCAAAGGCACCGCATTTATCCGATGAAAGCGCGTCATCGTTATCGTCCATCGCGAGCAGGCTCGCTCCTACAGGGGGGAGCGTGCGCTCGAGTTCGGCGGTGGCGTCGCCCAGCTCGCGGATGCTCAAGGTGCGGCTGCCGTCGCTGCGGATCAGGCCCATGGCCGAAGGGTCCAGGCTCTGGTCGAGCAAGCCGTGCAAGGCCCGAACCCGCTCCGGGCGCGGACTGACTTCCTGGCCGGCCGCCAGCTCGTCGAGCATGTTGATCAGCGCTTCGTGGGCACTTTGTGCCTCATGGAAAAACGCTTCGCTGACCGCCAGGCTGCTCTCTTCCACCGCACCGTAGAGGTCGAGCAAGGCTTCGCAAAGCTCATCCACCGGGTGCAGGTCGGCCAGGTGCGCGCCTTCGCCGAGGGTGGTCAATTCATCCAGCAGTGCACTGAGTTCCTGGCGCTCGCCTGGGTGCTGCTGCCAACGTTGCAACAGGCTTTCGGCGTCCAACAGGATGTCCATGCCCTGGGCCAGGAAGTTGGTGATCAGCTGCGGGTCGCGCTTGACCCTCAGGCCACTGCTGGGCGAGCTCAAATGGCTTTGCAGGCGCTCGTCGAGCAGCGCCCTGGCACGTTCGATCAAGGCCCGGGAGCCGGGGATTTCGGCCAGCGGATCGGTCTTGAGCTGGCGCAAGCCAAGACGGAACAAGCCTTCGGCCTCCAGCAGCACTTCGACTTCGTCCAAATCGAGGGCGATCAGGTGAGCCTTGTATTCCCGGGCCAGCTGATCCAGCGGCGTCGCCAGCTCGGCAATCGGCAGGACCCCCGCCATCGACGCACTGCCCTTGAGCGTGTGCAAGGCGCGCTGCAGCTCATCGCTGGCCTGCAGCGGCAGGTGTTCGGCGGCCTGGTCGAGAAAGCGGTTGAGACAGCTCAAATGGGTTTCGGCTTCCTTGCGGAAGATTTCCAGCAACAGCGGGTCGAGGGCCGCGACGTCCTGGGTGTCCTCGTCCTCTGCCGGGATCTCGCCTTTGGCCAGGGCGTGGGCACGCGCCGCCAACTGGTCGACATCGTTGCGCTGACGCTGGGCATCGGCGGCGTATTCGGCCACCAGTTCCGGCAGCAGATCGAGCACATCGCCGAGCAGCTGCTGCACTTGAGCGCCAGGCTCCACGCTGTGTTCCAGTACGCGGTTGAGCAGGTTTTCCAGGGCCCAGGCCAGTTCACCGAGCACCAGGGCGCGCACCATCCGGCCACTGCCCTTGAGGGTGTGGAAAGCGCGGCGCAGTTCACTCAGGGCCAAGCGGTTGGCGGGATCCGCCGACCAGCGTGGCAAATACTCGCGAATGACCTCCAGCACTTCATCGGCTTCCTCGAGGAACACTTCGCGCAATTCCTCGTCCACCGGATCTTCGCCCGAAGGCGGCGGCAGCAGGCTATCCGGGGTGTCGAGCGCGGGCGGGTTCAGGGCCGAGACCGGGCTGGCCAGCACATCGGCCAGGGCCTGGGCGACGGCCGGGGCATCCCGCTCCTGCTGTTGCCGCAGGGCCTGGGCT
Organism: Pseudomonas sp. WJP1; assembly: GCF_028471945.1. Taxonomy (NCBI): domain Bacteria; kingdom Pseudomonadati; phylum Pseudomonadota; class Gammaproteobacteria; order Pseudomonadales; family Pseudomonadaceae; genus Pseudomonas; species Pseudomonas sp. WJP1. The sequence goes on from NZ_CP110128.1 coordinate 6,628,241, forward strand.
TCACCGGGGCTCAAGACATCCGCAAGCACCGGTACCTGACGTTCACTGGGGAAAAACCCGAGTGCCGCCAGGCTTCGTTGCGCCACGTCGAGCAGGTGTTCACCGGGCGCTTCCGGGTCGTCGCTGAGGCGCTCAAGGTAATACTCGATGCTGGTGATGACGTCGGCCAGGCTGTCCAGCGCCTGCCAGCCTGGCTGATCCGGATCGAGCAGCAAGTGCTCGCGGATGAAATGATTGCAGGTTTCGATCAGGCCCGCCGCCCGGCTCAACGGAATCATCGCCAGGGCACCGCGCACCTGGGTCAGCAAGGCCGGCAGTGCCTGCAGGTGCTGTCGGTCCCAATCGGCATCGATGTAGTCGACGATCATGTCCTTGGCCTGCTGCAGGCAGATGCGCGCTTCCTTGATGACGATCTGGTGGATCTGCGTCAGGTCGGTGGTGGGCAGGCGACTGTCTTCCTGGCTTTCAGGCTCTACGGTGCCGACCATGCCGGCCAGCGTCGCCTCGACGTAAAGCAAGGCTCCGGCCACGTCCATGAGGATTGCGTCATCGGGGGCGCGTTGGCCCTGGGCCAGGCTCAGCACCACCGCCAGTTGATCGATGATGACCTTGCGTGGCTGGCCAAAGCCCAGCACCGCCAGGGTGTCGGCGATTTGCCGCAGGGGCGCCAACAGGCTGTCGAGGTCCGAGGTGTGTTGCCGGTCGCTGCGCACGAACAGGTCCAGGCGCTCCTTGACCCGCACCAGCTCTTCGCACAATGCCGCCAGTACCGAGCGCATGGCGTCGCGGTCGGGACCGGCCAGCCTTGCGCGTTCTTCGTCGACCATCGCGCTGTCAGGCAATGCATCGTCCAGTGCGTAGCGATCTTTCATGGTCAGCATCTGCCCGGTGGGGTGTTCGGCCTTGGCAATATAGAACAGCAAACTCTTGAGCAGCTCGGGCGGCGGCGGCTGATTGATGCCCTGCATGCCCTGTTCGAGCAGACGTTTGAGCTCTTTGTCGGCCTCCTTGAACAGGCTGCGCAAGGCCGGGCTGTTGGCGATGACGCCGGCGCGCATGCCTTCGACCAGCGCCGAGGCAACCTGCCACAGCGGGCTCAGGGGCGCAGAACCGGACAAGCCTTCCAAGCGCGTAAAGACCTTGGCCATGTACCCCAAATGAGTGTCGTCGTCCTGCTCACGCAACAAACCGACCAGGGCCATCTGCAACATCTGCCGCAACTTGCGCAGCACATTCGGCAGTTCGGCCGGTTCCAACAGCGCCAGGGACGCCTCATCGAGGGGAGCCAGGTCTGGCAACTGCGGGCTGAACAGGCTGGTTTCCGACAACAGGCTTTCGCCTCGGGCACTGCGCAGGTCGTTGATCAGCGGCAACACTACCAAAGGCAAATCACGGCGGGCGCCTTGCACACGATCAAGGTAGATCGGCAACTGCCCCAGCGCTTGCAGCATCAGGTGCAACGCCTCGTCGCGATGATGAACGCGATTGTGTTGCAAGGCGGTGACCAGATGCTCCATTTCTTCGGCGAGCAAAGCCGCGCCGTAGAACTCGACCATCTGCAGGCTGCCGTGAACCTGATGGATGCACGCCAGGCATTCGCTCAGGGCGTGCGTCGCCTGCGGGTCATCAAGCTGGGTTTCGATCGCGTGATGAGCCTGCTTCAGCGTTTCGGCAATTTCGCCTTTGACCCATTCGAGGGCCACATAGTCGTGCCGATCACCCATAACCACTCCAATCCCCACTTCAATCAAGATAGCCGTGCCCGGGGGCGGTTCAAGCTTTGTCCGCGACCGGCGCCTGGGTTGCCGGCAAGGTGAAACCGGACACCGAACGCCGCAACTGGCTGGCCATTTTTGCCAGGTTGCCGATGCTCTCGGCAGTGGCGGTAGAGCCGGACGAGGTCTGCGAGGTGATCTGCTGGATCACGTTCATCGTCAGGGAAATCTGACCGGCAGACGACGTCTGTTGTTGCGCCGCGTTGGAAATGCTCTGGATCAGCGCCGCCAGGGTCTTGGATACCCCTTCGATTTCTTCCAGGGCCACACCGGCATCCTGCGCCAGACGCGCGCCACGCACCACTTCGGTGGTGGTCTGTTCCATGGAAATCACCGCTTCGTTGGTGTCGGCCTGAATCGCCCGCACCAGGGTCTCGATCTGCCGCGTGGCGGCCGAAGAGCGTTCCGCCAGGCGCTGCACCTCGTCGGCGACCACCGCGAAACCACGCCCGGCATCACCGGCCATGGATGCCTGGATCGCCGCATTGAGGGCGAGGATGTTGGTCTGGTCGGCAATATCATCGATCAAGCTGACAATATCGCCGATTTCCTGGGAAGACTCGCCAAGGCGCTTGATTCGCTTGGCGGTGTCCTGAATCTGTTCGCGGATGTTGTCCATGCCATGGATGGTGTTGTGCACCACCTCGTTGCCCTTGTTGGCGATCTCCACCGAACGCTCGGCCACCGCCGAGGATTCCGCGGCGTTGGCCGACACCTGGTCGATGGACTCAGCCATGTCGTTGATCGCGGTGGAGGCTTCGGAAATCTGCTGGGCCTGATGTTCCGAGGCCTGCGCCAGGTGCATCGCAGTGGCCTGGGTTTCCTGCACAGCGGCAGCGACCTGGCCGGCCGTCAGGTTGATCGTTGCCACCAGGTCGCGCAGTTGGTCCACGGAATAGTTGATCGAATCGGCAATGGTCCCGGTGAAGTCTTCAGTCACCGTGGCGGTCACGGTCAGGTCGCCGTCGGCCAGGTCTTCGATTTCGTCGAGCAGGCGCATGATCGCGTTCTGGTTGCGCTCGTTCTTTTCGGCAGTTTCGCGCAACTGGCGATTGGTTTCGCGCACCATCACCAGGCCGATGAGGATGATCGACATCAACGCCCCCAGGCCCAGGACATAACCGCCGATGGTGTCGGTGTCACGTCCCCCGGCGAGGTTTTCGAAGCCGCTGGCCAGGTGGGAAGCTTCATCGAGCAGGGTTTGCGACAGGCTGAAGATGTTGGTGGCCGACTCACGAACCTTGAACAGCTCAGGGGAGGTTTCGAGGATTTCGTCCACGGAGCCGGAGACGAACTCGAACAACTCGGAAATCTCGATCAACCGCGCGCGCGCGTCGCGGTCCTCGACCTGGCTGACCCGCAGTGCCGCGTTGCCCTGGAGCATGCCGTTGAGCACCTGGCCGAAGCGCGCCGCATCGCGGCCGAACGCATCGGCGGCCTGCTGTGAGTTCTCGTCGCCGGACAGTACGGTATTGACCGCACCTAAAATTCGCTCGGCCAGCAGTGATTGACGCTGGGCCATCGCCACCTGCGCAGCCGGGGCGCCACGTTGCAGCAGGGTTTCCACCACTTTTTCGTATTCAACCTGCAACTGCGGCACGGTTTCGGCCAGGGTCGCGGCGACCTGATGCAGCGACAACACCGTCTGTTCGCTGGACAAAATGGCGTCGGTGTTTTTCAGCAGGCGTTCCCAGTCCAGTTGTACGGCGCGCATTTCCGGACGCACGCTGGCCGGTGCCGGTGGCAGGCCGGTGGCGGGGTCGCCTTTCTTCAGATAGCTCCAGCGCCGGGCAAAATCGTTGCGCGCATCGCTGAGCAACTTGAACGCCGCCGCCTTGCCGGCAGCGGCTTCGGTGGCATTCTTGGCAATGCGCTGGGACAGCACGCGCAACTCACCGGCGTGGCCGATGTACTGTTTGTCGTAAGTGGCCTGGGTGTTGAGGTACGCGAAGTTGGCGAACAACAACATGATGAAGATAATCAGTGCGATAAACAGCGCGATGATCTGCGACCGACTGCGCGACGCTTCCATGGGCTTGCCTGATTTTGCTTTTGTCATCGGTCTTCGCCTGTCCTGCCCAATTCACTCAATGCCCCCCTACCCTTGTAGGAGCGAGGCTTGCCCGCGAAGCAGGCGCTGCGGTTTTACAGGAATACCGCGTCATCGTTCTTCGCGGGCAAGCCTCGCTCCTACAAGATCAGCGATGCCGTGTTTATACCGCGACGCTCATGAACCCCTGCGACCGCGCCAGCGCAAACAGGCTGAACACCTGCCAGCCCTGCTCGCGTTGAAACCGGCCGGTGATGAACGGTGCGATCGGCCCGCCCAAGCCGTCTATTGGCTGCAGACTGTCCCGGGCAAAGTGCTGCAAACCAACGACCTCATCGACCAGCAGCCCGGCAAACACGTCTTCATGCTCCACCACCAACACCCGTCGCTGCTTGCGTGCTGCCGAGATTTCCTGGCCAAGAAAGCCGCACAAATCAATGATCGGCAACAAACGCCCGCGCAGATTGGCCACGCCCTTGACCCAAGACTTGACCCCCGGTACCAGGGTAAAACGCGGTTCGTGCAACACTTCACCGACTTCGCCCATGGGCGCGACGTACCAGTGTTCGCCCAGGCGAAAACCGATGCCGCTCCAGCTGTCCTGGCGGGTCGGCTGGGACGGCAAGTCCGCCGCCAGCAAGCGACAGCGCCGGTCGATCTGCAGCAGCAGTTCGAAGGCGGTCAGTGATTCGCTCATGACCCTGTGATCAACCGGCCAGCACGTTGTTCAGGGTCTTGATCAGGGTGTCTTCGTCGACCGGCTTGGTCAGATAGTCCTTGGCCCCTTGGCGCGTGCCCCAGACCTTGTCGGTTTCCTGATCCTTGGTGGTGATGATGATCACCGGGATGTGTCCGGTTTCCGGGTCTTTGGTCAACTGGCGGGTCGCCTGGAAACCGTTGAGCCCGGGCATGACGATATCCATCAGCACCGCGTCGGGTTTTTCCTGGCGGGCCAGGGCCACGCCGTCTGCGCCATTTTCGGCTTTCAATACTTCATGACCGTGCTTTTCCAGCATGCCGGTCAGTTTGTACATTTCGGTCGGCGAATCGTCGACGATCAGGATACGTGCCATGGTCTTCCCCATTCTTGTCGGCGCAGGGCCCAATGGCCGAGCGTCACTGTAGGTGTCTTACTGCGGCAAAACAGCGGCAAAGCCCGGAACATGGGCCTGTATCGCGTTCAGCAGTTCTTCCTTGCTGAAAGGCTTGGTCAGGAACTGGTCGGAGCCGACGATGCGCCCCTTGGCCTTGTCGAACAGCCCGTCCTTGGATGACAGCATAATCACTGGCGTGGACTTGAATGCACTGTTGTTCTTGATCAATGCGCAGGTCTGATAGCCATCCAGGCGCGGCATCATGATGTCGACAAAGATGATACCGGGGTGGTGATCGGCGATCTTGGCCAGGGCATCGAAGCCGTCGATGGCCGTGATGACCTCACAACCCACATTCTTGAGCAGTGTTTCGGCGGTGCGGCGAATCGTCTTCGAATCGTCGATCACCATGACCTTCAAGGCGCTGGGTTGCTTTTCCATAGGTGCTCTACCGTCGCCTTTACGAATCTATTTGTCCATCTGCAGGGCATCGAGGGCTCGAAACCCTTGATGCTCAAGGGCCGGCACAACATGGCAGCCTTTTTAGCACAGTCTCCAAATCCAATCTATCGGCCGGCCCTGGCAGTGGTTTTTCCTTGACCGGGAACACACTCAGCGCCACTCTGACGCCACTTTTTGATTGCTACCAAGCCCCCAAATTTCGAGGAATAACCCATGAGCGTTCGTGTCGGGATTGTCATGGATCCTATCGCCAGCATCTCCTATAAAAAGGATAGCTCGCTGGCCATGCTGCTGGCCGCACAGAAACGCGGCTGGGAACTGTTCTACATGGAGCAACGCGACCTGTACCAGGCCGAGGGTCAGGCACGGGCGCGGATGCGTCCATTGAAAGTGTTCGCCAACCCGGAAAAATGGTTCGAGCTGGAAGCCGAGCAGGACAACCTGCTGAGCGACCTGGACGTGATCCTGATGCGCAAGGACCCCCCCTTCGACATGGAATTCGTCTATTCCACCTATTTGCTGGAACAAGCCGAGAGCGCCGGCGTGCTGGTGGTCAACAAGCCGCAGAGCCTGCGTGACTGCAATGAAAAGCTGTTCGCCACGCTGTTCCCGCAGTGCACGCCACCGACCATCGTCAGCCGTCGCCCTGACGTATTGCGCGAATTCGCCGACCATCATGGCGACGTGATTCTCAAGCCGCTGGACGGCATGGGCGGGTCCTCGATCTTCCGTCACACCGCCGGCCACCCGAACCTGTCGGTGATCCTCGAAACCCTGACCCTGCACGGCCAGCAGCAAATCATGATCCAGGGCTACCTGCCCGCCATCGTCGATGGCGACAAACGCATCCTGATGATCGACGGCGAGCCGGTGGACTACTGCCTGGCACGCATTCCCGCTGCCGGTGAAACCCGTGGCAACCTCGCCGCTGGTGGCCGCGGCGAAGCCCGTCCATTGACCGAGAAGGATCGCTGGATCGCAGCACAAGTCGGCCCGACCCTGCGCGAAAAAGGCCTGTTGTTTGTCGGCCTCGATGTGATCGGCGAGCACCTGACTGAAATCAACGTCACCAGCCCGACCTGCATCCGCGAAATCGATAACGCCTTCGGTACCGATATTGGCGGCATGCTGATGGATGCCATCGATCAGAAGCTAAAGGCCCGTTGAAAAGCCAAACCAACATTGCGTTATCATGCGCGGCCTGTGAAAACGTGATGTTGGTTTCCTTGTCATGACCCTCCCGTCCGATCTGCCCCCCGAACTCGCCCACCACGGCGTGCGCCCGGCCGATCGCCTCGGATTTACCCTGTTTCTGGCGGCGTTGGTGCACCTGGCCTTATTACTGGGTGTCGGCTTCACGATGGTCGAGCCCAAGCAGATCAGTAAAACCCTGGAAATCACCCTCGCCACCTTCAAAAGCGAAAAGAAGCCGGAAAAGGCCGATTTCCTCGCCCAGGAAAATCAGCAAGGCAGCGGCACCCTGGACAAGAAGGCCATCCCCAAGACCACCGAGATCGCGCCCTTCCAGGACAACAAGGTTCAGAAAGTCACACCACCGCCAGCGGCCAAGCCTGAACAGCAGGAAGCCCCGCCCAAGGCGGCCGTGACCACCGTCGCGCCGAAGCCGAAGAAAGCCGCGGCGAAAACCGAAGAGCCCAAGCCCGTCACCAAACCTGCGGTGGCGGCACCCACATTTGATAGCGAACAACTGTCCAGCGACATCGCCAGCCTCGAAGCCGAACTGGCCCAGGAACAACAGTTGTACGCCAAGCGCCCGCGCATCCACCGTTTGAGCGCCGCCTCGACCATGCGCGACAAGGGCGCCTGGTATAAGGATGAATGGCGTAAGAAGGTCGAGCGCATCGGTAACCTCAATTACCCCGACGAAGCCCGGCGCAAGCAGATTTACGGCAACTTGCGCCTGATGGTCTCGATCAACCGCGACGGTTCGCTGTATGAGGTGCTGGTACTGGAGTCCTCCGGGCAACCGCTGCTGGATCAGGCGGCCCAGCGCATCGTGCGCCTGGCAGCGCCGTTTGCCCCCTTTACCGGGGACCTGTCGGACATCGATCGACTGGAAATCATCCGCACGTGGAAATTTGCGCGTGGCGACCGCCTCTCCAGCAACTGACCACCACAAATCCCCCTGTAGGAGCGAGCCTGCTCGCGATAGCGGTCTGTCTGACACATCAATTTTGAATGTGCCGCCGTCATCGCGAGCAGGCTCGCTCCCACATTGGATCGATGAAGCCTGCCAAATTGCGGCATCCCCGGCTTGTCAGTTCGTCCCTCCAACGCCACACTAGCGTTCATGAAAAACGTCAGCCCCAGCTACCTCAAGCATCACTTCCTGATCGCCATGCCTCACATGGTCGACCCGAACTTTGCGCACACCTTGACCTACATCGTCGAGCACACGGCCAATGGTGCCATGGGGCTGGTGGTCAACCGTCCGCAGGACCTGAACCTGGCCGATATCCTCGAGCAATTGCGCCCGGACATCGAGCCGCCAGCGCTCTGCCAGCACGTGCCGATTTTCATCGGCGGTCCGGTACAGACCGATCGCGGCTTTGTCCTGCACCCCAAGGGCCAGAGTTTCCAGGCGACCGTTGATCTGGAAGGCGAACTGTCCTTGTCGACCTCCCAGGACGTGCTGTTCGCCATCGCCGATGGCGTCGGCCCGGCGAAAAGCGTGATCACCTTGGGTTATGCCGGTTGGGAAGCCGGGCAACTGGAGGCCGAACTGGCTCAGAACGCGTGGCTGACTTGCCCGTACGACGCCGACATCCTGTTCAACACCAGCAGCGAGCTGCGCCTGGAAGCGGCGGCCAAGCACCTGGGCGTCAACCTCAGCCTGCTCACCAGCCAGGCGGGGCACGCCTGATGGCCCTGCGGTTGATTCTGGGATTCGACTACGGCACCAAACAGATCGGCGTTGCGGTTGGCCAGGTCATCACCGGCCAGGCCCGCGAGCTGTGCACCTTGAAGGCACAAAACGGTATTCCCGACTGGGATCAGGTCGAAGCGCTGATCAAGGAGTGGAAACCCGACGCCGTGGTGGTCGGCCTGCCGCTGAACATGGACGGCACGCCCAGCGACATGTGCGCCCGCGCGGAAAAATTCGCCCGGCGCCTGAACGGTCGCTTCAACCTGCCCTTCTACACCCACGATGAACGCCTGACCACCTTCGAGGCCAAGGGCGAACGCCTGGCCCGGGGCGGGCAGAAAGGCAGCTACCGCGACAACCCGGTGGATGCCATCGCCGCCGCCCTGCTGCTGCAAGGCTGGCTCGACGAGAACAGCGCGCTGTTCCAATCCTAATCCTGAAGAGCCGTCACCCGTCTCTTTTAGCTACAACCCGAGCCACCTGCGGCAACGACCCGGCTCGGGCCCAAGAAGGAGCAACCATGAGCCTGCCCAATCCCGCCGAACTGATCAGCCAGATGGCGATCCGTCTCAAGGCACACCTGGAACACCGTGGCATCAGCGAACCGCGCTACATCGGCATTCGTACCGGTGGCGTGTGGGTTGCCCAGGCCCTGCTCAAAGAGCTGGGCAGCGCTGAACCTCTTGGCACACTCGACGTTTCCTTCTACCGCGACGACTTCAGCCAGAACGGCCTGCACCCGCAAGTGCGCCCGTCGGCCCTGCCGTTCGAGATTGAAGGCCAGCACCTGGTGCTGATCGACGACGTTCTGATGAGCGGGCGGACCATCCGCGCCGCCATGAACGAACTCTTCGACTATGGTCGCCCGGCCAGCGTGACGCTGGTATGCCTGCTGGACCTGGACGCCGGAGAACTGCCGATCCGCCCGAACGTACTGGGTGCGACCCTGTCCCTGGCAGCCCACGAGCGGGTGAAACTGTCGGGGCCGGAACTCAAGCTCGAACTGCAAGACCTCGCCCTTTAATTCGCCCTATTGAGAGTCCCCCTCGCGATGACGCCTCCAGATACCAAGCGCCCGCTGCAGCTCAATGACCAGGGCCAGCTGCGCCACTTCCTCTCGCTCGACGGTTTGCGCCGTGAGCTGCTGACGGAAATCCTCGACACCGCCGACTCGTTCCTCGAAGTCGGCGCCCGGGCGGTGAAGAAAGTCCCGTTGCTGCGCGGCAAGACCGTGTGCAACGTATTCTTCGAAAACTCCACCCGCACCCGCACCACCTTCGAACTGGCGGCCCAGCGGCTGTCGGCGGACGTGATCACCCTGAACGTGTCGACATCGTCGGCGAGCAAGGGGGAAACCCTGCTCGACACCCTGCGCAACCTGGAAGCCATGGCCGCCGACATGTTCGTCGTACGCCATGGTGATTCCGGCGCCGCACACTTCATCGCCGAACATGTTTGCCCACAAGTGGCGATCATCAACGGCGGCGACGGCCGTCACGCCCACCCGACCCAGGGCATGCTCGACATGCTGACCATCCGCCGGCACAAGGGCGGCTTCGAAAACCTTTCGGTGGCCATCGTCGGCGACATCCTGCACTCGCGGGTAGCGCGCTCGAACATGCTGGCCCTGAAAACCCTGGGTTGCCCGGACATCCGCGTGATCGCGCCGAAGACCCTGCTGCCGATCGGCATCGAGCAATACGGCGTGAAGGTCTACACCGACATGACCGAAGGCCTGAAAGACGTCGACGTGGTGATCATGCTGCGCCTGCAGCGTGAGCGCATGACCGGCGGCCTGCTGCCGAGCGAGGGCGAGTTCTACCGCCTGTTCGGCCTGACCACCGCGCGCCTGGCCGGCGCCAAGCCGGATGCCATCGTCATGCACCCGGGGCCGATCAACCGGGGTGTGGAAATCGAATCTGCAGTGGCTGACGGCCCGCACTCGGTGATCCTCAACCAGGTGACCTACGGCATCGCGATTCGCATGGCCGTCTTGTCCATGGCCATGAGCGGTCAGACAGCGCAACGCCAATTCGAGCAGGAGAACGTTCAGTGAAGCTCAGCATTCTTGGCGCCCGCGTCATCGATCCGGCCAGCGGCCTGGATCAAGTCACCGATATCCACATTGAAGCCTGCAAGATCGTCGCCCTTGGCGCTGCGCCAGCCGGTTTTGTCGCCGTCGACACCATCGATGCCGCAGGCCTGGTGGCCGCCCCTGGCCTGGTCGACCTTAACGTCGCCCTGCGCGAACCGGGCTACAGCCGTAAAGGTTCGATTGTCAGCGAAACCCGCGCCGCTGCTGCCGGTGGCGTGACCAGCCTGTGCTGCCCACCAAAAACCAAACCGGTACTGGACACCTCGGCAGTGGCCGAGCTGATCCTCGACCGCGCCCGCGAAGCCGGTAACGCCAAAGTGTTCCCGATCGGCGCACTGAGCAAAGGCCTGGACGGCGAGCAGCTTGCAGAGCTGGTTGCCTTGCGCGATGCCGGTTGCGTGGCCTTCGGCAACGGCCTGGAGAGTTTCCGCAACACCCGCACCCTGTGCCGGGCGCTGGATTACGCGGCCACCTTCGACCTCACGGTGATCTTCAACTCCCAGGACCACGACCTGGCGGAAGGCGGCTTGGCCCACGAAGGACCGACCGCGAGCTTCCTCGGCTTGCCGGGCATTCCGGAAACCGCCGAAACCGTGGCCCTGGCCCGGGATCTGCTGCTGGTTGAACAAACCGGCGTGCGCGCGCACTTCAGCCAGCTCACCAGCGCGCGGGGTGTAGCCCTGATCGCCCAGGCCCAGCAGCGTGGCCTGAAGGTCACGGCGGATGTCGCCCTGTACCAGTTGATTCTGACCGACGAAGCGCTGATCGATTTCAGCAGCCTCTATCACGTGCAGCCACCGCTGCGCACCCGCGCCGACCGTGAGGGTTTGCGTGCCGCCGTTAAGTCTGGTGTGGTTTCAGCCATTTCCAGCCATCACCAACCCCACGAGCGGGACGCCAAACTGGCGCCGTTCGGGGCTACCGAGCCTGGCATCAGCAGTGTTGAACTGCTGCTGCCGCTGGCGATGACCTTGGTTGAAGACGGCTTGCTCGACCTGCCAACACTGCTAGCGAGACTCAGCGCCGGCCCTGCCGAGGCCTTGCGCCTGCCGGCGGGCAAGCTGGCGGTGGGTGGCGCGGCGGATATCGTGCTGTTCGACCCGGCGGCCTCGACCGTGGCCGGTGAGACCTGGCTGTCCAAAGGCGAGAACTGCCCGTTCCTGGGTCACAGCTTGCCGGGCGTGGTGCGCTATACACTGGTAGACGGCCGGATCAGCCACCAGGCATAAAACCGCGTCGTCCCAATCGCTGGCAAGCCAGCTCCCACAGGGATCACCTAAATCCTGTGGGAGCTGGCTTGCCAGCGATGACGTCCTAGAAGGCGCTTCTATTCTGAGCGTTGCGAACCGATACCTGATCGTTCAACGTCCAGAAGTCATACAACACCCCCAGAAAGAACAACCCACCCGTCACCAAGTATAGCAACCCGCTGATCCACTTCCCCTGATACATCCGGTGCACACCGAACACCCCGAGAAACGTCAGCAGGATCCACGCCACGTTGTATTCGATGGGGCCAGCGGTAAATCGCAGGTCCGCTTCACGGTCCATGGCCGGGATCAGGAACAGGTCGATCAACCAGCCGATCCCCAGCAAACCGAAGGTGAAAAACCAGATCGTCCCGGTCACCGGCTTGCCGTAATAAAAGCGGTGAGCACCGGTAAATCCGAAAATCCACAGCAGGTAACCGATCACTTTGCTGTGGGTGTCTTGATGCGGGATGGGCGGTTGATAGGTGTTCATGGAGGACCTCGATTCACACGATAGATAAATATTCTTTAAATCTTTGTGACTTTTTTACGAGCAGCCGACGTATGGCAACTGATACTGTCCCTTCCGCCAAACCCTTATGGCACCTGACTTCTGTCAGACAATTGCGTCAATTTACCGCTCATTTGGTTCCGTTAGACCCAGATGGAATCGACCAACGGCCTCGGAATGCCAAAAAAAGCTGTTATAAAGTTTCGCGCTAACTTATACGAGCCCTGCCTAATGCGTCCATTTTTCAAGACATGGCTAACCATTTGCCTATTATTGCCACTGGCCGCCCACGCCACCAATCGTGAGCAACGTCTTCCGAACGTTAATGGTTACACCCAGAAATCCCATGCTGCTGCTCCTTCGAGCAAAAGCAAGAAATCGCTCAAACTGGCTCCAGAGCTGGTCAGCAAAAGCAGCCTGGTGCCGCCGATGGCGACCCGGGAAAGCAGCAACGTGCTGAGCCGCGCCGTCAACGTCCTCGGTACGCCGTACCGCTGGGGCGGCAGCAGCCCGAGCAAAGGCTTCGACTGCAGCGGCCTGGTGAAATACGCGTTCAACGACGCCACGTTTGACCTGCCACGTACCTCCAATGCCATGGCCAGCGGTCATGGCGAGAAAGTCGATCGCAACGATTTGAAACCGGGCGACCTGATTTTCTTCAACATCAAGAGCCGTCGAGTCAATCACGTTGCCATCTACCTGGGCAACGACCGCTTCATCCACGCACCACGCCGTGGCAAGTCGGTGAGCATCGACACCTTGAAGAAACCGTACTGGGAAAAGCACTACGTAGTGGCCAAGCGGGTTCTGCCGAAAGATCAGAAAGCGATGCAGGTTGTTCAGCGCTGACCTGAGTTTCCGGGCCTGACCTGGAATTTTCATTGCTTGTGGTGGCCTCATCGCGGGCAAGCCCGCTCCCACAAGGATCGCTTATATCCTGTGGGAGCGGGCTTGCCCGCGATGGCGTTTCTAAATCCCTTCAGAAGTTATCCGGCGACCGCGCCTTCTCCCGCGCCTGCTCGCGACTGATCAGGCCCTTGGTCACCAACTCCTTCAAGCCCATATCCAGCGTCTGCATTCCCAGCGACCCGCCCGCCTGAATCGACGAGTACATTTGTGCCACCTTGTCTTCCCGGATCAGGTTACGGATCGCCGACGTTCCGAGCATGATCTCGTGGGCCGCGACCCGACCTCCCCCAATCTTCTTCACCAGGGTCTGGGACACCACCGCCAGCAACGACTCGGACAACATCGAACGCACCATCGACTTCTCGTCCCCCGGAAACACGTCGATGATCCGGTCGATGGTTTTTGCCGCCGAGGTGGTGTGCAGCGTGCCGAACACCAGGTGGCCGGTCTCGGCAGCGGTCAAGGCCAGGCGGATGGTTTCCAGGTCACGCATCTCCCCCACCAGGATCACGTCCGGGTCTTCGCGCAGGGCCGAACGCAGGGCTGTGGCGAAACTGCGGGTATCGCGGTGGACTTCACGCTGATTGATCAGGCATTTGCGCGATTCGTGGACAAATTCGATAGGGTCTTCGATTGTGAGGATGTGGTGATGGCGATGGCTGTTCAGGTAATCGATCATCGCCGCCAGGGTGGTGGACTTGCCGGACCCCGTCGGCCCTGTCACCAGGACCAGGCCGCGTGGCGCGTCGGTCATCTTGCGAAACACTTCGCCCATGCCCAACTCTTCCATGCTCTGGACCCTGGACGGGATCGTGCGAAAGACCGCTCCGGCACCTCGGCTCTGATTGAAGGCATTGACCCGAAATCGCGCGACACCCGGCACATCAAAGGAAAAGTCGGTTTCCAGGTGCCTTTCGAACGCGACCCGCTGGGCGTCGTTCATGATGTCGTAGATCAGCGCCTGCACTTCCTTGTGGTCCAGGGCCGGCAAGTTGATGCGCCGCACATCGCCATCGACGCGAATCATCGGCGGCAGGCCTGCCGACAAATGCAGGTCGGATGCGCCTTGTTTGGCGCTGAATGCCAGCAACTCAGTGATATCCATAGCACCCCTCAATTCCAGTAGAATGCCGCCAACCTCAGACCGCTGGCGCCTCTTGAATGTCCACGATAGCAGACAACATTGAACAGGTTGGTTCACGCATCCGTGCCGCCGCCCTCGCCGCCCACCGCGATGAAAACAGCGTCCAATTGCTGGCCGTGAGCAAGACCAAACCCGCACAGGCGCTGCGTGAAGCCTATGCCGCGGGCCTGCGCGACTTTGGCGAAAACTACCTGCAGGAAGCACTGGGCAAGCAGCTTGAACTGAGCGACCTGCCCTTGATCTGGCACTTCATCGGCCCCATTCAATCGAACAAGACTCGCGCAATCGCCGAGCACTTCGCCTGGGTGCATTCCGTGGACCGCCTGAAAATCGCGCAACGCTTGTCCGAACAACGCCCTGCCGATCTGCCGCCCTTGAACATCTGCATCCAGGTCAACGTCAGCGGTGAAGCCAGCAAGTCCGGCTGCACCCCGGCGGACCTGCCGGCCCTGGCCAACGCCATCAGCGCCTTGCCGCGCCTGAAATTGCGCGGGCTGATGGCCATTCCCGAGCCGACCGAAGATCGTGCCGCCCAGGATGCCGCTTTCGCTGCCGTGCAAAGCCTGCAGGCCAGCCTGAATCTGCCGCTCGACACACTTTCCATGGGGATGAGCCACGATCTCGAATCGGCCATCGCCCAGGGCGCCACCTGGGTGCGGATCGGTACCGCACTGTTTGGCGCCCGCGACTACAGCCAGTCGTAAATATGGCCATCCCACTTATTGATAAGGACCTGACATGAGCAAGACGCGTATTGCCTTTATCGGTGCCGGCAACATGGCCGCCAGCTTGATCGGCGGCCTGCGGGCCAAAGGTCTGGAAGCCGCGCAGATCCGCGCCAGCGATCCGGGCGAAGAAACCCGCGCCCGTGTGAGCGCCGAACATGGCATCGAAGTATTCGCCGACAATGCCCAGGCCATTGAAGGCGCCGATGTGGTCGTGCTGGCGGTCAAGCCCCAGGCGATGAAGACTGTTTGCGAAGCCATTCGCCCAAGCCTGAAGCCCTCGCAACTGGTGGTGTCGATCGCCGCTGGCATCACCTGCGCCAGCATGAACAACTGGCTCGGCACCCAGCCGATCGTGCGCTGCATGCCCAACACGCCGGCGCTGTTGCGTCAGGGCGTGAGCGGCCTGTTCGCGACCGCCCAGGTGACAGCTGAACAACGCCAGCAAGCTCAAGAGCTGCTATCGGCGGTTGGCATTGCCCTGTGGCTGGACGAGGAACAGCAACTGGATGCGGTCACCGCCGTTTCAGGTTCCGGCCCTGCGTACTTTTTCCTGCTGATCGAAGCCATGACCGCCGCCGGCGTCAAACTCGGCCTGCCGGCAGACATCGCCGCCCAACTGACCTTGCAAACCGCCTTGGGCGCCGCCCACATGGCGGTGTCCAGCGACGTCGACGCCGCCGAACTGCGCCGCCGCGTCACTTCGCCCGCCGGCACCACCGAAGCCGCGATCAAATCGTTCCAGGCCAATGGCTTCGAAGCACTGGTCGAAAAAGCCCTGGGCGCCGCCGCGCACCGCTCGGCCGAGATGGCTGAGCAACTCGGTCGCTAATCAGCACTTAATAAGGAATCGACAATGCTCGGACTCAATGACGCTGCCATTTTTGTGATCCAGACCTTGGGCAGCCTGTATCTTTTGATCGTGTTGCTGCGTTTCATCCTGCAATTGGTGCGGGCGAACTTCTACAACCCGCTCTGCCAATTCGCCGTCAAGGCCACGCAACCGCTGCTCAAGCCACTGCGCCGGGTGATCCCGAGCATGTTCGGGCTGGACATGTCCTCGCTGGTGCTGGCCCTGGTCGTGCAAATGGCGCTGTTCGCGGTCATCCTGCTGCTCAGTGGCTACTCGGTCGATGTGCTGTTCCTGGCCCCTTGGGCGCTGATCGGCATCTTCGCGCTGTTCCTGAAGATCCTGTTCTGGGCGATGATCATCAGTGTGATCCTGTCCTGGGTCGCTCCGGGAAGCCACAACCCGGGCGCCGAGCTGGTGCAGCAGATCACTGAACCGGTACTGGCGCCGTTCCGCCGGATCATTCCGAACCTGGGCGGCCTCGACATCTCGCCGATCTTTGCCTTCATCGCGCTGCAATTGCTGCAGAGCTGGCTGATTCCGCGCCTGGCTTACTACGCGTTGATGCCGAAACAACTGTTCGGCCTGATCTAGACCGCGTCATCGTTCTTCGCGGGCAAGTCGGATCGCCGCCCGCTCGCTCCTACAGAGTTTGTGATGGTCCCGGATTTGCGAACGACTCTGGACCTGTAGGAGCGAGGCTTGCCCGCGAAGGCCACGCCTCGGTCTGACTGAATGAAATGAGGCCCGGCCTTTGCTTGCCGCTAACCCCACCGGTCTTTAGACTTACGCCTCATTTCAACGAGAGCAGGGTCGATGCCAGCTGCCTTTCCCCCCGATTCTGTTGGTCTGGTGACGCCACAAGTGGCGCACTTCAGCGAACCCCTGGCGTTGGCCTGCGGCCGTTCGCTCCCGGCCTATGACCTGATCTACGAGACCTACGGCACCCTGAACGCCACGGCGAGCAACGCCGTGCTGATCTGCCACGCCTTGTCCGGCCACCACCATGCCGCCGGTTATCACAGCCCCGACGACCGCAAACCCGGTTGGTGGGACAGCTGCATCGGGCCCGGCAAGCCCATCGACACCAGCAAGTTCTTCGTGGTCAGCCTGAACAATCTCGGTGGCTGCAACGGCTCTACCGGCCCGAGCAGTATCAACCCGGAAACCGGCAAGCCATTCGGTGCCGATTTCCCGGTATTGACCGTGGAAGACTGGGTGCACAGCCAGGCGCGCCTGGCCGATCGCCTCGGCATCGCCCAGTTTGCCGCGGTGATCGGCGGCAGCCTGGGTGGCATGCAGGCGATGCAATGGAGCATCACTTACCCAGACCGCATCCGCCATTGCCTGGCCATCGCCTCGGCCCCCAAGCTGTCGGCGCAGAACATCGCCTTCAACGAAGTGGCGCGCCAGGCGATCCTCACCGACCCCGAATTCCACGGCGGCTCGTTCCAGGAACACAGCGTGATCCCCAAGCGCGGGCTGATGCTGGCGCGGATGGTCGGGCACATCACCTACCTGTCCGACGACTCCATGGGTGAGAAATTCGGTCGCGGCCTGAAAAGCGAGAAGCTCAACTACGACTTCCACAGCGTCGAGTTCCAGGTCGAAAGCTACCTGCGCTATCAGGGTGAAGAGTTCTCCGGGCGTTTCGACGCCAACACTTACCTGCTGATGACCAAGGCCCTGGACTACTTCGACCCGGCGGCCAACTTCGACGATGACCTGGCGAAAACCTTCGCCAACGCCACCGCCAAGTTCTGCGTGATGTCGTTCACCACCGACTGGCGCTTCTCCCCTGCCCGCTCGCGGGAACTTGTGGACGCGCTGATGGCCGCGCGCAAGGACGTCTGCTACCTGGAAATCGACGCGCCGCAAGGCCACGACGCCTTCCTGATTCCGATCCCGCGCTACTTGCAGGCGTTCGGCAATTACATGAACCGCATTACGTTGTGAGATAGCCATGAGAGCTGATCTGGAAATCATCCAGGAATGGATACCCGCCGGCAGCCGCGTGCTCGACCTCGGTTGCGGCAACGGCGAACTGCTGACCTGGCTGCGCGACAACAAGCAGGTCACCGGCTACGGCCTGGAAAACGACGCCGATAACATCGCCGAATGCGTGGCCAAGGGCATCAACGTCATCGAGCAGGACCTGGACAAGGGCCTGGGCAACTTTGCCAGCAACAGTTTCGACATCGTGGTCATGACCCAGGCGCTGCAAGCGGTGCACTACCCGGACAAGATCCTCGACGAAATGCTGCGGGTCGGCCGCCAGTGCATCATCACCTTCCCGAATTTCGGTCACTGGCGCTGCCGCTGGTACCTGGCGAGCAAGGGCCGGATGCCGGTTTCCGAGTTCCTGCCGTATACCTGGTACAACACGCCGAACATCCACTTCTGCACCTTCGCCGACTTTGAAGCCTTGTGTCTCGAACGTGAAGCCAAGGTCATTGATCGGCTGGCCGTGGATCAACAGCATCGACACGGGTGGGCCAGCAAGCTATGGCCTAATCTGTTAGGTGAGATCGGCATTTACCGCGTCAGCAGCCCGGGGCTTGCAGACCACAAGGTCGCGGTCTGAACACCTTATTTCGAGGAGAACGATCATGGGTCGTCTAGCGCTGTTACTACTCACCGCCTGCCTGAGCGTCACGGCCATGGCCGCTGATGCAATCAAAGGTGATCGCAAGGAAGTCTTTGGCGACACGACGGTGCACTACAACACCTTCAACTCCACCTTCCTGACACCCGACATTGCCAAGGCCGCGGAACTGACACGCAGCAAGAATCAGGGCGTGATCAACGTTTCGGTGATCAAGGATGGCAAGCCGCAGATGGCGCAGGTCAGTGGTACGGTCAAAGACCTGACCAGCCAGAGCATCAACCTGAAATTCCGCCAGATCACCGAACAAGGCGCGATCTACTACATCGCCCAATACCCGGTGGAACAGCAGGAAACCCGCACCTTCGACATCAAGGTGCAGACCGGTGACAAAATCAACACCATCAACTTCAACCAAGAGCTCTTCCCCGGCGAATGATCAACTTCACGCAACTCGTACTCGCCAGCCATAACGCCGGCAAACTCAAGGAACTCCAGGCCATGCTCGGCGAGTCGGTGCAACTGCGCTCGATCGGCGAGTTCAGCAGCGTGGAGCCTGAAGAAACCGGCCTGTCGTTCGTCGAGAACGCCATCCTCAAGGCCCGCAATGCCGCGCGCATTTCCGGCTTGCCGGCACTGGCCGACGATTCCGGGTTGGCGGTGGATTTCCTTGGCGGTGCGCCGGGCATCTACTCGGCACGTTATGCCGATGGCAAGGGCGATGCGGCGAACAATGCCAAGTTGCTCGAGGTGTTGAAGGACGTGCCCGAAGCCGAACGTGGCGCACAGTTCGTCTGCGTACTGGCGCTGGTGCGGCACGCCGATGATCCGCTGCCGATTCTTTGCGAAGGCCTGTGGCACGGCCGCATCCTGACCCAGGCCAGCGGCGAACACGGTTTTGGCTACGACCCGCTGTTCTGGGTGCCGGAGCGTGATTGCTCCAGCGCCGAGCTCAGCCCGGGCGACAAGAACCAGATCAGTCACCGCGCCCGTGCAATGGATCTGCTGCGCCAGCGTCTGGGCTTGAAATGACCCGTGAATCCTCCGCGTCGCCGCTGATCTTCGGCGGCGCCGCACAATCGCCTCGGGCCGCCCTGCCTGTGCTGCCGCCCCTGGCGCTGTACATCCACATCCCGTGGTGCGTACGCAAATGCCCTTATTGCGACTTCAACTCCCACACCGCCAGCCCCGTGCTGCCGGAAGAAGAGTATGTCGACGCGTTGCTGGCTGACCTCGATCAGGACCTGCACGCCGTCTACGGCCGCGAATTGAGCTCGATCTTCTTCGGCGGCGGCACGCCCAGCCTGTTCAGCGCCCAGGCGCTAGGTCGCTTGCTCAAGGGTGTCGAGCAGCGCATTCCTTTCGCCAGCGACATCGAGATCACCCTGGAAGCCAATCCGGGGACCTTCGAACAAGAGAAGTTCATCGCCTACCGGGCACTGGGCATCAATCGCCTGTCGATTGGCATCCAGAGTTTCCAGCAAGAAAAGCTCACTGCCCTGGGTCGCATCCACAACGGTGACGAGGCCGTGCGCGCCGCCGGCATGGCCCGTCAAGCGGGGTTCGATAACTTCAACCTGGACTTGATGCACGGCTTGCCCGATCAGTCGCTCGAAGACGCCCTGAGCGACTTGCGCCAGGCCATCGCCCTGAAGCCGACCCACCTGTCCTGGTATCAGCTGACCCTGGAACCGAACACCGTATTCTGGAACCAGCCGCCGACGCTTCCGGAAGACGACACCCTGTGGGACATTCAGGAAGCCGGGCAGGCGCTTTTGGCCGAACACGGTTATGCCCAGTATGAAGTCTCGGCGTATGCCCAACCGGGTCGTCCGGCGCGACACAACCTCAATTACTGGAGCTTTGGCGACTTCATCGGCATCGGTGCCGGTGCCCACGGCAAGCTCAGCCATCCGGACGGACGCATTATCCGCACCTGGAAGACCCGCTTGCCGAAGGACTACCTGAACCCGAAAAAGCACTTCCAGGCTGGCGAAAAAGCGCTGACCAATGAAGAAATGCCGTTCGAGTTCCTGATGAACGCCCTGCGCCTGACAGCCGGTGTCGAAGCTCGGCTGTATCCGGAACGCACCGGCATGACCCTGGAAAGCCTCGCCGAAAGCCGTCGCGAAGCCGAACAAAGCGGCCTGTTGCAGGTCGAACCGTCACGTCTGGCGGCTACCGAGCGCGGACAACTCTTCCTCAACGACTTGCTGCAGAAATTTCTGACATAAGGAAATCGAATGGATTTGGTACTCGACCTGCTCGCCACCGCGTCTCGCTGGAGCCGCAGCAACCTCTCGGAAATCGCCCTCGCCCTAGTGGGTTGCCTGCTGGTGTTGTTCGGCGCGGATTTCAAGGGCTGGGTCGAGCAACGCCTGGGCAGCATCGCCGGCGCCTTGCGCGTACCGTTGATGTCGCTGCTGTGCATGATCGGCAGCGGTGCGGCGTTGATCTACGCCACGCCATGGATCGTCAAGGGCCTGAGCCAGTTCAACAACTACAGCCTGGCGCCAGTGTTGCTGGTGGTGCTGGTGCTCATCGGCGTAGTCGCCGACCGCCGCTGATTTTTGCGTGACCAAAAATAACTGTGGGAGCCAGCCTGCTGGCGATGGTGTGTCAGACACATTGATGTCGACTGACACACCATCGCCAGCAGGCTGGCTCCCACAGGTTTACAGCACAGGGTTTAGGACTGCTTTTCGAACTTCAAATCCCAAACGCCATGCCCAAGACGTTCGCCACGGCGTTCGAACTTGGTGATCGGGCGCTCGGCCGGGCGTGGTACGCACTTGCCGTCTTCGGCGAGGTTGCGGTAACCCGGGGCAACGTTCATCACTTCCAGCATGTATTCGGCGTACGGTTCCCAGTCGGTGGCCATGTGCAGGATACCGCCGACCTTCAACTTGCTCCGTACCAGTTCGGCGAAAGATGCCTGAACGATACGACGCTTGTGATGACGGCTCTTGTGCCATGGGTCCGGGAAAAACAGCATCAGGCGATCCAGGCTGTTATCGGCCACGCAGCGGTTGAGCACTTCGATGGCGTCGCAATCGTAGACCCGCAGGTTGGTCAAACCCTGGGTCAACACGCCATTGAGCAGCGCGCCAACTCCCGGACGGTGAACCTCCACGCCGATGAAATCCTGCTCCGGTGCAGCCGCAGCCATTTCCAGCAGCGAATGGCCCATGCCGAAGCCGATCTCCAGCGAACGCGGGGCCGAGCGGCCGAAGACCTGGTCGAAATCCACCGGCGCGTCGGCCAAGGGCAGCACGAACAGCGGCGCGCCCTGCTCCAGGCCACGTTGCTGGCCTTCGGTCATGCGCCCGGCGCGCATCACGAAACTCTTGATGCGGCGGTGTTGGCGCTCGTCGCCTTCTTCCGTCTGGATTGGCGTGTCGTTCGATTCAGTCATCAATGGCTCTTACTTGATCAGACCATCCAGCGGCGAAGAGGCGCTGGCATAGAGTTTTTTCGGCATGCGGCCGGCGAGGTAGGCCAGGCGGCCTGCGACGATCGCGTGTTTCATGGCTTCAGCCATCATGATCGGCTGCTGGGCGTGGGCGATGGCCGAGTTCATCAGCACCGCATCACAGCCCAGTTCCATGGAGATGGTGGCGTCGGAAGCTGTGCCGACACCGGCATCCACCAGCACCGGGATTTTCGCTTCTTCGAGGATGATCTGCAGGTTGTACGGGTTGCAGATCCCCAGGCCCGAACCGATCAGGCCGGCCAGCGGCATGACCGCGATGCAGCCGATTTCCGCCAGCTGACGGGCAATGATCGGGTCATCACTGGTGTAGACCATCACGTCGAAGCCTTCCTTGACCAGCGATTCGGCGGCCTTGAGGGTTTCGATCACGTTGGGGAACAGGGTTTTCTGATCCGCCAGCACTTCCAGTTTCACCAGGTTGTGGCCATCGAGCAGCTCACGGGCCAGGCGGCAGGTGCGCACGGCCTCGACAGCGTCGTAGCAACCGGCGGTGTTCGGCAGGAAGGTGTAGCGATCCGGCGAGAGGAAATCCAGCAGGTTCGGTTCGCCCGCGTTCTGGCCGAGGTTGGTGCGGCGCACGGCGAAAGTGACGATCTCGGCACCCGAGGCCTCGATGGCCAGGCGGGTTTCTTCCATGTCACGGTACTTGCCGGTACCGACCAGCAAACGCGACTGGTAAGTACGACCGGCCAGGACGAAAGGCTTGTCGCTACGAACGATGCTCATGGGGAATCCTCTGTAGGGGTGAGGGTCTTGCAGAATTCTGTCGGCCCTTGGGCCACGGGGCTAGCCGCCGCCGATGGCGTGCACCACTTCAACATTGTCGCCGTCGTTCAGCGCAGTGTCTGCGTGCTGGCTGCGCGGGACGATATCCAGATTGAGTTCGACCGCCACCCGGCGTCCGGTCAGGTCCAGACGGGTCAGCAGGGCCGCAACGGTTTCACCGTCGGGCAGTTCAAAGGATTCGCCGTTCAACTGAATGCGCATGTCGAATGCCGCCATCATTTTTTGGGGCTGGCATTCTAGCCCGATCGTGACCTAAAGGTCAGCAACAAGCGTCAAGCGGTCAGCGGCAGGCGCCAGGCGGCGAGACCCAGGCAAAGCCAGCCTGCGAGGAAGGCCAGGCCACCGAATGGGGTGACGATGCCCAGCTTGCTGACACCCGTCAGCGTCAGCACGTACAGGCTGCCGGAGAACAGCACGATGCCGATGGCAAACGAAGCGCCGGCCCAGGTCACGAGGCGACCGGGAATCTGTGTAGCCAGCAACGCCACGCCTAGCAAAGCCAAGGTATGCACCAGCTGATAGGTGACGCCGGTATGGAAAATCGCCAGGTATTCGGCGCTCAGGCGGTTTTTCAGACCGTGGGCGGCAAACGCCCCAAGACCGACACCGGTGAAGCCGAAAAAAGCGGCCAGCATCAAAAAGCCACGCAGCATGAAGAACTCCAGTCAGTCTCGATCAACAGGGTCTGTATAATGGCCCGCTCAACGGGTTCGGCCAAGCCATCTCTATGCTGCGTATCTATTTCCGTCGTTTCCTCAAGGCCGTGCTCTGGTTCATGGGCGGCAGCGTATTGCTGGTGCTGATTTTCCGCGTGGTGCCCCCACCGGGGACGGCCCTGATGGTCGAGCGCAAGATCGAATCCTGGTTCGACGGCGAGCCCATTGACCTGCAGCGCACCTGGAAGCCGTGGGAGGAGATCTCCGACGACCTGAAAGTCGCGGTGATTGCTGGCGAAGACCAGAAATTCCCCGAGCACTGGGGGTTCGACGTAAATGCGATCAAGGCGGCACTGGCCCATAACGAGCTGGGCGGTTCGATTCGCGGCGCCAGCACCCTCAGCCAGCAAGTGTCGAAAAACCTGTTCCTGTGGTCTGGCCGCAGCTGGCTGCGCAAAGGCCTGGAAGCCTGGTTTACCGGGTTGATCGAAGTGTTCTGGCCCAAGCAGCGGATTCTTGAGGTGTATCTCAACAGCGTCGAATGGGACGACGGGGTGTTTGGCGCCGAGGCGGCGGCCAGGCATCACTTTGGTACAAGCGCAAAAGGTCTCAGTCGCCAGCAATCGAGCTTGCTGGCCGCCGTGTTGCCGAACCCGCGAGTATGGAGTGCCAGCCATCCGACCGCTTATGTGGCACGGCGTGCAGGCTGGATTCGGCGGCAGATGAGCCAGCTCGGTGGCGATAGCTATCTGGTGGGGCTCAATGATTCGCGCCGGGCGCCTTGGTCACAATAGTCGATCACGATTTTCTCGGACACTGAATCCCCTGTGGGAGCGGGCTTGCCCGCGATAGGGGTGTATCAGCGACCAATTTGTTGGCTGACACAACGTCATCGCGGGCAAGCCCGCTCCCACAGGGGCCAAGGTGATACTGAAAAATGGGCACCAACAAAAACGCCCCGATCAATGATCGGGGCGTTTTTTATTGCCTTCGCGCAGGTTACGCCGCGATCGACAACTTGAGCTTGTTCATCGCGCTCTTCTCGAGCTGACGGATACGCTCGGCCGACACGTTGTACTTCTGCGCCAGGTCGTGCAGCGTGGACTTTTCTTCTGCCAGCCAGCGCTGGTAGAGGATGTCGCGGCTACGGTCGTCCAGCACTTCCAGCGCTTCGTGCAGGTTGTGGTTGGAGTTGTCGCTCCAGTCGGCATCTTCCAGTTGACGGGCCGGGTCGTACCGGTGGTCTTCCAGATAGTTGGCCGGCGACTGGAAGGCGCTGTCGTCGTCGGCTTCAGCAGCCGGGTCGAAGGCCATGTCGTGACCGGTCAGGCGACTTTCCATCTCGCGCACTTCCCGCGGCTCGACCCCGAGGCTTTCCGCCACACGATGGACTTCCTCGTTGTTCAGCCAGGCCAGGCGTTTTTTCTGGCTGCGCAGGTTGAAGAACAGCTTGCGCTGGGCCTTGGTGGTCGCGACTTTGACGATCCGCCAGTTACGCAGGATGAATTCGTGGATCTCAGCCTTGATCCAGTGCACGGCAAAGGACACCAGGCGCACGCCCATTTCCGGGTTGAAGCGCTTCACGGCCTTCATCAGGCCGACGTTACCTTCCTGGATCAGGTCAGCCTGAGCCAGACCGTAGCCGGAATAGCTACGGGCGATATGTACGACAAAACGCAGGTGGGCGAGCACCATCTGCCGAGCCGCCTCAAGATCCTGCTCATAATAGAGACTCTCGGCCAGTTCACGCTCCTGCTCCGGCGTCAGCAATGGAATGCTGTTGACGGTGTGCACATAGGCCTCCAGGTTCGCACCCGGGACCAGAGCATATGCAGGCTGCAAAGAATTGGTCATACGAAAAAACCTCCCACTTACATACTCGTGCCATTGGCACTGCGAAAATTGACCGGAAACCGCAAGACAAGTTCCCTTAGAAACTGCAAGGTCAATCACGCGCAAAAAAGATTCTACTTCGGCGCCAGCTCCCTGAGATGACGTGCGACTGCAATCCATGCACCGATATAACCCAACAGCACCGCGCCAAGCAAGAGAGACAGACCGTCGGCAACCGGTACGCCGGCCAGTGCGAAATCACTGCCGTACAACCCGGCCAACCCGACCACCGCATCGTTCAGCCAGTCCAGGCCGAACGCCAATACGCCCCAGGAAAGAATCCCCGCACCGAAACCATACAGCGCCCCCATATAGAGAAAGGGCCTGCGCACATAGCTGTCAGTGCCGCCCACGAGTTTAATCACTTCTATCTCTGTGCGGCGGTTTTCAATATGAAGACGAATGGTATTGCCTATCACCAAAAGTAATGCAGAAACCAGAAGCACGGTCAGACCGAAGACAAATCGGTCGCCCAGCTTGAGGATGGCTGCCAGACGCTCGACCCAGACTAGATCAAGCTGCGCCTGTTGTACCTTGGGCAGTTCGGAAAGTTTTTGTCTTAATGCTTCAAGGGCCGGCTTGTCGACTTCAGTCGGCGTTACCAGCACCACACCAGGCAGCGGGTTTTCCGGCAGTTCCTTGAGCGCTTCGCCCAGGCCCGACTGCTGCTGGAACTCTTCCAGCGCCTGATCCCGACCGACGTATTCGGCATCGGCCACGCCCGGGATGCCCTTGATCTGTTCGCGCAGCGCCTCGCCATCCGTCGGGCTGGCCTCGAGTTGCAGGTACAGGGAA
Organism: Pseudomonas sp. WJP1; assembly: GCF_028471945.1. Taxonomy (NCBI): domain Bacteria; kingdom Pseudomonadati; phylum Pseudomonadota; class Gammaproteobacteria; order Pseudomonadales; family Pseudomonadaceae; genus Pseudomonas; species Pseudomonas sp. WJP1. The sequence goes on from NZ_CP110128.1 coordinate 6,654,221, forward strand.
ATCTGCGCCGCACGCTGCCAGGAACCGCCGAGGCGTTCGACGTTACTTAGCAAAAGTGACAGGCCCATGGGCAAACTCAAGGCCACCGCCATCACCATGCAGGTGAAAAAGCTGCCGATGGGCTGTTTGCCCAGCCGGCGCAAGCTGTCCAGCAGACTAGCGCGATGGCTTTCGATCCAGGCGCGCAACAGCGTGGCGAAATCCGGACCATCATCGTCGTCGTGTTTTTTCTTCTGCGGTTGCGGGTCGGCAGCCTTGGGGGCCACGCGCTCGGAAACCTTTGGACTGCGAGTAGCACTCATTCGCCGGCCTCCCCATCGCCGATCAATCGGCCGCGTTGCAGTGTCAGCATGCGGTGGCGCATGCGCGCGATCAGCGCCAGGTCGTGGCTGGCGATCAGCACACTGGTGCCCAGGCGATTGATGTCTTCGAACACACCCATGATTTCCGCCGCCAGGCGCGGGTCGAGGTTACCGGTCGGTTCGTCCGCCAGCAGCAGCGCCGGGCGGTGAACGATGGCGCGGGCGATGCCAACGCGTTGTTGCTGGCCGGTGGACAAGTCGCCGGGATACAGATCGGTCTTGTCCGACAGCGCCACGCGCTCCAGGGCCGAGTCCACGCGCTTGGCAATTTCGGCCTTGGACAGACCGAGGATCTGCAACGGCAGCGCCACGTTGTTGAACACCGTGCGATCGAACAGCAACTGGTGGTTCTGGAACACCACGCCGATCTGCCGACGCAGGAATGGAATCTGTGCGTTGCTGATGGTGCTCAGGTCTTGCCCGGCCAGCAGCAGCTTGCCGCTGGTCGGGCGCTCCATGGCCAGCAACAGCCGCAACAAGGTGCTCTTGCCGGCGCCGGAATGACCTGTAACAAACAAAAATTCGCCCCGACGGACTCGAAAGCTCAGCTCATGCAAGCCGACGTGACCGTTCGGGTAGCGTTTACCGACCTGTTCGAAACGAATCATGAACGCTCCCGCTCGGCAAACAGTGCCTGGACAAAGGGTTCAGCTTCAAAAGTGCGCAAATCGTCGATACCTTCACCGACGCCGATGTAGCGGATCGGCAGGCCAAACTGCTTGGCCAGGGCGAAAATCACCCCGCCCTTGGCGGTCCCGTCGAGCTTGGTCAGCGCCAGGCCGGTCAGTTCGACGGTCTGGTTGAATTGCTTGGCCTGGTTGATGGCGTTCTGGCCGGTGCCGGCATCGAGTACCAGCAACACCTCGTGCGGCGCGTCGGCATCGAGCTTGCCGATCACCCGGCGAACCTTTTTCAGTTCTTCCATCAGGTTGTCTTTGGTGTGCAGGCGACCGGCGGTGTCGGCGATCAGCACATCGATGCCACGGGCCTTGGCGGCTTGCACGGCGTCGAAGATCACCGAAGCCGAGTCGGCCCCGGTGTGCTGGGCGATGACCGGAATCTTGTTGCGCTCGCCCCAGACCTGCAATTGCTCGACCGCGGCAGCACGGAAGGTGTCGCCGGCGGCAAGCATGACTTTCTTGCCTTCCAGCTGCAGTTTCTTCGCCAGCTTGCCAATGGTGGTGGTTTTACCGGCACCGTTGACGCCCACCACCAGGATCACGAAAGGCTTGTTCTGCGAGGTGATTTTCAGCGGCTGCTCAACGGGTTTGAGCATGGCCGCCAGCTCGGCTTGCAGGGATTTGTACAGCGCATCGGCATCGGCCAGTTCTTTGCGCGCAACCTTCTGGGTCAGGCGCTGGATGATCACCGAAGTGGCCTCCACGCCGACATCGGCCGTCAGCAGGCGGGTTTCGAGGTCATCGAGTAGCTCGTCATCAATGGCTTTCCTGCCCAGGAACAGGCTGGCCATGCCTTCGCCGATACTGGCACTGGTCTTGGACAGGCCTTGCTTGAGGCGGGCGAAGAAACCGGCTTTGGTTTCTTCGGTGCGTACCGGCTCGACTGGAGCTTCGACGGGGGCAGCGACAACAGGAGCAATAATCGGTGCAGGTGCAGGTGCAGGTGCAGGTGCAGGTGCAGGTGCAGGCTCTGGCGCTTGAACAATCGGCGCAACCGGCGGCACAAATGCCGCGACCGCAGGGGTTGGTGCTGCCTCGACGACCGGTGCCACGACCGGCTCGACCACGGGTGCCTGAACCGGCTCCGGCGTAGATACCGTCTGCACCGGAATCGGCGGTGTCACGTGCGGTGCCAGGTCATCTACGACCAGCGCCACCGGCTCTTCCGCCACCGGCAAGGTCAACCAGGGATCGGCGACCGGGGTCAGCGGCAATTCGGCGACGATTTCAGGCGCCGTCTCGACGACCGGTTGCAGCACCGGCTCGGCGATCGGCAACACAACCGGCGCAGGTTCGGCAGCATTTACTACCGGCGCGGGCGTTGGCTCAGGAAGTGGTTGTGGCTGTTCGACGACGGGTTCCTGCGGCTTTTTGCGCAGCCATCCGAACAGGCTTTTCTTTTCGCCAGCCGCAGCTGGGGTCTTCTTGTCGTCGTTGGAACCAAACATGGGGGACGGCTATCTCACGGTAGCGACGCGCCAACGGGCGCCCCGGCAAATGAATATTCGATGCAGAACAGACTGCGATTGACCCAGCTTGTTCATGCGCAACATTTTGTCGAGGTGCAAAAGGCACCCTGCAAAAACGATTTCACTAAGGACTGATGGCGGAAAATCGGCGAAAAAGCTGAGTTTAGTTGATAAACCACAGCTTACTGCCGCAAACCCAAACAACCTGATCAAACGCAAAGGCCTGATAGGCGTGGCCGCCAGTAAAACGGATCAGTATCCTAGCACCCTCTCGCCCGCTGACGCTAAGAACAAGCGGGCAGCCCCAAAGGTTTAAAAACGAATGAATGCCCTAGCCCGCCGCGCTGCAGGCCTGCTGCTCAGCACACTTTGCCTGCCCCTTTCGGCCCTGGCGGCCGACCCGCAACCGACCCACGAATTCACCCTCGACAACGGCTTGAAGGTCGTCGTGCGCGAAGACCATCGCGCGCCGGTGGTGGTTTCCCAGGTCTGGTACAAGGTTGGCTCCAGTTACGAGACGCCTGGCCAGACCGGCCTGTCCCATGCCCTGGAACACATGATGTTCAAGGGCAGCGAGAAAGTCGGCCCCGGCGAAGCCTCGCTGATCCTGCGCGACCTCGGCGCCGAAGAAAACGCCTTTACCAGCGACGACTTCACGGCGTATTACCAGGTTTTGGCCCGCGACCGCCTGGGCGTGGCCTTCGAACTCGAAGCCGACCGCATGGCCAGCCTGCGCCTGCCGCCCGACGAGTTCGCCCGCGAGATCGAAGTCATCAAGGAAGAACGGCGCCTGCGCACCGACGACAAACCCATGTCCAAGGCCTACGAGCGTTTCAAGGCCATGGCTTACCCGGCCAGCGGCTATCACACGCCGACCATTGGCTGGATGGCCGACCTGGACCGCATGAAAGTCGAAGAGCTGCGTCACTGGTACCAATCCTGGTACGTGCCGAACAACGCCACGCTGGTGGTGGTCGGCGACGTGACGCCGGACGAGGTCAAGACCCTGGCCCAGCGCTACTTCGGGCCGATCGCCAGGCGTGAGGTACCGGCGGCGAAGATTCCGCTGGAACTGGCCGAGCCCGGCGAACGCCAGATCACCCTGCACGTGAAGACCCAATTGCCCAGCCTGATGCTGGCCTTCAACGTGCCAAGCATCGCGACCGCCGAAGACAAGCGCCTGGTCAACGCCTTGCGTCTGATCTCGGCGCTGCTCGACGGCGGCTACAGCGGACGCATCCCGACGCAACTGGAGCGCGGCGAAGAGCTGGTGTCCGGCGGCTCGTCGAGTTACGACGCCTACACCCGTGGCGACAGCCTGTTCACCCTGTCGGCAACGCCCAACAGCCAGAAGAACAAGACCATCGCCCAGGCCGAAGCCGGTTTGTGGAAGCTGCTTGAACAACTGAAAACCACCGCGCCGACCACCGAAGAGCTGGAACGCGTACGGGCACAGGTCATCGCCGGGTTGGTGTACGAGCGCGACTCGATCACCAGCCAGGCCACCGCCATCGGCCAACTGGAGACCGTCGGCCTGTCGTGGAAGTTGATGGACACCGAGCTCGCCGAGCTGGAAAGCGTGACACCGCAAGATATCCAGAACGCCGCCAAGCTGTATTTCACCCGCGAACGTCTCAGCGTCGCCCATGTTCTGCCGGAGGAGACGACTCATGAGTGAACATAAAAAACCGCGCCTGGCCCTGCTCGGCCTGATCGCAGTCGCCCTGATCGGCTCGGCTGCATTCTATTTCTCCAAAACCAATGACTCCGTTGCCAGCGAAGCGCTGGACAAGGCCAAGGCCAGCCAAAAGCTGCAATCGCTGACCGAACTCAACGGCAAGGCACCAAGCCACCGCAAACTCGACGTACAGACCTGGAGCACCGCCGAAGGCGCCAAGGTGTTGTTCGTCGAAGCCCGTGAGCTGCCGATGTTCGACATGCGCCTGATCTTTGCCGCCGGCAGCAGCCAGGACGGCAACGCACCGGGCCTGGCGCTGTTGACCAACGCCATGCTCAACGAAGGCGTGGCCGGTAAGGATGTCAGCGCCATCGCCCAGGGCTTCGAAGGCCTGGGCGCCGATTTCGGCAACGGTGCCTATAAAGACATGGCGGTGGCGTCCCTGCGCAGCCTCAGCGCCGCGGACAAGCGCGAACCGGCATTGAAGTTGTTCGCCGAAGTCGTCGGCAAACCGACCTTCCCCGCCGACTCGTTCACCCGCATCAAGAACCAGATGCTCGCCGGCTTCGAATACCAGAAACAGAACCCTGGCAAACTCGCTAGCCTTGAGTTGATGAATCGTTTGTACGGCGATCATCCGTACGCTCATGCCAGCGATGGCACGGCGCAAACCGTTCCGGCCGTCACCCTGGCGCAACTGCGCGGGTTCCACCAGAAAGCCTATGCCGCGGGCAACGTAGTGATCGCGCTGGTCGGCGACCTGTCTCGCGCCGAAGCCGAAGCCATCGCCGCTCAGGTGTCGGCCGCCCTGCCCAAAGGCCCGGCCCTGCCGAAGATCGAGCAACCCGCTGAACCCAAGGCCAGCATCGGCCACATCGAGTTCCCGTCCAAGCAAACCAACCTGATGCTCGCGCAACTGGGCATCGACCGTGACGATCCGGATTACGCGGCACTGTCCATGGGCAACCAGATCCTCGGCGGTGGCGGTTTCGGTACGCGGCTGATGAGCGAAGTGCGCGAGAAGCGTGGCCTGGCGTATGGTGTGTACTCAGGTTTCAGCCCGATGCAGGTACGCGGCCCGTTCATGATCAACCTGCAGACCCGCGCCGAGATGAGCGAAGGCACCCTGAAACTGGTGCAGGATGTGCTCGCTGACTACCTCAAGACCGGCCCGACCGAAAAAGAACTCGACGACGCCAAGCGCGAACTGGCCGGCAGCTTCCCGCTGTCCACCGCCAGCAACGCCGATATCGTCGGCCAGCTGGGTGCGATCGGCTTCTACGACTTGCCGCTCAATCACCTGGAAGAATTCATGCAGCAGTCGCAGAACCTGACCGTCGAGCAGGTCAAGGCGGCCATGAACAAACACTTGAGCACGGACAAACTGGTCATCGTCAGCGCTGGCCCGACCGTGCCGCAAAAGCCGTTACCGGCCCCAACTGATAAACCCGCCGAGCAACCGCTCGGGGTTCCGGAGCATTAATGGCCACTTCTCGCCCGAAAAAACCTGTCCACAACGTGCATAACGGTGTGAACCAGCTGCGCATCATCGGCGGCGAATGGCGCAGCCGCAAGCTGAGCTTCCCCGACGCGCCGGGCTTGCGCCCGACGCCGGACCGGGTGCGTGAAACCCTGTTCAACTGGCTAGCACCCTACGTCCCGGGCGCCAAGGTGTTCGATCCGTTCGCCGGTAGCGGCGCGCTTTTCCTCGAGGCACTCTCCCGTGGCGCCGCGATGGGCCAGGCGCTGGACGCCAGCAGCCTTGCGGTATCGAGCATCAAGGAGCACCTGGGTACCCTGCGCTGCACCACCGGCCAGATTCAAACGGCCGACGCCTTGCGCTACCTGGAAACCCAGGCCGCCGTTGCCTACGACCTGGTGTTCCTCGACCCGCCGTTCAACCAGAACCTGCTGCCGACCGTTTGCGCCCTGCTTGAAGAGCGCCAGTGGCTGGCGGATGACGCCTGGGTCTACACCGAAAGCGAAAACGCGCCCTCTACCCTCGGCCTGCCGGGGAACTGGCGCCTGCACCGGGAGCAAAAATCCGGACGGGTCTACTATTCATTGTGGCAACGTATGGCAGAGATCGCCGGTTAACCGACCGGCCTGAACAAGGTGCGCGCCGCAATGCAGGCGTGCGCCACTGCATAGAGACCCATCGTGTTCCATCCGCCAGAACGCTTTACCCCGGCCTTCGGCCTCGGCAATCCGCACTTGCAGACCTTGTGGGGCCCGCTGTGGCGCAAAACCACCCACCTGCAACGTGAGCGTGAACGCCTGTGGCTGGAGGATGGCGACTTCCTCGACCTCGACTGGCATGGCCCGCACACCGTCGATGCGCCTTTGGTCCTGGTGTTGCACGGACTCACCGGCTCGTCGAACTCACCTTACGTTGCCGGGATACAGAAAGCGCTGGGCGACCAGGGCTGGGCCAGTGTCGCGCTGAACTGGCGTGGCTGCTCCGGCGAACCCAATCTGTTGCCGCGCAGCTACCATTCCGGCGCCAGTGAAGACCTGGCCGAAACCATCAGGCACCTGCGGGCAAAGCGTCCTCTCGCACCGTTGTATGCCGTCGGTTACTCCCTGGGTGGCAATGTGCTGCTCAAGCATCTGGGTGAAACCGGCAGCGCCAGCGGCGTGCTCGGTGCGGTGGCGGTGTCGGTGCCGTTTCGCCTGGATCAGTGCGCTGACCGCATCGGCCAGGGTTTCTCCAAGGTCTACCAGGCGCACTTCATGCGCGAGATGCTGGCCTACATCAAGAACAAGCAACGCCAGTTTCAGCACGACGGCCGCGAAGAAGGCCTCGCGACCCTCGCTGCCCTCGGCTCGCTGGAAAACATGCGCACGTTCTGGGATTTCGATGGCCGGGTGACCGCGCCGCTCAATGGTTTCGCCGATGCCCACGACTACTATCGCCGCGCATCGAGCCGCTACTTCCTCGGCGAGATCTGTACGCCGACCCTGATTATCCACGCAGCCGACGACCCCTTCGTTTTTCCCCATAGCCTGCCGCACGCTGACGAGTTGTCAGCCTGCACGCAATTCGAATTGCAGGCCCGGGGCGGGCATGTCGGCTTTGTCGATGGCACCTTCCGCCAACCGGGGTACTACCTGGAACGACGCATCCCGCAGTGGCTGGCCAGCATGGGTCGCGGGTAAGCCATGGATAACGCCCAGGGCGAGTCCATCCACTTCTGGCAAACGGCACCGCTGGCCGGGGTCGAGCTGTTGTCGGCGCGCTACATCGAACACCGTTTCGCCCCCCATGTGCATGACGGCTATGTGATCGGCATGATCATGGCCGGCGCCCAGCGTTACCGTTATCGCGGCGCCGAACACCTGGCCGGCAGCGGCACATTGGTGCTGATCAACCCTGATGAACTTCACACCGGCCACAAGGGCACGGAGGACGGCTGGCTGTACCGGGCGTTCTATCCCGACAGCGGGCAGATTCTTTCACTGTTGGCCGAGCTGGAGCTGCCGACCCATCACCTGCCGGCGTTCGGCGCCACGCTGTATCGCGACCAGGATCTGGTGAACGGCTTCTGTCAGTTGCATCGCTTGCTGGAAAGCCCGGCCACCGCACTGCAGCAACAAACCGCCTGGCGGGAACTGATGCTGTCACTGCTGCAACGTCACGCGGCGGTGCCGGTTGCCGGCAAACCGGGCAAGGAGCACCGGGCGGTGACATTGGCCAAGGACCTGCTGCACGCGCAATTGGCGGCGCCTCCTTCGCTTGAAGAACTGGCAGCGGCAGTGAACCTGTCGCCCTTCCACTTCGCCCGGGTATTCCGCCGCGCCACCGGCATGCCGCCGCACACCTGGCTGATGCAGCAGCGCATCGCCCGGGCGCGGGCGTTGTTGCAGGGCGGTTGTTTGCCGCTGGACGTCGCGACGCAACTGGGGTTTGCCGACCAGAGTCACCTGAGCCGGCAATTCAAGCAGGTGTATGGGGTTGGGCCTGGGGCGTATCGCAGCGCCCGCCTTTATTAACGCTCAAGAAAACCAGTTAACCTTGTGGGAGTGAGCCTGCTCGCGAAAGCGGTATGCCAATCAACTTATCAGTCGGCGGATATTCCGCTATCGCGAGCAGGCTCGCTCCCACAGGGGGTAGGGCTTATTCGCCGGTGGCAATACCGCGAGCCGGATCATTGATCCACTCACTCCACGACCCGGCATACAACGCCCCCAACGGATAACCCGCCAGGCACAGGGCGAACAGGTTATGACACGCCGTCACGCCAGAACCGCAATACGCCACCAGATCGGCCGGCGAACGCTCACCGAGTTTCGCGGCAAACCGCTGTTTGAGCTGATCGGCTGGCAGGAAACGCCCGTCGCTGCCCAGGTTGTCGGTGAAGGCCGCACATTGCGCACCGGGGATGTGCCCGGCAATCGGGTCGATCGGTTCAACCTCACCCTTGAAGCGCGGCAAGGCGCGGGCATCGAGCAAGGTCAGCGCGGGTTGGGCCAGACGCTCCTGCAACTGCTCGGCGCTGAGAGTCAGCGCGTTGTCCGGTACTCCAGTAAATGTGCCGCGACCGGTCGACGGTGGATCAAGGCTCAGGGGCAGGCCTGCCGCGTGCCAGGCCTTGATCCCGCCATCGAGGATGAACACGCCATCACGCTTGCCCAACCAGGCCAGCAGCCACCAGGCCCGCGCCGCAAAGGCACCCGGACCGTCGTCGTACAAAACCACTTCGCTGTCGGCGTTGATGCCAAAGGTTTGCAGGCGTTCGATCAGGTCGGCCGGCTCGGGCAGTGGGTGACGCCCGGTCACGCCCTTGACCACTTTGCCACTCAGGTCGCGCTCGAGATCGGCAAAAGACGAGCCGCCTATGTGCCCTTGTGCGTAGCTGCGCTGGCCGTAATCCGGGTCTTCGAGAGCAAAACGACAATCAAGAATCACCAACCCCGGCTGGTCCTTTTTCAGGTCCAGTGCTTGCGGGCTGATCAGTTGCGCAATGGGCATAACGGGCTCCTGTGATGGGCTGTTTTCAATCCTGCTGAATTCGTTATTTCATACTTCTTCCAATGCCTGAGCCAACGGCACGTAAAACTCTTCGAACAGCGCATCGACCGCGTCACGCGCCTGGTCCGTGACGAAACCCGCCTCCAGCACCAGTACCTGGTACACGCCGCGCTTGATGGCTTGCTCGCTGAGGTGGCTGGAGTTTTCCCGCGTGGTGCACAAAAAACGCACCCAGGAGGTGAGAATGATCCAGGCATTGATCGTCAGGGACTCGATCTGTACCCGATCCATCTTCAGGATGCCGGCGGCGACAAAACCTTCGTAGATGGCCGCGCCCTGAATCACGCAGCGCTGGGAAAAGCGCCGGTAGCGGGCCGCCAGTTCCGGGTCACTGTCGAGCAAATGCTCCAGGTCCCGGTGCAGGAACCGGTAGCGCCACATGGCTGACAACAGCTCCTTGAGATAGAAGCGTTTGTCTTCCACCGTGGCGGCGCGCCCCTGTGGCGGGCGCAGGAAGCTGTCCACCAGGCTCTCATACTCGCTGAACAGCACGGCGATGATCGCCTGCTTGTTGGGGAAGTGGTAGTACAGGTTGCCCGGAGAAATCTCCATATGGGCGGCGATGTGGTTGGTGCTGATGCTGCGCTCGCCCTGCTGGTTAAACAGCTCCAGGCTGTTCTGCACGATGCGCTCGCTGGTTTTTATCCTTGGGGCCATGGCTTGAGCTTAAATTCAGAGTGCGTTGAGGGGCATCTTACGGCCTATCCGCGAGCGATAAAACAAAGCGGTGCCGAGGATGGTATTTGACTTTTTAGAGTATAGACTCTAAAAATGCGCTTACTACAATAAATCCGGAGCCGACCATGACTGCTGACATTTCCTACCTGCAAAACCTCCAGCAGCCACTGGAAGAGCTCAAGACCCTGTTCGACTCACAGCGCGCGGCCTATGCCGCCAACCCGATGCCTCCCGCGGCCCAGCGCCAACAATGGCTCAAGGCGCTAAGGGATTTGCTGGACAACGAACGTCAGGTCCTGATCGATGCGATCAGCCAGGACTTCAGCAACCGCAGCGCCGATGAAACCCTGCTCGCCGAACTGATGCCCAGCCTGCACGGCATTCATCACGCCAGCCGCCACCTCAAGGGCTGGATGCGCCCGTCGCGGCGCAAGGTCGGTGTCGCGTTTCAGCCTGCTTCGGCGAAGGTGGTCTACCAGCCACTGGGCGTGGTCGGGGTGATCGTGCCGTGGAACTATCCGCTGTACCTGGCCATCGGGCCTTTGGTCGGCGCGTTATCGGCGGGTAACCGGGTGATGCTCAAACTCAGCGAGTCGACGCCGGCCACCGGTTTGCTGCTCAAGGCATTGTTCGCGCGAATCTTCCCCGAAGACCTGGTCTGCGTGGTGCTGGGCGAAGCCGATATCGGCGTGGCGTTTTCGCGACTGCCTTTCGATCACCTGCTGTTCACCGGCGCCACCAGCATCGGCAAGCACGTGATGCGCGCGGCGGCGGAAAACCTGACGCCGGTCACGCTGGAACTGGGCGGCAAGTCCCCGGCCATTGTGTCCCATGACGTACCGCTCAAGGATGCCGCCGAACGCATCGCTTTCGGCAAGACCCTCAATGCCGGCCAGACCTGCGTGGCCCCGGATTACGTGCTGGTACCGGAAGATCGCGTCGGCGCGTTCGTGGAGGCCTATCGACAGGCGGTTCGCGGTTTTTATCCGACCCTCGCCGACAACCCGGACTACACCGCGATCATCAATGACCGACAACTGGCGCGCCTCAAGGGCTATGTCAGCGACGCCACCAGCAAGGGTGCGCTGCTGATTCCATTGTTCGAGCAAGGCCAGGGCCGCCGCATGGCGCATAGCCTGTTGCTCAACGTCAGCGACGAGATGACGGTGATGCAGGACGAAATCTTCGGCCCGCTGTTGCCGATCGTTCCGTACAAGCATCTGGACCAGGCATTTGCCTACATCAACCAGCGCCCTCGCCCACTGGCGCTGTACTACTTCGGCTACGACAAGCGCGAGCAAAACCGCGTGCTCAACGAGACCCACTCCGGAGGCGTGTGCCTCAACGACACCCTGCTACACGTGGCCCAGGATGACATGCCGTTCGGCGGCATCGGTCCTTCGGGCATGGGCCATTACCACGGCCACGAAGGCTTCCTGACCTTCAGCAAGGCCAAGGGTGTGCTGATCAAGCAACGGTTCAACGCGGCGAAGCTGATCTACCCGCCTTATGGCAAAGCCATTCAGAAACTGATCCAGAAGCTGTTTATCCGCTAACGATGACCACCGCCGGGTAATAACAATAATGCACCCAAGCCTGTCCGAAACACCCGCGCTGTCACGGCGCGGCCTGCTCAAATTCAGCCTCGGCGCCAGCGCCTTTCTTGCCACCGCCGGGTTGGGGGCCAGCCTCGGCGGCTGCCCGTCGAGCGTTCCTGCCAATGGTTTCACGGCGCTGCGCAATGGCGATTTGCAGTTTCTGCGCGCCCTTGTGCCGGTGATGCTCGACGGCGCAGTAATGGCCGCCAGCATGCCCGAGGCTGTCGAGGGCACCTTGAAAAGCCTCGACTACAACCTTGATCACTTGTCCCCGGAAATGCTCAAGCTCACACGGCAATTGTTCGACGTGCTGGGCATGGCCGTGACCCGCGGGCCGCTGACCGGGATCTGGGGCAGCTGGGAAAACGCCAGCGCCGAAGATATCCGGCACTTCCTCGATCGCTGGGAAAACAGCTCGTTGAGCCTGCTGCGCATGGGGCACAGCTCATTGCTGCAGCTGGTGATGATGGCCTGGTATGGGCGCAAGGAATCGTGGGCGCATTGCGGGTATCCGGGGCCGCCAATGGTTTGAGACCGCGTGCCCCCCTTCGCGGGCAAGCCTCGCTCCTACAGCGAAGGCGTCACCACATCATCCAACAATAAAAAGAGAACCCGAAGATGCCCGTACCCGACCCGTTCCGCGAAGGCATGGCCCGCGGCTGGAAAACCCATGACGCCTCGCAACTGACCCAAGACCTGACTCTCGAAGCGGATGTGGCGATCATCGGCAGCGGTGCCGGTGGCGGGACCACGGCCGAAATCCTCAGTGCGGCCGGCTACAAGGTGCTGCTGATCGAGGAAGGCCCACTCAAGACCAGCAGCGACTTCAAGTTGCTCGAAGACCAGGCCTACGCCAGCCTCTATCAGGAAGGCATCGGCCGCATGAGCAAGGACGGCGCAATCACCATCCTCCAGGGCCGGGCGGTGGGCGGTACCACACTGATCAACTGGACCTCCAGTTTCCGCACGCCGGAACCGACCCTGGAACACTGGGCCAGGGAACACGACGTGAAGGGCCACTCCCCGGCTGAAATGGCGCCCTGGTTCGAGAAAATGGAACAGCGCCTGGGCGTCGCTCCATGGATGGTGCCGCCCAATGCCAACAACGATGTGATCCGCAAGGGCTGCGAAAAGCTCGGTTACAGCTGGCATGTCATCCCGCGCAATGTGCGCGGCTGCTGGAACCTCGGCTACTGCGGCATGGGCTGCCCGACCAACGCCAAGCAGTCGATGATGGTCACGACCATTCCGGCCACCCTGGATAAAGGCGGCGAGCTGCTGTATCTGGCCCGCGCCGAAAAACTCATCATCAGCGGCGACACCGTCAGCGGACTTCACTGCGTGGCGATGGACGAGCGCTGCGTGGAGCCCACCGGGCGCAATATCAAGGTCAAGGCCAGGCATTACGTGTTGGCCGGCGGCGGCATCAACAGCCCGGCGCTGCTGTTGCGCTCCGACGCGCCCGATCCGCACAAGCGGCTGGGTACACGAACCTTCCTGCATCTGGTGAACATGTCCGCCGGCTTGTTCGACGAGGTCATCAACCCGTTCTACGGCGCGCCACAGTCGATCTACTCCGACTATTTCCAATGGCAGGATGGCACCGCCGGCAAGATTGGCTACAAACTGGAGGTCCCGCCGCTGCACCCGGCGCTGGCTGCCACCCTGCTAGGTGGCTTCGGCCAGGAAAGCGCCCGGCACATGGCCGACCTGCCGCACACCCACGCCATGCTGGCGTTGCTGCGCGACGGATTCCACCCGGACAGCCCCGGTGGCAGCGTCCAACTGCGCGGTGACGGGACACCGGTGCTCGATTACCAGGTTTCACCCTACGTCTGGGACGGTTTGCGCCGGGCCTTCCACAGCATGGCCGAGATCCAGTTCGCAGGGGGTGCAAAAGCCGTGATGCCCATGCACGCCGATGCCCGCTACGTTAAAACCCTGGGCGAAGCGCGCACGCTGATCGACGGGCTCGACCTGGCGTTGTACCGCACGCGCTTGGGCAGCGCCCATGTGATGGGCGGTTGCAGCATGGGTGAAGACCCGAAAAATGCCGTCACCGATAGCCTTGGCCGGCATCATCAACTGGGTAATCTGTCGATCCATGACGGCTCGCTGTTCCCCACCAGCATTGGCGCAAACCCGCAGTTGTCGGTCTACGGTCTGACGGCGCAACTGGCGACTTCCCTGGCCGAACGTTTAAAAAACCCATGAAAAAAGTGATTATTCCCATCGTCTATAGTGCTTTCTTACCCAACAGGCGACTTGGCCGACCGGTTTGGCTGCGATACCATCCGAATCCCCAACGCACTCCCGCCAGGACGACGCGATGAACCGAGTGTTGTACCCAGGTACCTTCGACCCTATTACCAAGGGCCATGGCGATCTGGTCGAACGCGCCTCGCGCCTGTTCGACCACGTGATCATTGCCGTTGCCGCCAGCCCGAAGAAAAACCCGTTGTTTCCTCTGGAACAGCGTGTAGAGCTGGCCCGCGAAGTCACCAAGCATTTGCCGAACGTTGAAGTGGTCGGCTTCTCGACGCTGTTGGCGCATTTTGCCAAAGAGACGAATGCCAACGTGTTCCTGCGTGGCTTGCGCGCAGTGTCGGACTTCGAATACGAATTCCAGCTGGCCAACATGAACCGCCAGCTGGCCCCGGATGTGGAAAGCCTGTTCCTTACCCCGTCCGAGCGTTATTCGTTCATTTCCTCGACGCTGGTTCGTGAAATCGCAGCCTTGGGCGGCGATATCACCAAGTTCGTGCACCCGATCGTGGCGGATGCCCTGACACAGCGCTTCAAAAAGTAGGAGCTGCCGCAGGCTGCGATCTTTTGATCTTGCCTGCGCCCTGCCTGCTCTCGATCGCACCCGGGTGCAATGCGGGCGCCAATGCGGCACAATTAGCGCATTGATTTATTGCGCCCGGGCCTGCCGCCCCGGCTGGAGTTAGCATGTCCCTGATCATCACCGACGATTGCATCAACTGCGACGTCTGCGAACCCGAGTGCCCCAACGCCGCCATTTCCCAGGGCGAAGAAATCTACGTGATCGACCCGAATCTGTGCACCCAGTGCGTTGGCCACTACGACGAACCGCAGTGCCAGCAGGTCTGCCCGGTGGATTGCATTCCTCTGGACGAAGCCCATCCAGAGACCGAAGAGCAGTTGATGGAGAAGTACCGAAAGATTACCGGGAAGGCTTGAAGTCCTGCGCTGCCTGCTCCGGCGTCATCGCGAGCAGGCTCGCTCCCACAGGGGATTTGTGAACGTTCAGCTCTGGCAGCGCGGGCAAAAAACGCTGGCGCGCTGCCCCAGCTTCACTTCCCGCAGGCCCGTGCCACAGACTTTGCAGTGCTCACCGCCGCGACCGTACACGAACAGTTCCTGCTGAAAATAACCAGGCTGCCCGTCCCCGCCGATAAAGTCGCGCAGCGTGGTGCCGCCGCGCTCGATGGCAGCCGCCAGGATGCGCTTGATCTCGATCGCCAGCTTCAGGTACCGCGCCCGGGAGATGCTCTTGGCTTCGCGACGCGGGTCGATACCGGCGGCGAACAGCGCTTCGGTCGCATAGATATTGCCGACGCCGACCACCACCGCGTTGTCCATGATGAACGGCTTGACCGCCATCGAGCGCCCGCGTGACTGCTGAAACAGCCGCTCGCCATCAAACAGGTCGGTCAACGGCTCCGGCCCCAGGCGAATCAACAGCTCATGATTGAGCGGATCAAGGCTCCACAGCATCGCACCGAACCGCCGCGGGTCGGTGTAGCGCAAGGCCAGGCCCGACTCCAGTTCGATATCCACATGCTCATGCTTGGCCGCCGGCAGGCCGGCTTCCACCAGGCGCAAATTCCCCGACATGCCCAAATGGCTGATCAAGGTGCCGACCTCGGCATTGATCAACAGGTACTTGGCGCGCCGCTCCACCATCACGATGCGTTGACCGGACAAGCGCACATCAAGGTCTTCGGGGATCGGCCAGCGCAGGCGGCGATCGCGCACGATCACCCGGCTGACGCGCTGGCCTTCCAGGTGCGGCGCAATCCCGCGGCGGGTGGTTTCGACTTCTGGCAGTTCAGGCATGGTGCTCTCGGATCAGGCGCTCGGTGAGAAGAGGTTCGCCGTTCAGCGGTGAGCGCCGAGGTCGCGAATAGTCTGCTTCAGGGTTTCGAAATCGTAATCCGAGAGACCAACGTAATCGAGCACCAAATGGCCGATGCTGTTCCACTCGTGGTCTTCGGCCTGGTTACCCAGCACCCGGTAGGACGCACAAATGTGCTCGGCCATTTTCAGGATCGCCAACAGGTTTTTCAGGGCGCTGTTGCGTGACGACTCGTCGCTGAAAATCGCCAGCGCATTGTGATGATTGGCGATGGCGGCAGACACGTGATCCGGCAGGCGCCAGGACTTGGCCGTGTAGTACCCGACCACTGCGTGGTTGGTGTTGAACGCCTGGTTCTCGGTGTCCACCACCCGGCAATCGGGACTGGCGTTGGCATAGGCCTGTTCCAGCACGCTCATGTAGTTGGGGAACCGCTGCAGCATCAGCGGCACGCCGCAGTCGTGGAACAGGCCCAGGGCATAGGCTTCATCGCCGGCCTGGGCGCCAATGCGCTTGGCCAGGGTCAGGCAGGTCATCGCCACGTCCTGGGCGGTGTCCCAGAAGCGGTTCAAGGTGACGATGGTGTCATCGTTCATCTCGCCCTTGATCGACTGTGCATTGATCAGGTTGATGATCGAACGGCTGCCCAGCAGATTCACGGCGCGCTGGATCGAGGCGATCTTGTTGCTCAGGCCGTAATACGGCGAGTTGACGATTTTCAGCAGTGAGCCAGAGAGGCCAGGGTCCTGGGAAATCAGCTTCGCGATCACGTCCAGATCCGGGTCGGGCATGTACTGCTCCATCTGCAGATCCACCATGATCTGCGGTTGGGCCGGCACACTGATGCCTTGCAAGGATTGCTGGATTTGTTCGGCGGTAAGCTCTTGGGACATAAGTACACACTCTGGGTCAGGCGCAGATTCTAACTTTTCTGGATTGGATCCGACACCTTGCCTGGCGCACCGAGTGAAGTTTCATCCGATCCCGGCCTGACTCAACCGCATGTCCATCCACCGCGCCGCGGCCTTGTGCAACACGGTATACTCCCGCTCTTTTTTCCGGAGCGACGTCATGTCCCTGCCTAGCCTGCGCCTCAAAGCCAACGCCGACCGTCGCCTGCGCAACGGTCACCTGTGGGTCTACAGCAACGAAATCGACGTGGCTGCCACCCCGTTGCACGGCTTCAAGGCCGGCGACCAGGCGATCCTCGAAGCCGCCGGCGGCAAGCCGCTGGGCATCGTTGCGATGAGCCCGAACAACCTGATCTGCGCGCGCCTGCTGTCGCGCGACATCAAGCTGCCACTCGACAAGTCGCTGCTGGTGCATCGCCTGAACGTGGCCCTGTCGCTGCGCGATCGTCTGTTCGACAAGCCGTTCTATCGCCTGGTCTACGGCGATTCCGACCTGTTGCCAGGCCTGGTGGTCGACCGTTTCGGCGACATCCTGGTGGTGCAGATCGCCTCGGCGACCATGGAAGCCCATAAAGACGACGTGATCGCAGCGCTCACCCAGGTGCTCAAGCCAAGCGGCATCCTGTTCAAGAACGATTCCGCCGCCCGTGATGCCGAAGGCCTCAACCGCTATGTCGAAACCGTGTTCGGCCTGGTGCCGGAATGGGTTGCGCTGGAAGAGAACGGCGTGAAATTCGAAGCGCCGGTCATCCAGGGCCAGAAAACCGGCTGGTTCTACGACCACCGCATGAACCGCGCACGCCTGGCGCCGTACGCCAAGGGCAAGCGCGTGCTCGACCTGTACAGCTACATCGGCGGCTGGGGCGTTCAAGCCGCTGCATTCGGTGCCAGTGAAGTGTTCTGCGTCGACGCATCGGCCTTCGCCCTCGACGGCGTCGAGCGCAACGCCGCGCTGAATGGCTTCGCCGAGAAAATGACCTGCATCGAAGGCGACGTTTTCGAAGCCCTGAAAGAGCTCAAGGCCAGCGAAGAGCGCTTCGACGTGATCGTGGCCGACCCGCCCGCGTTCATCAAACGCAAGAAAGACATGAAAAACGGCGAAGGCGCCTACCGCCGCCTGAACGAACAGGCCATGCGCCTGCTCACCAAGGACGGCATCCTGTTCAGCGCATCGTGCTCGATGCACTTGCCGGAAGACGACTTGCAGAACATCCTGCTGACCAGCGCTCGCCACCTGGACCGTAACATCCAGATGCTGGAACGTGGCGGACAGGGGCCGGATCACCCGGTGCACCCGGCCATCCCGGAAACCCGCTACATCAAAAGCATTACTTGCCGGTTGCTGCCAAACAGCTAATAACACGACACCATCTACTGTAGGAGCTCGTTCCTACAGTAGATTCAGAAACGTCCCACGCACCCCGCATTGACTTCCAACTTCAGCAAGCCAACTCTCGACCACTCCTCACGGACCGAGAGCGCTGTCGATGCCACCTGCCCCGCACGCCGCAAAAAAATCCTCGCTGATCCTGCTGTTGATGACCATGACGCTATTGGGCGTATTTCCGCTGGACGTCGTCCTGCCGTCGTTTCCCGCCCTGTCTGACTACTTCCAGACCTCGGCATCGGACATTGCCCTTTCTGTCAGTCTGTTCGCCATCGGCCTGGGGATATCCGTGGTGCTGGTCGGACCGCTTTCGGATTTATGGGGGCGCAGGCAGATTCTACTGATCGGTATCGCCATCTCGGTGATCGGCGCAGCGGGCTGCCTGATAACCCCGGATTACCGCTGGTTCCTGGTGTTTCGCGTTGTCCAGGCAGTGGGCTGCGGTTCCTTCGTGCTATCGCAGGCGCTGATCCAGGATCTGTTCGTCGGCAGGGAACAGGAGCGCCTCAGAATCTGGATGACCACCGCAGGCGGCGTCTTCATTTCCATATCACCGCTGCTGGGAACATGGCTGCAAATACATCTTGGCTGGGAGGGTAGTTTCTATGTCTTCATCGCGCTGGCGGTCACCGTCTGGATAAATGCTGGCGTGCTGCTCAAGGAAACCCCGTGCATTCGTGGCCCGGCCCCCAGTCGTTTTTTCAGCGCCTACTGGCGCCTGTGCTCCGATCCACGCTTCATGGGCTATTGGCTGATTTCCGCCCTGGCCTTCGCCTGCCATTTCTCATTCATCGTCATCTCGCCGATCATTTTCATGGAGCGCCTGGCACTCACACCCTACGAATTCGCGTGGGTAATGCTGCTGTACGGTGCCGCTTACATAGTTGGCGGGATAGTCGCCAGCGCACTGCATCGGCGCCTGCAGGCCAATACGCAGATCATCGTCGGCCTGGGGCTGATCGCGCTATCGGGGTTGGTCATGCTGTGGCTGGCCAGCCAGTTTGGGCTCACTGCCGCAGCCGTGCTGATACCGATGCTGATTTGTACCGCCGGCACTACTATTGCCCGCCCCATTGCCAATTCCAAAGCCATGACCCTCCACCCGCAGGATGCCGGCACGTCCACTTCGGTCGGCGGAGTGATGATATTCATGTGCGGCGGCGTGATCAGCGTTGTGATCAATCTGGCGTCCGCAGACCTGACCACAGCCCTCGCCTCATGTTTCCTGATCTTGAGCATCGCAGGTCTAGGACTGAACACGTTAATCGGCCGGCCTCCGTCCTGTAGGAGCGAGCCCGCTCGCGAAGGTCGTCAACGATAACGCTGGAAACCTGACACCCTGCGGCGTTCTCAGGTTTTTCGCGAGCAGGCTCGCTCCTACAGTAGGCTGTCCGCACGTCTTGTGAATGCTGCCGCCACGCGTGCAGGCATTCCCTCCAGCCGCCAGCCGTGTAGAATCGCGAACATTCATCGCCAGTCATCCCCGGCGGGTTTATGAGCTCAAGCTGAAGCGCGCGGCGATCCCGCAAAGTTATCGGCAACTTCCGGACACCCGGCCATTTCTGAGTGTTCCAGACGTCAATAGAAGCTCACTTCCCTTTTGATACCTGATTAGCCGCCCGGAGTGCTTCATGCCTGATTACCGCTCGAAAACATCCACCCACGGCCGCAACATGGCCGGCGCCCGCGCACTGTGGCGCGCAACGGGGATGAAAGATGACGACTTCAAAAAGCCGATCATCGCCATTGCCAACTCCTTTACCCAGTTCGTACCGGGCCACGTCCACCTCAAGGACCTGGGCCAACTGGTCGCCCGCGAAATCGAACGCGCTGGCGGCGTGGCAAAAGAATTCAACACCATCGCCGTCGATGACGGCATCGCCATGGGCCACGACGGCATGCTCTATTCGCTGCCGAGCCGCGAGATCATCGCCGACTCCGTCGAGTACATGGTCAATGCCCACTGCGCCGACGCCATCGTCTGCATCTCCAACTGCGACAAGATCACCCCTGGCATGTTGATGGCCTCCCTGCGCCTGAACATCCCGGTGATCTTCGTGTCCGGCGGCCCGATGGAAGCCGGCAAGACCAAACTGGCCAGCCACGGTCTCGACCTGGTCGACGCCATGGTGATCGCCGCCGACTCCAGCGCTTCTGACGAGAAGGTTGCCGAGTACGAGCGTAGCGCCTGCCCGACTTGCGGTTCGTGCTCCGGCATGTTCACCGCCAACTCGATGAACTGCCTGGTCGAGGCCCTGGGCCTGGCATTGCCGGGCAACGGTTCGACCCTGGCCACCCACAGCGACCGCGAGCAGCTGTTCCTGCAGGCCGGCCGCACCATCGTCGAGCTGTGCAAGCGTTACTACGGCGAGAACGACGAGTCGGTGTTGCCGCGCAACATTGCCAACTTCCAGGCATTCGAAAACGCCATGACCCTGGACATCGCCATGGGCGGTTCCACCAACACCATCCTGCACTTGCTGGCTGCCGCCCAGGAAGCCGAGATCGATTTCGACCTGCGCGACATCGACCGCCTGTCCCGTCACGTGCCGCAACTGTGCAAGGTCGCGCCGAACATCCAGAAGTACCACATGGAAGACGTGCACCGTGCCGGCGGGATCTTCAGCATCCTCGGTTCGCTGGCCCGTGGTGGCCTGCTGCACACGCAATTGCCGACAGTGCACAGCCGCAGCATGGAAGAAGCCATCGCCAAGTGGGACATCACCCAGACCAACGACGAAGCGGTGCATCACTTCTTCAAGGCAGGTCCCGCGGGCATCCCGACGCAAACCGCGTTCAGCCAGTCGACCCGTTGGGAAACCCTGGACGACGACCGTGAAAACGGCTGCATCCGCAGCGTCGAGCACGCCTACTCGCAAGAAGGCGGCCTGGCCGTGCTGTACGGCAACATCGCCCTGGACGGCTGCGTGGTGAAAACCGCTGGCGTCGACGAGTCGATCCACGTGTTCGAAGGCAACGCGAAGATCTTCGAAAGCCAGGACAGCGCCGTGCGCGGCATCCTCGCCGACGAAGTGAAAGAAGGCGACATCGTCATCATTCGCTACGAAGGCCCGAAAGGCGGCCCGGGCATGCAGGAAATGCTCTACCCGACTTCGTACCTGAAATCCAAAGGCCTGGGCAAAGCCTGCGCCCTGCTCACCGACGGCCGTTTCTCCGGCGGCACCTCGGGCCTGTCCATCGGCCACGCTTCGCCTGAAGCCGCTGCCGGTGGCGCAATCGGCCTGGTGCAGGACGGCGACAAAGTGCTGATCGACATTCCGAACCGCTCGATCAACCTGTTGGTCAGCGATGAAGAACTGGCCGCGCGCCGGGTCGAGCAGGACAAGAAAGGCTGGAAACCGGTTGAAGTGCGTCCACGTAAGGTGACCACCGCCCTTAAGGCCTACGCCCTGCTGGCGACCAGTGCCGACAAGGGTGCTGTGCGTAACAAGGCGATGCTTGATGGGCTGTAAGGCTTAAGCGTTGAACAAAAAATACCCCGCCATGTGCGGGGTATTTTTTTGTTTCTGATCTGATCGTTCCCACGCTCTGCGTGGTAATGCCTCAAGGGACGCTCTGCGTCCAGTGACGCGGAGCGTCACGGGCTGCATTCCCACGCAGAGCGTGGGAACGATCAACTCGGCCAGGTGCGGGGCTTTTTTTTGCCCGCGTTATTGCTGTGGGTCGAGATTATCCAGCGCCTGGTTCACTGCCAGCTCGCCCAGCATGATGAGCTGGGCAATACCCAGCATCGTGCTGCGTTGAGAGCCTTCCAGCAGGCCGGCGAAATCGCTGGCCATGACGTTGGCCGAGGCGAGGGATTCGCAGGCGTGGGCTAACAGGGTTTCGGTGTCGAGGCCGGGCGCGATGATGAATGTTCGGCTGGGTTTGCGTGGGGTGGCGTTGATGCGGGCGGACAGGTTGTCGGTGTCCGGTGGATCGGGGGTAATTTTGAGCATTGAAAAAACTCCTTACACCATAAATCAAGGAGCCATCACCCTCGCTACCAAACGAAGGGTGGCGGCCATGCGCAGGTTGGTAGACCGGGGTGTAAGGAAACCGGCGCGCCCGAAAGCGCCCTGTGCATGACCACCATAAAAAGCGGAGACGTGAGAACGTCTGCAAATCATGATGCTTTGCACCCTACACAGCCGGGCTACCAAACCCGATCACTGATGTTCAGCGACAGGTAGACGGTAGAGTTCGGGAGTAAGGCGCACAAGTCGGCGGATTCTGAAGTAGTCGTAGTCCCTTACGCAAGAATGCGCAGGTTGCGACTGCAGGAAGAAGTTGATCGAACAGAGGCTTTGATTGCCCCGACTGGCCTCATCGCGAGCAGGCTCGCTCCCACAATGGATCAGCTTTGCACACTGGATTGGGAATAACACCGATCAAATTGTAGGAGCGAGCCTGCTCGCGATGGTCGACAGAGCGCCGCGGAGTATCAGGCAGCCAGCGTCATCGTTAACGACCATCGCGAGCAGGCTCGCTCCTACAGGTCTTACTGGATTTCTGCAGGTGTGACGATCACCCAGTTCTTGTCCGCCGTCACGGTGAGCCCTTCCTTGGCCTGCGCCGCGGCGTTCTTGGCCATCATGCCCTGGATCTGGGTCATGTACTTGTCCTTGCGGTTGACCCACAGGTGGATGCCGCCCTTGGCCACGTCCACGCCGTGGAACAGCATGTAGCCGTCGCTGGTCGGGGTATCGCCGCCGACGAGTACCGGTTTTTTCCACTCGTCGATGTAGGTCAGGATCGCCGCTTGCTTGCCGGCCATCCAGGTCGCCGGGGTCCACAGGTAGGGGGTCAGTTCGAGGCCCAGGTTGGCCTTCTCGTCATATTTGCCGGCGGTGATCTGTTTGCGCGCGGTGGTCAATGCGCCGGTCTTCTGGTCCTTGAGCAGCAATGACACGCCAATCACGTTCTGCGGTTTGACGTTGTAGCCGTACTTCGGATCGGCCGCGACCATGCGCACCAGCTCTTCCGAGGCGGCGGTCATCACGTAGACCTCGATGCCGTTCTCCATCAGCTTGTTATAGAGCTCTTGCTGGCCGGTGAAAATTTTCGGCGGGTTGACGTCGAGCTTCTTGACCACGTCGCCTTCGTAATAGGTGGCTGGCACCGGCTTGCCGGAGGCCATCAATTCGTCGACGTAGCCCTTGAGTTCCTGAAGCGTGAAGCCGGAAAACACCTGGGCGACCCATGGATAACAAACCATGTCGTCGAGTTCGCAGAGGCGGTAGTAGTAGCTGAAAAGGCTTTCCTTGTGGTCGGCGGTGTCCTTGAACGGCATCAGTTTCAGGGAGGGGTCGAGTTTGTCGCGGGTGATCAGGCCCTTGTTTTCCATGAACGGCAGCAACGACTCTTCGAGGTCGTAGCGGTAACTGGTGTTGTCCATGTCGAATACCGCGTAGTTACCCTTGTTGGCGTTGGCGGCAATCATCGCGTCCAGCGCCTTGGCCTGATCGGCTGGCCAGTGTTTCAGATCCGTTGCGAATACCTGGCCGGCGAGGCCAAGACAAAGAGCTGCAGCCAGTAATTTCGGTGCGAACTTCATCCTCATATCTCCCTGATTGAAAGACATCGACGCTAACAAATACCTGTGACAGTCCTCATCCGTCAGCGACCGCCAACGTACCTTTCGCGCCAGCCACATTCTCAAAAGCGACGTGCGCTTATTCCAAAAACGACACTTTCAAGACGTTTTTGATATTAAATCATTAGATTTCAAGCTGTTAGGCTTACCGGTTCGCAGCTGCCCCGGAAGGCAGTTCGCACATGTCTAATGGGAGTTCCAATGAATCTGCCGCTGATTCTCAATCTGCTGGTGTTCCTCGCACTGCTGCTGGGCCTGGCGCAAACACGCCACACTACCTGGAGTCTGGCGAAAAAAGTCCTGCTGGCACTGGTGCTGGGCGTGGCGTTCGGTGTGGCGCTGCACACTATTTATGGTGCCGGTAACCCGGTGCTGAAAGCCTCGATCGGCTGGTTCGATCTGGTGGGCAACGGTTATGTGCAGCTGCTGCAAATGATCGTGATCCCGCTGGTGTTCGCCTCGATCCTCAGCGCCGTGGCCCGCCTGCACAACGCCTCGTCGCTGGGCAAGATCAGCTTCCTGACCATTGGCACGCTGCTGTTCACCACCGCCATCGCGGCATTGATCGGCATTGGCCTGACCAACCTGTTCGGCCTGACAGCCGAGGGCCTGGTAGCCGGCACCCAGGAAATGGCGCGCCTGCAAACCATCCAGAGCGACTATGCCGGCAAGGTCGCCGACCTGAATGTGCCGCAGTTGCTGCTGTCGTTCATTCCGCAAAACCCGTTC
Organism: Pseudomonas sp. WJP1; assembly: GCF_028471945.1. Classification (NCBI taxonomy): domain Bacteria; kingdom Pseudomonadati; phylum Pseudomonadota; class Gammaproteobacteria; order Pseudomonadales; family Pseudomonadaceae; genus Pseudomonas; species Pseudomonas sp. WJP1. The sequence goes on from NZ_CP110128.1 coordinate 6,678,443, forward strand.
GCCGACCTGGCGCGGGCCAAGCCGACGTCGATCATCAGCGTGGTGATCTTTGCGGCGTTCCTCGGGGTTGCGGCGCTGCAGCTGCTGAAGGATGACGTGGAAAAAGGTCAGAAAGTGATCAACGCCATCGACACCCTGCAAGCCTGGGTGATGCGCCTGGTGCGCCTGGTGATGAAGCTGACCCCGTATGGGGTGCTGGCGCTGATGACCAAAGTGGTCGCCGGCTCCAACCTGCAAGACATCATCAAGCTCGGCAGTTTCGTGGTGGTGTCCTACATCGGCCTGGGCCTGATGTTTGTGGTGCACGGGCTGCTGGTGTCGGCCGCCGGGATCAACCCGCTGCGGTTCTTCCGCAAGATCTGGCCCGTGCTGACGTTTGCGTTCACCAGTCGTTCGAGTGCAGCAACGATCCCGTTGAGCATCGAAGCGCAGACCAACCGCCTGGGCATCCCGCAGTCCATCGCCAGTTTCGCCGCCTCGTTCGGCGCGACCATCGGCCAGAACGGCTGCGCCGGCCTGTATCCGGCGATGTTGGCGGTGATGGTGGCGCCGACCGTGGGCATCAATCCGCTGGACCCGCTGTGGATCGCGACGCTGGTGGCGATTGTGACCTTGAGTTCGGCGGGTGTGGCTGGCGTTGGCGGGGGCGCGACGTTTGCCGCGTTGATCGTGTTGCCGGCGATGGGCTTGCCGGTGTCACTGGTGGCGTTGCTGATTTCGGTCGAGCCGTTGATCGATATGGGGCGTACGGCGTTGAACGTGAGTGGTTCGATGACGGCCGGGGCGATTACCAGCCAGGTGATGCAGCAGACGGATAAAGCGTTGTTGGATGCGGATGAGCATTCTGAGTTGGCTCACGCTTAAGTTCTTTAGCGTCTGATCTGGCCTCATCGCCAGCAGGCTGGCTCCCACAGGGATTTTGGGTGTTTGCACAATCTGTGTTCCACCTCAAACCCACTGTGGGAGCCAGCCTGCTCGCGATGCTTTTAGGCTTTTTCCCAGACTTCGAAGTTGTACGCTGGCTTGTCATCCACAGCCGGATTTTCGATGTTGGAAACCAGTTTCCACTGGTTCAAATCAAACTCCGGAAACCACGCATCCCCTTCCGGGCTCAGCGTCACACGGGTCAGGTACAAGCGATCAGCCTGGGCCAACCCCTGCGCATACAACTGCGCGCCGCCGATCAACATCAGCTCATCGACGCCCTGCTCCTTCGCCCACTCTTCAGCGCGAACCACCGCCGCTTCCAGCGACGGATAGACCTCCGCGCCTTCGAGCACCAGATCCGCTTGACGGCTGACCACGATATTCAAGCGGCCCGGCAACGGACGACCGAGGGAATCCCAGGTCTTGCGCCCCATGATGATCGGCTTGCCCAGGGTGGTGGCCTTGAAGTATTTGAAGTCCCCCGGCAGGTGCCAGGGCATGCTGTTGTCGACGCCGATCACGCGGTTTTCACCGAGGGCTGCGATCAGGCTGAGGGGGAGTGATTTAGTCATGCCGGCGAGGATACCAGAGCCGCGCTTTCCCCGATAAGCGCCACAGCGGTTATGCTCACAGGTCAATTGAGCGACGGGATGCCGCGTGACTGAACTGAACAATCTTTGGCTGACAGAAGCCATCCGCCTGCGCGAAGAACACGCCGGCCCCCTGGAAGATCTGGAAGCCAATCGCCTGGCCCGCAACGCCGGCGGCGATCTGCCGACACGCATTCAACGCCGCGCCCTGTGGCTGGCCGAACGCGATGGCTTGAGCGAAGCACTCAAACACTGGCTGCAAGGTGCGCGACTGGCGCTAATCGTATTGGCGGTACTGGCCGTGGTCAGCGGCGCGGGCCTGGCCTTTGCCGCCATGGGCGACGGTCTGCACCCGGTGAATGTGTTCTGGGCGCTGGGCAGTCTGCTCGGGCTCAATCTGATCCTGCTGCTGAGCTGGGCCCTGGGCCTGGTGTTTGCCGGCGAACACGGCGCCAGTCTCGGCCGCTTGTGGTTGTGGCTGAGCGAAAAACTCGCCCGTGACGCCAAGGCCGCACAACTGGCGCCGGCCCTGCTGCTGTTGCTGCAACGCCAGAAACTCAATCGCTGGGCGATCGGCGTGCTGGTCAACAGCCTGTGGTTGCTCGCGATGCTCAGTGCTTTGGTGATTCTGCTGACGTTGATGGCGACCCGGCGCTACGGCTTCGTCTGGGAAACCACCATCCTCAGCGCCGACACCTTTATTGCCGTGACCCAGGCCCTGGGTACGCTGCCGGCCTTGCTCGGGTTCAGCGTGCCCACCGAGGAGATGATCCGCGCCAGTGGCGACGCCGCATTGAACATCGAAAGCGCCCGCCAGGCCTGGGCCGCATGGCTGGTGGGCGTGTTGCTGATCTACGGCGTGGTGCCGCGCCTGGTGTTGGCGGTGTTTTGTTTGTGGCGCTGGAAGGCCGGCCGGAAAACCTTGCAGCTCGACCTGAACCTGCCCGGTTACGCGCAACTGCGCGAACGGCTGATGCCCACCAGTGAACGCCTGGGTGTCAGCGATGCCGCGCCGGCCGAACTCCCACGCGTTCAAGGCGGCGTCAGCGAACAGCTCAGCGATGGCGCACTATTGGTCGCCATCGAACTGGACGACGACCGCCCGTGGCCGCCGCAACTGCCCAAGAGCGTGAGCAACGCAGGCATCCTCGACAGCCGCGAATCGCGACACAAACTCCTCGAACAACTGAGCCGCTTTCCTCCTGCGCGCCTGGCGATCGCTTGCGATCCACGACGCTCGCCGGATCGCGGCAGCCTGGCGCTGATTGCCGAACTGGCCCGCAGCGCCAGCGCCACCCGCATCTGGTTGCTGCAGGCACCGCCCGGCGAAGCGCTGGATGCCGAACGCCTCGGCGACTGGCACGTGGCGCTGCAACAACTTGAGCTGCCGTTCGCCGATTGCGCACCGATGAACTGGCTGGAGACGGGTCATGACTGACACCAGAAAGCAGCCTCTGAAACTCGCGGTCGTCGGCCACACCAACGTCGGCAAAACCTCGTTGTTGCGCACCCTGACTCGCGATGTCGGTTTCGGCGAAGTGTCCCACCGCCCCAGCACCACGCGGCATGTCGAGGGCGCGCGGTTGTCGGTGGACGGCGAGCCGTTGCTGGATCTCTACGATACGCCGGGACTGGAAGACGCCATCGCCCTGCTCGACTACCTCGAACGCCTGGAGCGTCCCGGCGAGCGACTGGACGGCCCGGCACGACTGGCACGTTTTCTTGAGGGCAGCGAAGCCCGGCAGCGCTTCGAACAGGAAGCCAAGGTCCTGCGCCAGTTGCTGACGTCGGACGCCGGGCTCTATGTGATCGACGCCAGGGAACCGGTCCTCGCCAAGTATCGCGATGAGCTGGAAGTGCTGGCCAGTTGTGGCAAACCGCTGCTGCCGGTGCTGAATTTTGTCAGCAGCGACAACCACCGTGAGCCGGCGTGGCGTGAAGCACTGGCGCGCCTGGGTTTGCATGCGCTGGTGCGTTTCGACAGCGTCGCGCCGCCGGAAGACGGCGAGCGTCGGCTCTATGAAAGCCTCGCGCTGCTACTGGAACATGCCCGTCCACAGCTTGAGCGATTGATTGCCGATCAACAGGCGCAACGCCTGGCGCGTCAGCAAAGTGCGGCGCGCTTGATCGCCGAGTTGTTGATCGATTGCGCCGCCTGCCGCCGCAGTGTGGTCAGCGAGGCCGAACAGGAACAGCAAGCCATCAACGAACTGCGCAAAGCCGTTCGCCAGCGCGAACAACGCTGCGTCGAAGACCTGCTCAAGCTCTATGCCTTCCGCCCACAGGACGCGGCGGCCAGCGACTTGCCGCTGCTCGATGGTCGCTGGGGCGACGACTTGTTCAACCCGGAAACCCTCAAGCAACTGGGCGTGCGAGTCGGCGGCGGGATCGCGGCCGGTGCGGCAGCCGGCGCCGGAGTCGACTTGCTGGTCGGCGGCATAACACTCGGCGCAGCGGCACTGGCCGGTGCGATTGCCGGCGGCGCCCTGCAAACCGTGCGCAGTTATGGCGGTCGGTTGCTGGGCAAGATCAAGGGCCAGCGTGAGCTGACGGTCGATGACAACGTGCTGCGGCTGTTGGCGCTGCGCCAACGGCAACTGCTGCAAGCGCTGGATGCCCGTGGGCATGCGGCGATGGACAGCATCCAGGTCGCCACGCCCCAGGACAAGACCTGGCGCGAGGGCAAACTGCCGGAAGCGCTGAACAAGGCACGGGCGCATCCGCAGTGGTCGTCGCTCAATGCGCATCCGAAGTTGAATCAGGCGGAACGGCAGGAACAGATCGAAGAATTGGCGCAGCAGTTGTAAATGTTGGTGTACTCACTGCCCCCATCGCGAGCAGGCTCGCGATGGAGGCACCTCGGTGTAGGGGTTTTATGCAGCCAGCAGACGCACCGCCTTTTCCTTCAAGATGCCAAGATCAATGACCGGCACATGCATCTCCTTGGCCAGCTCATCCCACTGGCGCATGCGCAGACTGACCGCGCACAACGGATCTTGCTCAAAGGCTTCAGCCTCAGCTTCAGTCATCACCCCGCCCTGATACTCCAGCGTCCGGCGACTGGCTTCGCTCAAACGCTCGTAGTACCCCGGCTCCTTGAGCGTCAGGTAGCGCTTGGCTTGCACGTGGTACTCCACCAACCGCGCCATGCGCTCGCTGAAGCCGACGCTGCGCAAGTAATCGGCGCCCAGCCGTTCATGGCTGACCACGCCAAAGCCGCCCATGTTCTCGGCGCCTTCGGCGCAGATGTGCCCGATGTCGTGGAAAAACGCGGCAAGCACCACTTCGTCATCGAAGCCCTCGGCCATCGCGCACTGCGCGGCCTGAGACATGTGCTCGATTTGCGATACCGGTTCGCCGATGTAGTCGGCATCGCCGAAGCGCTCGTATAACGCGAAAACCTTGGCGACTGCTTGTTCGTTGGGGTTCATCAGAAGTCTCGCGATGAAGTGAAATGAGTGCTGAATTATAGACCGACTTCGCGGGCAAGCCTCGCTCCTACGGGTGACGTGTCGGTCGCGAATATTGCGTACGACACATCACCTGTAGGAGCGAGGCTTGCCCGCGAAGAAGCCCTCTCAGGCGCTGAAGATCTTACTTGGCCGCCACCTTCTCGGACTTACCGTCATACCGCTTGCGCCACTCGCTCAAAATCTCATCGCGATTCTTCGACGCCCAGGCAAAGTCATTCTTGATCAACCGCTGTTCATAGTCAGCCGGCAACTCGGTCTGCGGCTTGGCGATACCAGGCTGTGCGAGTACGGCGAAGTTCTCTTTATAAAGCTCCATCGCCTCAGTACTGGCCGAAAAGTCCGCGAGCTTCTTCGCGGCGTCTTCATGTGGCGTGCCCTTGATCACGGCGGTGGCTTCGATCTCCCAGCCCAGGCCTTCCTTCGGCAGGATGATGTCCAGCGGCGCGCCCTGGCGCTTGAGCTGGACAGCCGGGTATTCAAAGGAAATGCCGATCGGGAATTCACCCGCCGCCGCCAGTTTGCAGGGCTTGGAACCGGAATGAACGTACTGGCCGATGTTCTGGTGCAAGCCGTCCATGTACGCCCAACCCTGCTTCTCGCCGAAGGTTTGCAGCCAGGCACTGACGTCGAGGAAACCGGTGCCGGACGACGCCGGGTTAGGCATGACGATCTTGCCTTTGTACTCGGGTTTGGTCAGGTCTTGCCAGCTCACGGGCTTGGTCAGGCCCTGCTTTTCGGCTTCGACGGTGTTGAAGCAAATGGTCGCGGCCCACACGTCCATGCCGACCCAGGCTGGCGGGTTGGCGGCGTCGCGGTAGTTGCCGCCGATCTTGCCGAGGTCTTTCGGCGCATAGCTTTGCAGCATGCCTTGCTGGTCGAGGATCGCCAGGCTCGAAGCCGCCAGGCCCCACACGGCATCAGCCTGTGGGCGGTCTTTTTCGGCCAGCAGTTTGGCGGTGATGATCCCGGTGGAGTCACGCACCCATTTGATCTCGACGTCCGGGTTGGCCTTTTCGAACGCTTGCTTGTAGGTCTTGAGTTGTTCGGCTTCGAGGGCGGTGTACACCGTCAACTCGGTTTTCGCCGCAAAGGCGTTCAGGCTGAAAGCGGTGAGGACAGCAGCGGCCAGGGCCAGGGGCTTGAACATGATCTTTTCCTGTAGTTGAGTTGAGAGGGTGAATCAGTGACCAGGCGCGGTCTGCCGCCAGGCCTGCGAGCGACGCAGCAAACCGCGCGAAGCCCAGGCCAGCAGCAGGGACACGCCCGCCGAGGTGAACAGAATCAGGGTCGACATCGCCGCCGCACCGCCGACGTTGCCGGCGTCGTCCATGTTCAGCACCGCGACCGCCGCGAGGATGGTGTCGGGGCTGTAGAGGAAGATCGCTGCCGAGACGGTGGTCATGGCCGAGACGAACAGGTAGCGCACGATGTCCAGCAGCGCCGGCAGGCAAATCGGCACGGTGACCCGCAGGTAATGGCGGTACAGCGGCGCCTTGAGTGACAGCGCGGCAGCTTCGAACTCGGCATCGAGTTGGCGCAGCGCGGTGGTGGCGGTCATTTGTGCGGTGGTCAAATAATGCGCAATGGTGCACACCACCAGCAAGGTCATGGTCCCGTAGAGCACATGCAGCGGGTTGCCGGTGAGGTTGAAGAAGAAGACGTAACCCAGGCCCAGCACCAGGCCCGGCACCGCCATCGGTACGAAGCTGAGCATGCGCAGGGCCAGGTTCAACCCGCGCTGGCCTCGGGTTTTCTCCATCAGGTACGCACCGGTGAAGATCAACAGGCTGCCGATCAGCGCCGTGCACAACGCCATCTTCACGCTGTTGCCGTAGGCCAGCCAGCCGCCACCCGCGGTGTCGTTGAACTGGTAGTGGTTGAGCGACAGCGACAGGTTGTACGGCCAGAACTTCACCAGCGACGAGAACACCGCCATGCCGAACACCATCAGCAACGCGGCGCAGATCAGCAGCACAATCGCCAAGTAGCATCCGTCGCGCAGTTTCGATGGCGCCGGTTTGAAGACTTGTGCACGGCCGCTCATGGAGTCGCCATGACGCCGGCGCAGCCAGGCATCGACCCCGAAGCTGAACAGCGCCGGCAGCAACAGCACCATGCCGATCAACGCGCCGCGACCGAACTGCTGCTGGCCGACAACGGCTTTGTAGGCTTCCAGTGCCAGCACTTGATAATCGCCACCGACCACTACGGGTACGCCGAAGTCAGTGATGGTCAGGGTGAACACCAGGCAGAACGCAGCGAACACCGCCTGACGAGTCGCCGGCCAGGTGATGCTGCGAAAGGCTTTAGCCGGACTTGCGCCCATGCTGGAGGCGGCGTCGAACAGGCGCGCATCCGCCAAGGACAGTGCCGACAGCAAAATCATCAAGGCATGCGGAAAGGTGTAGATGACTTCACCCAGCACAATGCCCCAGAAGCCGTAGATATTGTCCGAGAGCAAGCCGCGCAGCATGCCCTGGTTGCCGAACAGGTAAACCAGAGCAATGCCGGGCAGCATCGATGGCGCCATCAATGGCAGCAGAGAAATGCCACGCCAGATGCCTTTGCCTGGAATCAATGTGCGTTGCAGGGCGTAGGCAAACAGGTAGGCCAGCGGTACGACAATGGCTGCAACGCTAAGGGAAACCTTGAGGCTGTTACCCAGCAACCAGTGGAAATTGGCACTGGTTACCAGTTCCTTGGCTGCAACCCAGCCACCGCCCTGCCCGGCTTCGGAACTGAAGCCGCGCCAGAAAATGGCCAACAACGGCATCAGTACCGCGACGCCAAGCAGCACCAGCAACAGGACTTTGCCGCCGACCACGAACAACCGGTCGCCGAGTTCGGCGCGGGACATCTGCCGCACCTGATTGTGCGGCAGCGCCACAGCGATGTTCGCATTCATCAGGCAAACACCTGCAGGCTCTGTGGCGGCAAGGCCACCATGATCTGCTGCGCGCCAAGGCGCGGCATGGCTTCGGGTGCCAGTTCGGCCAACAGTGCGTGGCCAGGCAAGTGATCAAGCTCGAAGCTCATGCGGCAGCGGTTGCCCAGAAAGGTGATTTCACGAACCTTGGCCGGAAACAGGTTTTCTTCATGTACCGGCGGATTGACGTTGATCGCTTCCGGGCGGCAGAACAATCGACCCGAGGCGTTTTTTGCGCTGCCGTCGGCCAAGCGCAGGTTCATTCCGCCGACCTGGGCGTGGCTGTCGCTGTTGCGGCTGAACGGCAACCAATTGCCCTGGCCGACGAACTCAGCCACGAACGGCGTGGCCGGACGGTTGTAGATTTCCTGCGGCGTGGCGTACTGCTCGACCTTGCCGTTGTTCATCACGGCAATACGGTCGGCCATCAGCATCGCTTCGTCCTGATTGTGGGTGACCATCAGCGTGGTGATGCCGAGGCTGCGCTGCAGCTGGCGCAGTTCGGTACACAGGTGCTCACGCACGCGGGCATCGAGTGCCGACATCGGTTCGTCCAGCAGCAACAGGGAAGGCGCCGGAGCCAAGGCGCGAGCCAGCGCTACGCGCTGCTGCTGCCCACCGGACAACTGGCCCGGGTACTTTTTCTCACTGCCGCTCAGGCCCACCAACTCCAGCATCTGACCGACGCGCTGACGCACCTGGTCGCGACCGCTGCCGGCCAGGCCGTAGGCGATGTTCGCTTCGACGGTGAGATTGGGAAACAGCGCGTAGGACTGAAACAGAATGCCGTAGTCCCGCGCCTGGGGCGCCAGGTGGGAAACGTCGCGATCGCCCAGATACAGCTCGCCACTGTCCTGTTTCTCCAGCCCGGCGATGCAACGCAGCAAGGTGGTCTTGCCGCAGCCCGACGGGCCCAACAGGCACACCAGTTCACCGGCCGCGACGTCGAGGGAAACGTTATCCAGCGCGGTAAACGCGCCAAAGCGCTTCTGTACGCCACGTACCTTCATCGGGGCGCCGGGGTTGGTCAGGGCAGTTGTGATCGAGTTGTTCATGGACGGACCTCATCTGGCAGATGAGGCCAATCCTAGGGTTGTAATGCGTCCGTCATGTGGCAGTAAGGCAAAAACCGCCGATAGTGGTATTCACGGATTTTGGTTGAGTAGCGCCTGTTGCGGCCTCATCGCTGGCAAGCCAGCTCCCACAGGTTTTGCACTATCCTGTGGGAGCTGGCTTGCCAGCGATGAGGCCAGAACAGGCAATAGATATCTCAGGCGGGAGACATTTCCTGCGCCAACCCCAGAAACGCCGCCGGCAATCGTGCGTTTTTTCGCTCTTTGAGGCAGTACAGGTACTCCGGAATCTGCGGCGCATTCTCGATGGTCAGCACGCGCAATTGCGGATCGTGGGGCACTTCCTGCCGGGCAATGATGCTGATGCCGATGTTGCGCAACACCGCCTCACGTATCGATTCGCGGCTGCCGATCTCCAGCAGCGGCCCGAAACTCACACCGGCGCTGGCGAGCAACTCTTCGGTCAAACGACGAGTGGTCGAGCCCGATTCGCGCATCAACAAGGTATGCCCAGCCAATGCGCTGAGCGGCACGTGGTCGTGAACCGCCAGCGGATGATTGCGATGCACCGCCAGCACCAGCGGATCGCTGCCGAGCACCCGGCGAATCAGTCGTGCATCCTCCAGCAGCTGCGAGGACGCCGCGACATCCACGCGGTATTCCTCCAGCGCTTCGAGCACCTGCTGGGAGTTGCCGATTTCCACCGACACTTCCACCTGCGGCAAGCGCTCGCGAAACGTCTTCACCAGATCGAGAATGTAATACGGCGCTGTGGCGGCGATGCGCAATGTGCCCTGGACCTGTCCGCTGTTGCGCAGGAAAAATTCGATCTCGGCTTCCTGCTGCAGCAGTGCCTTGACCATCGGCAACAGCCGCGCGCCTTCATCGCTGACGCTGAGACGGCGGCCGCCACGGTAGAACAACTCAACCGAGTACTGGCTTTCCAGATTGCGAATCTGGGTGGTCACCGTGGGTTGGCTCAAGCCGAGCTTTTTCGCTGCCAGGGTAATGCTGCCCAGGCGGGCAACCATGTAAAACGCCTTCAGCTCGGCACTCAGCACAACCGTCCCTCATCGATTATTTGCGCAGCAGGCGCAATCCATTGAACACCACCAACAGGCTTACGCCCATGTCAGCGAACACCGCCATCCACATGGTGGCGAGCCCGGCGAAGGTTACCCCAAGAAAGATCGCCTTGATGACCAATGCCAGGGCAATGTTCTGCTTGAGGATGCTCGAGGTTTGTCGCGACAGGCGAATGAATGCGGGGATTTTGCGCAGATCGTCGTCCATGAGGGCGACATCGGCGGTTTCGATGGCGGTATCGGTGCCTGCGGCGGCCATGGCGAAACCAATCTGCGAACGCGCCAGTGCCGGTGCGTCGTTGATGCCGTCGCCGACCATTCCTACCTGATGACCCTGTGCATAAAGTGTTTCGATGGCCTGCAGCTTGTCGCCCGGCAACAAATCGCCCTGAGCCTGATCGATGCCGACTTGTCCGGCGATCGCCTGGGCGGTGTGGACGTTGTCGCCGGTGAGCATCAGGGTTTTGATGCCCAGTTCGTGCAGCTGCTCAATGGCTTCGCGGCTGGACTCCTTCACGGTATCGGCGACGGCGAAAAGTGCCAACGGACCGGACTTGTCGAGCAATAGCACGACAGACTTGCCCTGTTTCTCCAATGCAAACAGCTTCTCTTCCAGCGCAGGTGAACATAAACCCAAATCTTCCACCAATCGATGGTTGCCCAAGTGGTAGAGCTGACCATTGATTTCGCCACGCACGCCGCGCCCGCCCAGGGCTTCAAAGTTATCCACAGCCCAAGGTGCAGGCTGTTTATCCACAGCCGCGGTGGCGATGGCCCGTGACACCGGGTGATCCGAACGACCGGCCAGCGCCGCTGCAATCGCCGGAGCCGTGGCGTCGGCAGAAGGGTCGAGTGACAGGTAATCGGTTTGCACCGGCTTGCCGTGGGTAATCGTGCCGGTCTTGTCCAGCGCCAGATAGTCGAGCTTGTAGCCGCCCTCCAGATAAACACCGCCCTTCACCAGGATGCCTTTGCGCGCCGCCGCCGCGAGGCCGCTGACAATGGTCACCGGCGTGGAAATCACCAAGGCACAAGGACAGGCGACAACCAGCAGGACCAGCGCGCGGTAGATCCAGTCAAACCACAGCGCATTCATGAACAGCGGTGGAATCACCGCCACCGCCAGCGCCAGGACAAACACCGCCGGGGTGTAGATTTTCGAGAAGCTGTCGACGAAGCGCTGGGTCGGTGCCCGCGCGCCTTGAGCCTGTTCGACGGCGTGGATGATCCGCGCCAGGGTCGAATGGTTCGCTTCGGCGGTCACGGCATATTCCAGGGAACCGGCCTGGTTGATGGTGCCGGCGAACACCTTGTCGCCAACGGATTTCTCCACCGGCAGGCTTTCACCCGTGATCGGTGCCTGATCGATGGTCGAACTGCCCGACACCACTTCACCGTCCAGGCCAATTCGCTCGCCGGGGCGTACCCGCACCCGCGCGCCGAGCTCAATGGATTTGACGTTTTGCGCAACCCAGCTGCCATCGGCCTGCAACACCGTGGCCTGCTCCGGCGTCATCTGCATCAGGCCACTGATGGCGTTGCGCGCCCGGTCCAGCGACCTGGCTTCGATCAGCTCTGCCACGGTAAACAGGAACATCACCATCGCCGCTTCCGGCCACTGTCCGATCAGGATCGCACCGGTCACCGCAATGCTCATCAGCGCATTGATATTCAGGTTGAGGTTCTTCAGGGCGATCCAGCCCTTCTTGTAGGTTGCGAGGCCGCCGCTGAGGATCGAGACCAGTGCGATGACCGCCACCACCCAGTTCGGTGCAGCGCTGGTGAAGTGAATCACCTCGGCCAGCAGCGCCCCCAGACCCGACAGTACCAAGGGCCACCAGGGCTTTTTCGCAGGCGCCGGGGCAGGCGCTTCAACGCCCTGCTCCAGCGGCTCGGCCTGCATGCCGAGGGACTTGATGGCGTCGATGATCGGTGCAGTGCCCGGCAGGTCGTGGGTCACGCCGAGCACACGGTTGATCAGGTTGAACTCCAGCTGCTGCACACCCGCCAGTTTGCCGAGTTTGTTCTGGATCAGCGTTTGCTCGGTCGGGCAATCCATGGCCTCGATGCGGAAACTGCTCAGCCGCGCGCCGGCGGTTGGCGTTTCGCTCAACTTGATCAGCGAAGGGGCCGCCACTTTGGCCGAACAGCAGGAATCGCCGTGGCCGCCATGGACATGTTTGTGCACAGGCTGCAGTTTGCGGCTGTGATCGTGATCAGCCCCGGGTTTGTGGGTGTGAAGGGAATCGCTCATCGGGTCGCGTCCTTGAAAGTGCCTGTTGCCAAGTAAAGACCCTGTAGCCACTATAGGGTCAAGCACCCATTTGGAGATTGCCGTCATGAAGATTGGAGAGCTGGCCAAACTCACCGACTGCGCCGTGGAAACCATCCGCTACTACGAACGCGAGAACCTGCTGCCGGAGCCGGCCCGCAGCGACGGCAACTACCGGGTCTATACCCAGGCCCACGCCGAACGCCTGACCTTCATCCGCAATTGCCGCACCCTCGACATGACCCTCGAAGAAATCCGCAGCCTGCTGGCCTTTCGCGACAGCCCGCAGGACCAGTGCGAAAGCGTCAATGCGCTGATCGATGAGCACATCCATCACGTCAAGGCGCGGATCGATGGGCTGCTGGCCCTGCAGGCGCAACTGCTCGACCTGCGCCAACGTTGTGGTGAAGGGCCGGGTATTGATCAATGCGGGATATTGCAGCGGTTGGAAGTGAGTGGCGGGGTTGTGGCGACGGAGGTGGAGCATTCCCATGTCGGGAGAAGTCATGGGCATTGAGGGCCTCTTCGCGGGCAAGCCTCGCTCCTACGGATTCGGCGTGAATCTGTAGGAGCGAGGCTTGCCCGCGAACACCGCGAAGCGGTGCCAGTCTCAGACCGCCATTGGCGCGGTCATCGGCGCATGGTGCTCGTAGCCTTCCAGCGAGAAATCACCCGGCTCGACCAGTTCCAGCCACTCCGGCTGGTAAACACCGGTCTTGGCAAACTCCGGTATGCGATCGGAAATAACCAGTTTGGGCATCGGGAACGGCTCGCGCTTGAGCTGTTCGTTGAGCATGTCCAGGTGATTTTCGTAGACGTGGGCGTCGCCGATGAAATAGGTGAACCAGCGCGGCGTGTAGCCGGTCAGGCGCCCGATCAGGCTCAGCAGCGCGGCGCCTTCGGTGAGGTTGAACGGCGTGCCCAATGGCTTCATGCGACACCTATGATGCACACTACGACTGTATCCTTGAGCAACATCTGTATCATCTCGTAGTGCAGAATTATAATTGCACATTACGTGAGAAATAACAAGCACTTACCTTCATTCATTGCGCATGCATTTGCGGGCCTTACCCACGTTGACGCCCAGGAAAATGTGTCGCTATGCCTACACTTGTTGATGGCCTCCGATACCCCTAGTTCCACCGATCTTCACGTAGACCCGTCTCGCCCACGGGCTAGTGACTCCGAACGCGTCCGTACCGTATACACTTGGCACAGGCCATCTGCCATTACGACAACCAGTTTTGCAACGGACACCTCATGGATTACAGACGCATCAGAGGCATGGATTCAGGACAGCGCCTCGCCTTTGAAGAACTCGTATGCCAGCTTGCACGACGCGAACCACCAGCCGCTGACGCGGAGTTTAAGCGAATAGAGGGCGCTGGGGGGGACGGAGGTATCGAGGCGTACTGGCTGCTTAGCGATGGAAGCGAAATAGGTTACCAAGCCAAATACTATCTAAAAGCAGGTGACATTGATTGGGCGAATATTGACGACTCCGTTAAGCGCGCCATGCAGTCACATCCATCACTGACCAAATATGTTGTGGCTTTAGCCTGCGACCTGACAGATAGAAGCGGCAAGCAAGGGGGCGGTAGAAGAGGCTGGGAACATTGGGAAGCTCATAAGGCTAAATGGATATCCTATGTTCCGCCAGGTCAGACGGTGGAGTTCATTCCTTGGACTGCCTCAGACCTGACTCACCGACTCTCCTTATCAAATGCCGAAGGCTTGAGAAGATACTGGTTTGGGGATGTCGAATTCTCACCGACTTGGCTTTCAGAGAAAGTCGACTGGGCTGTAAAGTCTCTCGATGAAAGGTTTCATCCTGAAGATCATGTCGAAGTCGGAATTGAAAAGCTATTCAAGGTAATCTTGCACGATCAGGACATTATTTCAGAGGCCCAAGCCAAGATCGACAAAGTCTGTGCTTTAGCGAAAATAAGCAACACTGAAAATGAATTGGGCACCTCTAGCACCGCTCTCTTGGAAAGCGTTGTATCCCAGGTAAGAAGGCTTGATGCGCTTAAAGTAAAAATCACACCTGACGCTTGGCTTACTTGGCCACTGGCGGAATGCCTTGCATGCATCGAACAAATCTCGGACAGCGTCCATGATCTCCAACGTACGGCATGGACAATCAAGGAAGAGAGACGTAATGCGAAAAAGCCCCGAAGCGAATCTTTAGAATCCTTAGATCATCAGTTGAGCGAGCTTAGCGACGCGTCATACGCACTGAGGTCATCACTTCAAGACAGATATTTCTCTGTAGAGCATAGCCGCAGTTTTTTCCTTAACGGAAAGGCCGGCACCGGCAAATCTCACTTACTTGGTAACATTGCTCAGCAAGCCATCTCGGATGGCAGGGTCGTTGTCCTTATACTCGGCCAACACTTGACTAACGAAAGTATCTGGAGCCAAGTCACTGACCGTTTAGGCCTTGGGGATATAGATCCTGATGCCTTCCTTCAAGCATTGAGTGCTGCTGCAGAGGTCACGGGCAAGCGTGGCTTGATTCTGATTGATGCTCTAAATGAGGGATCTGGCATAACCCTGTGGCGTAAGGAGCTTGCAGCGTTCATCGCTAGAATTGAGAAGCATAAAAACCTACTGGTTGTGTTCAGTTGCAGAAGTGAATATACACCTTACGTCATACCTTCCAGCCTTGACGAAAAAGTCCCATCTTTTCTAATTCGCGGATTCGTGACTCCTGAAGAACAGGCCCGCGCTGCTCGCATATACCTAAGTAAACGAGGAATCTCACAACCTAACGTTCCCTGGCTAGCTGCGGAATTCGTCAATCCGTTGTTTTTGCGAAGTGCCTGTATTGCGTTGAACAAAGAAAATCAAAAATGGTTTCCGAGAGGATTGACCGGTACTAAGCAGGTCTTCTCTTTTTATCTGAGAAGTATTGCTCGGCACTTAGGTACCGGAAGAGACGGCAGCGATGATCTCGTCAAACCAACCAATCAAGCCCTTTTATCGATTGCTATGGAGATGGCCGCACAGCGGCAAGACTACGTTTGTTACTCCCACGCCATACGCATCGTTGCTGATAAGTTTCATGCCTTTCCGCCTCCATCAGGAACAACCTGGTTTGAGGTACTTCAGCGAAGTGGATTGTTCAGGATTGATCCAGATCCAAAAAGCAGAGATATCGACCCATTCGACTCGTCTGAAGACATTGTCCGCTTTAGCTTCCAGAGGCTACAGGATTATTTGATGGCTTCGGGGCTTCTAGACGAGGTCAAAGACCCTGCAGAAGCTTTAATAAACGGCTCACTCCAGTTCATTCACAATGGAAAGCGGCTTCATCCCAAGTGGGCCGGTTTGGCGGAAGCACTGTCCGTACAGTTACCTGAACGCTTCCAAGAGGAACTTCTCGATGTCATGCCTGGCGGCGCAAATCAATGGGTAAACGACAACTCTAGCGGCAATGCTTTCATTGAAAGTTTGCGGTGGCGAGCTAATAAGTCGTTCAGCAACCGTACACTTGAACTCTTTGAGCATTTTCTTTCTGAGAACGACGATCATTTAGACATCATGCTTCAAGTGAGTGCGAGTGTAGGCCACCCGTGGAATGCGAAGTTTTTGCACAATCGGCTGGCGGCTCAGAGCATGCCCAAGCGCGATGCGTCATGGACAACTCAGCTGAACTTCCTGTCCATGGATGAGGAAAATACCGGTCGGCGGTTGATTGAATGGAGTGCCTTTGAGCAAAGCGATCAAACAGATCCAGAAGTCCAGTACCTCTGCGCAATAACATTGACCTGGTTTTTTACTTGCTCTCACCGGGAGCTGCGAGACAAAGCAACCAAGGCGCTTACGTCGCTCATGATCTGGAATCCCAGCCTGTATGGGATGCTTTGCAGGGATTTCAGCAAGGTAGACGACCTCTACGTTCTCGAGCGCCTACACACAGCCGCCTTCGGAGCCTGCTGTGTTGATCCTGACCGGCATCGACTGCGTACCTATTCGGAGGTCGCGTACAACGAGGTCTTCGACAGAGAGGATGTTCCGCTCTCGATTCTACTCAGGGACAGCGCGCTCGGCATTATCGAGCACGCACTGCTAAATGATCACCTGCCCGAACAGGTTGATATCGTGAAAGCAATGCCCCCTTATCAATCCAAAAACATCAGGTTGTCAGTGTCCGAAGAGGCCCTCGAAAAAGTGGCGAAGCGGGCTGGAGACTCGCAGATCCAAGATTCTTGCGCAGGATGGGGAGGCGATTTCGCCAGCTATGAGATCCAACCGAGGATCAGCTCGTTCTTGAACGTGCCATTGGATTTGCCGAAGCCTCTGAGCGCAACTCAGGTATATGAGCGGTTTGAGGATGAGGTCATCAACCACTGCGATCTAAGAACTGACGTCCTGAAACTGATGAACGATTTCAGGCCCAATGCATTCAGGGATCTCAGGCTCAAGCTTTCTGAGCAAGATATTGCTGAGCGCTCAGCTTACTTCGCAAGGGCTGAAAAAATACTTCTGGATATTTTGAGCCCTGATGAGCGGGCAAGATATAAAAAGGAGTATAAAAAACGCTTTAAACCCTCGACGGCTGGGGATGAAAGGTTACCTCACGTCGATATACAGGCGGCACAGCGTTGGGTCGCCAAACGAGCGTACGGGCTAGGCTGGACAAAAAGATTGTTTCCAGATGATCGTTCAGGTCGGTATGACTACAGCCGTAATCGACCATTGATCGAGCGCATCGGGAAAAAATACCAGTGGCTTGCTCTCGATGAGCTTCTCTGCAGCCTTGCCGACAACAAGTGGTTATCTGAGACGAGTGAACAGGGGGCACGTCGTTATGCCAGCCCTCTAGACATCGGCACTCATCGCGACATAGATCCAACCATCCTGCTCACTGACGAGCACAGCCGGCCTGATGTACACCATCCGGTGATCGATGAGTTTCGGATATCCATACGGGAGACCGTCGAAAACGACGTGGGGAAATGGCCATTCGAGGAGGAACCCTCTGACGGCATAGCAAACCTGGTAATCCGTACTGACTCAACCCATGCGGCATGGGTAGTCCTACACGAACATCGCTCTGTGACAGTGAAGTATCCAGAGAAGGAAGGCGGGGATCACGGCTCCAGGCAACAACAGTGGCGCTTCCTGTTGCCGGTGTTGGTGAGGCGGGAGGACGAACAACAGCTTCTCGATTACATTCGGGAAAAGCAAAAGCTGGACGTGGACTCATGGACAACCCGTGATTTCACGAACGATGGCTATCTCAGAGAGGCGCCCTGGCGCTCGACATGGGCTCAAGAGCAATGGTCAACGTACGATTTTCACGGCATAGGAGAAATCGAAGTTGCCTATCCCTGCTTCCGCCACTATTGGGAATCACATCTCGATGTCTCAATGCCCGAAGGAGCGCAGGCTTTAATACCGGCGCCTTGGCTGGCCCAGAGGCTCAACCTGAAGCCGCATCCTACGGATGAAGCTGTCTATGTGGATCACTCTGGAGAAACTCGCTTCATTTGCGGCAGAAGCCCAGGTGATGGCTCACACGCGTTTATCCACCAGCAGCTTTTCCAGACATTTCTGGAGGAAGACGGGCTTGCTTGCGTATGGGTTTTTGTGACGGAACGTAGCGCATGGCCGGGCGGTGACAATGAACATGCATCCCGGAGACGCTCAGAGGGTGTGGTGTGGGACGTGCATAGCAAGTTACAGCTGTTTCATTGGAGCGATGATTGGGCCAGGGGCGACTCAGAGCAGTACGTACCCGCAAAGTTTTAGTTAACCAGCTCACATCAGTAGCACGAATAGCCCTAAGTATCTGCGTTGGTGTCTCGCAGCTTGATGGCGACTCACGCAGAATCCGGTTTGGGCTTGTCCCCTTCGGGGTACGGCTGTCGTAAACCAAATCCTGGCTTTGCCAGGTTTTGGCCCTCCGGGCTTCATCCTCAAGCCTCTGGCCCATCCTGGGCCGGCGCGCTCCGCTTGCGCTAGAGAGGATATGTGCTCACAGCGCTGCTGCATCCTTGAGCAATGATGCCAGGACTATGGCGCATCGCCACTTTTCGGCTACGCTGAGGAGCCCTGCCCACCGTAGAAAAGGAATTCATCCCATGCACGCCTTGAGCAAAATACACATCAAGAACTTCCGCTCTTGCAAGCAAGTAATCCTGCCACTGGGCGATTTCACCCCACTGGTCGGTCAAAATAACGCAGGAAAATCCACCATCCTCGACGCGATCAGATTAGTGCTTGCGCCCAAGGCATTTGCGAAGACAGACGCGAATGATCCGACTCAGCCCATCATCATCAGCGCCTGCGTATCCGGGATTACCGAAGAACTGATTGCGCAAATCCCTGAAGCCAAACATCAAGCAGCGATTACCCCTTACTGCATCAACGGTGACCTTTGGATAAGGATTTCTGCTTCGGGCTCAACCAAACCGACCACAGAGGTCTGGGGTAATGCTGATATAGATGAGCAAGGTCTCCCTACGTCGTGGCGCTCCTATCCGACGGGGTTGCCTCAAGCCATTTCGGCATTGTTACCTGAAGCGTTGCATATCCGCGCCATGGATGATGTCCAGGAAGACCTAGGCAAAGGCAAAGCTGGCAGCACAATTCGTGGGCTACTGGATGAAATCATGTCACCCATCCTCACTGCTCACCAAGAGGTTCAGGATGCACTCACAGCAGTCAGGAATATATTGGGATCCGACGGAGAGAACCGATCCCCTCTGCTGACTGAGTTCGACACCAGCGCCACCAATGCCCTCTCAAGCTTCTTCCCTGGTTTGATGTTAAACCTGGACGTACCGTCAATCGACGTTAAGGAGTTTTTCAAGAGCGGTGATTTAAACGTGACCGATGAGATATCCGGTCAAACCAGACGATTCGACACTTTAGGAAGCGGTGCTCAGCGCGCAATACAAATGGCCTTGATCCGGCTCCTAGCCGACATCCGTAAAACCCGCGATCAAGACCTTGCGCGTCGTCTTCTGCTGATCGACGAGCCTGAAATTTTCCTCCACCCTCAAGGTGTCAGAGGCCTTAGAGAAGCACTTCATGTGCTTTCAAAATCCGGTTACCAGGTTGTTTTCACCACCCATTCGCCATTGATGGTGAGCAGGGATAACGCGCCCGAAACGGTCATCGTGCGCAGATCACGGGAGAATGGTTCCGAGGTTCGCATTCCGATGGGAGCGGCGGTTGCGCAGGCTATGGCAGAGGCGCAAGCCCAATCTCGAACTCTTTTTGAGCTTGGGAATATTGCTGAAATCTATTTCGCAGAAAAGGTAATTCTCTGCGAGGGCAAGACGGATCAGAGACTGCTTCCACTCATCTACGAAAAGCTCTACGGAGTCCGGCCTGAACTCGAACGGATCTGCTTTGTTGCTCTCGGCAGCTGTACTTCCATTCCCAAGGGCTTTTCTGTACTGACCGCAATGGGTATCAAATGCGGCGTGATCGCTGACTTAGATTTTGCATTCACTCACGCCAGGGGGCCCTGGCTGGCGAAGGAGTGCGAAGAGATGGATAAGGTCAGATCTGTGCTGCAAGTCATCGGCCAAACCGAAGGATTCCAGATCGGTGGTAACGGCATGCCTCAGAACTCCAAAAACGGCTCAGCAGCTGACTGCTGGGCTGCTTTTGCAAGAAATGCTGACGGCCAAGTTCTTGCGAATGCTGCTCATGAGGCAATGAAAGATTTTACAACCTGGGTCTGGCCAATGGGGTGCATTGAGAATGCATTGAACATTGAGGAGAAGGGAGAGGCAGCCATCATCGCTCAGGAAGACAATATCCGGAGCTGGGAGCCAGAGATGATTGATCAAGAGTTTCCTGTTTTCCGTACCAGCCTAGATTGGATGCGGGCTATCTAACGGCACGAACTCGTCGTAATACTTCTATTCGGGGCGGTTTGAAAAGTGCATAGCCAAACAGGAAGTAGCTCATGTCTAACAGGAAGAAAAAGCAAAACCGCTCCGGAAAGGTTACGTCATCACTGGCAGATCACAAAAGGGTAGGCAAAGCACTCATACCTCCCATGATGCAACTCACAGGGATGAGTTTCTCGTCATGGGCGAATACTCGCCTGCCGGAGATGCTTTGGGCCTGCCTGGTCGTCACCGTAATACCGCGTGAAGAGGCAATCGAAGTTTTTCGAGACATCGCATCCATCGGCATTCGCTATCGGCGTGATGAACACGACCAGGAGTCAAAACCAGCACTGGGCTGGTCGCTTCGCCACTCTGATTTGCCGAACCAGCCGAGAGAACTCTTTAACGCCCTAGTGAGCCGGGTGCTGCACTGTCATTCAGGCTTGCAAGCGTTGCGTCCGTTACTACTCCTCGAGAACCTTCCCGGTCGAGACTGGTGGAAAGCAGCCCTCACTGTTGAGGCATCCGAGGGCGACTGGGAGACCCTTGGCCTAGCGGTACTGAAAACCTTCGACCACCAATCCCAAGAAGCAACGGATGTGCGCTGGCTAAGCGTGCTGTTCAAGCTAGGACTAGGGGAAATCTTCGTCATGGAGGAAATGAGGGAGCGGATTCAGGAAATTATCGAATATCCACGCCGAGGAGATATGAGATCAGTTCGTCCCTCCATCAGGTCGATGGAAATGGCCGTCATCGGCCTTAGACCGGATCAAGAACCTAGCCCGTGGCCCGAATTATTTTGGGGTTACACACTGGAACATACCCATTGTTTGCCAGCTCCGTTAGAGGCCAGGGGTGGATCTGCCCATGACCCCAAATCCCTGGGCAAAACAATCAAAGATGTCCGCGAGAGTTTACTGGCTCATTGGTTCATGAGCTTAAGCAGCACGGGCCTGAATCAAAAACATGATGGCGTTTTTGGGTTTGGGTTCTTCGCTCTCGCCTGCTTAGCCGAAATGAGCATGGGGCCGTTGAGCTCTGCGATTACCGGAAGGCTACTGCTTCGATCTCTTACTGAGTGCAGGATTTCGCTGGCTTACCTTGTACGCTGTGGGAACGACGAGATGTGGCAAAAATTCCGCTCC
Source organism: Pseudomonas sp. WJP1 (assembly GCF_028471945.1). Taxonomy (NCBI): domain Bacteria; kingdom Pseudomonadati; phylum Pseudomonadota; class Gammaproteobacteria; order Pseudomonadales; family Pseudomonadaceae; genus Pseudomonas; species Pseudomonas sp. WJP1. The sequence goes on from NZ_CP110128.1 coordinate 6,699,796, forward strand.
TATGGCGCCGGCCAAGCCAAGCTGGCACTGCTCAAGCACGAGGAAATGACCGGCCAAAAACCTCGGTTTGTGACCCAACAGGCTTTGGAAACCTTGGCGAACGAAGACTACTTCCAAGAGTACGTGGAGATCGATCTAGGCCATTGGGCCGGTAAAGATCTTCGCAGGCTAGCAGAGGAGTCAGGCACGAAGGATGACTACGACAGGTACTACGGTTGGGCCTCGGGCTTCGTCCATGGACAATGGGGTGCAATAAGGGACAGTAACTTCACTCACTGTCTGAACCCTCTCCATCGGTTCCATCGCATCCCACTGCCATACCACCGGATGCTAGAACCTACCATCGCTGATGCGCTGCACTTAGTAAATGCCATTCTTGCTGACGTGAACACTGCGTATCCTGGATTTGATACGCGCTTCGAGATCGAGGACGCACCAAGGGATGAGGAAAATAATGCAGCGGCTCCTAAAGTGCCTGCATAGGATGAGGTTTGGGAATAAACAGGATTGATCTGCAGGTTCATAATGATCCAGAATCGGTACATTAAGCCTATAAAACTGGCTTAGTGTCCCTTTTCGGGCACATTACACGACCCCTTCATCTCGAGCCGTGCTTGTCATTGCTTGGACAACTCATCCAGCGGTACGAACGCAGCGCCAGTTTCTGCAGCAGCTCTGACCTTCCGGTCAATTACCTCCGCAATGGGTATCCGCCGCCCCAGTGCCTTGTAGATGTCTTCACCGGACATGCAGATTACCTTTCGGCCTCTGCCAAAAGCATGGAGGCCTTCTTGTGTGAACCCTCCATAGCTAATGAAAACACCACGCGCCCAGGCAGCCTTTTGATCAAGCTTGCCTTGGAACGTATGGAGCTCAGCGGCTCCAATCGGATCTCTGACCCATTTGGCCTCAATCAGATACGTTTCGTTACCGAGTTGGAAGCTACCGTCTATTTGCTCCCCCACCAGACTGAACGGCGAACGAGCCTGAAGCTTGGATGAGTCAAAAAGCTCTTTGAGAAATCCTTCGAATTCGTAGCCACGCTTCTGCGGAGGCAGATCACGCAGGTCGTATAGCCGCTGCTTCAGAGCATCGAGAATTGGGCCCTGATCAACCACCACTGCCGCAGCGAATGGATTCCGAACCACAGCAGCGTGCGCACCAGGCGACTCTATGGACTCGAGTAGGGAGAGGAAGCGACCTTCGGCGTTCACCACCGCCTCCTCAGTTTTACTCTCTTCCCGGATTGATTGCCGGTACTTCCAGAGGGCCTTAAGCACACGGGCAACCGTAGGGTGATCGGCGTTTTGAAGGAGGCATTTAACACGCCTGGCCTTGGAGGTGCCATCCTTGGAAAACATCTCGTGCGAGATGTCGATCTCAAGCTCCTCCATGAAAAACTCGTCCATCGTGCGGTTGGAAAAGTCGAGAACGTATCCGCCGCCCATGTCGAAGATCGAATCAAGGAACCGCATCTCAGTCGATTTGAAATTCGCCACACCTGTCCTCATTTTTCAGTTCGTTGAAGGCATGAATCCAAACTAAGATCACACAGATAGTCCGACTGCCAATATCTACATCGATTTGACCGAGACCACTTCGACATATTTGTATTTTTTCCTGGCAGCCCTCACAGCTTCCTGCTCAGCAAGCAGGGAGCTCAACGTGTCGGCTTCGTGAATCAGCTCGTGCATCTTCCCTTCAAATTCGTTTCCAACCCGGAGCGTAACCTTGAGCCTAGGCGTGAACGCTTTCGCCACTTTCTTCTTGGGTGCTAGGGCGACCACGGGTTTCGTGAACACAACCTCTGGCACAGCCTCCTGTACTGGAGCTGCAGGAGCCTCATTTTCGGGTTGGGCCGTCCCGAAAAGGGCTCGACGCATTTCTTCTTCAGTCAACTCAGGGTTCATAACATCTCAACGGGCGGTTACTAGCTCGCTCAATTCTACTAGGATGGCTGCTGAAAGGTGTCGTCTGGAAGGATGGACGTCACGAACTGATGCCTCAGGCGCTAGTAGTCCATGTTGGTATGAAGCTCCCACATATAATTCCAGTGGTCGATAAACTCTTCCATGGCTTCCGCCCCGCCCGAGATCGCGTCCCTGTAAGAGAGCAAGGATTCCTCATCGAACGACGGATCAATACCTGCCTCCATCAGCCGGTAGGGGCCGGCGAGGTGAGCCATGCACAGCAGCTTGTCGACATCATCGAAGACAGCGCAATTTAACTCGTGATCGTTGGCTCCTACAGGGATGAAAGAGAACCTGGCACTTTTCCCGAATTGGGTGATATTTCCAGGGATTGTTCCGATGCTCGGGATGTGCACATGCAACGCTCCTTTGTCATTCTCGTAGCCACCGTGGGCGAATGGGTTGCGAATACGTTCCTTGATCTCTCGCATTCCCTGAAGCGTTTTGCGCGCCGCTGGCGATGGATTTGCCCCTAAAAGCTCGTCGAGTTTCTCATTCCAATTCTTGGACATGAAATCTTTGAAGCCGTCTTCAGGTAAAGGAGCGCCAGTGAAGGCACGAAGCAAATTCAATCTGTGTTCTAAGGCACTGAAATATGCATCGACCATGGCAACCGAGTGATAGAAACCCTCCTGCTGCACCTTCATGCTCCGGCTGTAGCCGTGCATAAGCGCAGAGATAATGCCCTCAGGAGACTCGTTACCGCCCTTGGGCTTTTCCTTTGCTTTTCGCTCGGCGAGTCGAAAAGCCTTGTCTGCTTGGCCCCGGAAAAACTCATATCGAGACACGAACTCACTGAGGTGATTGCCGATGGTCACATTGCCAGAAGAAACCTGCTGTTCCAGCACTGGTTTGATGAATTTCTCGACAATGTTTACTGCACTTTTGAGCTGCCCCTCGATACGCTGCTTACTCTTGCTCAAGGCATGCGATCTAAGCATGGTGAGGCCAAACTTGCCCAGCTCAATGGCGACGGGCTCTCCATGGAATGTGCCATAAACCGTCCATCGAACCTTCTCGCGGGGGCCAGACCATTTCCACCCCAAGAAATTTCGCAGCATAAGCAAGAGCATTTCAGGCACTGGAAAATTCTCCCGGGCTAATCGCGAGCTGCTCAGTTCGTAAACATTAATGGCAGGGGCGTTGCTGGAGAATCCTTCTAATCGTTTTGCAAGATCACAACGTAATAGTTCAAGCCGATCTTTTTCCAACTCACCGTTTTCTGACATTACCGACCTCCTCTGTCGAATCGTATGTGGCTGCCGCTGAAATCAGCTAAAAGTCCGGCGCATCATTTTGTAAGCCCTGCTTCTGAAGATCCGGATGTGGTGCGGAGGCTCGATATGTTCGAGCAGACCTGATTCAATCCTGAATTGCTTAACCCAATCAATAATTACTGGCAAGCCTGATAATAGACTCGTCTGCAAGCACCTCCTACCCAACGCCTACCATGAGGCGATTCAGGGGACTGAAGCAACAGATGGCAAGTAGAGGGTGTCGGCCCACGACGGGCCAGAGGCTTGAGGATAAAAGCCCGTAAGGGCCAAAACCCGGCGTTTCCGGGTTTGTTTCACGACAGCCGGGGCAAGCTCACAACAACGATCCAGAGATCATTGAAGCCGACTAACGTCGGCAAAGGGCCTGATGGTGATACCGGTGGGTAGAGTCGGCTCCCTCTTTCTGCTCCTCGCCCCCGTCCATCGGGAGCCGGCTCGCATATTTCCGCCTCACGCGCGCGACCATTAACGATGCTGATTGAGAACAAAGCTATTTCGTTCTCAAAAAATCTCCGCATCAGGCTCAAGGTTTTCCGAAACTAACCGTTTGTCATAAGTAAGTACCCTTTGAGCAACGGCTTTGACCCCTTCCACAGATGACTTTACACATCGCCTGTTGTGCACATCAGTGTTGCTGGGAAAGACCTAGGCATGAGCGCGTCTGCAGTTTCGTACCATTGCACCACGCACCATCCGGAGTGCCTATGTAGCGCTCGCCAGTGAATGACTGATTCATCACTCCGAGCACAGAGCGCTGACCATCGTTGAGGGCACGGGAACACCTGTCTGCTTCTCGAAGATCGGGGGGATCGATACACTGGCTCTGTGCCTAGCTATATGACGGCTAATCAGCCTCCAAAAGATGATCTTGTTATCAAGGATGACAGCTAATGCCTTCTATGCGCCCTTCCCAGTTCGCCATGCAGCAGCGCAGCGACGGTGGCCCTTTTCTTCGTTTCGAATTTGATGATCATGGGGAAGATTTGGAGGAGGACGATTTTGCCCCGCCCGAATCAATTGGCGGGTTTGAGATGGAGGGTGACATTGAAATCTACGGTGTCTCTCGCGTGTATTACAGCGATTTGGCACTGTCAGAGAACTCGCCTGACTGGCACTTGATATTGAAAGTGACTCCGGACGACCTCACCATCTATCCCATCTTTCCTAGATCGGGGCATTCTAAATACGCTGATTCCAAATACGACACCGTCAAGTCGATCAGGATCACTCGCCAAGTCTGCCAACCCTATGCCCATCCAACTGACGAGGGCAGTGTCGAAGAGGTACTTGCAGATTTGCCGGCAGGACTCGCCAAGGACTGGCGCTATGGTCTCGGATTTCATTATGAATACCGTTTCATAGCTTTGGCCGTAGCCGAATTAGATGGCGTCGAAGAGATCGTACTTCACGGCGGGCGAGGTTATGACGACACACGAGTACAGGGCAGTACCTATTATCTTGGAATCGGCCAACTTGAGCTCTTAAGAAGGGGGCTGGATCGGCTGTCGCAGCGTCATCAACGGGAGACGGCTGCAGATAAGAAGCTGATCTGCTACACCGGACTTCTGCACAGAGCTGCCCCAGGAGTTTATCCGCCGAAAGCACGCAAGCTTCCTCCCGATGTATTGTCCAATCTTATCTCGCTGGGCTCTGTCAACCCTCAGCTCTCCCCGAAAGACCAGCAACAAGCAGTGAGGCTCACGCAGCAGAATGTTCCGACTTTGGCGAAGTCCGAACCTCGTACCCTGTTCAACCTCAAGGAGCAGATTGAGCTCGTCACACTAGGCGAACTCATTGAAGTTTATCGGAAGATGATGAATAGCAATGTCGGCGAATCCCGGTGGCAAGCTTTCTTGAGCGACAACCCGTTTATTCTCGACATGGCATTCGGGTATCCCGTAAAGAAAATCGCCGACCAACCCTATGTAGGGGGAAAGAATTTCAGCGGTCGAGGTGGCCAATATTCCGACTTCCTGATGGCGGCAAGGGCCACCGGCAATCTCGCTCTAATCGAAATCAAGCATCCCCAGCATGACCTGCTTGGTAGGCAGTACCGGCAAACCTATACCCCGTCCCATGAGCTCAGCGGTTCAGTCGGCCAGATCATCAGTCAGCGTGGCAATGTCCAGCGCGAGATCTTTGGCCTGGCGCGTGACTTCAAGGATCGTGTTCACGCCCATGCTGTTGCTGCCATCGTCATTATTGGCCGCACTCCAGAGGAAGAGGATAAACAGGAAGCTTTCGAGCAGTATCGAAATAGTCTGAAAGACGTACTGGTAGTGACCTTCGATGAACTACAGGTTCGCCTTGAGAGCATCCATCAAGCGCTCACGCCGCGAATACTTGCAAAGCCTGAGCCGATTGGTGATGAAGATTTACCATTCTAAAATTGTTCTAAGTCACCAGTGCCAGCCGCAAAATTTTTTTGCCCGTAGGCTTCTCCTCTGGCAATGAATGGCGCTTGAGCCATCCATGATGATCACTGGGGAGGCCCCTACGAGCTAGAAAGGCATCGATCCAGTTTGACGATCCAATCCCGTTTTAGCTAATTCGGCGGCAGGGTTGGTTGTGAGAGAACACATCCCTATTGCAGACCTGCAGCAGCCTGTCTTAGATTCACGGCCCTTTAAGCATGGCGGCAGGCTGCCAGTCCCAGGATTCTGAGGTTACGACGCTAATGAGCTCCACGATTAATTGGGAAGTCGAACTTACCAGTGGCATACCCATGTACTTGCATCAGCTTTCTCGTGAAAACGATAACAACGGGCATTTTTGGGTCTGGGGAGGAGTCGACGACTACCTCGACTGCACAAATGACCACTTCAGCTTCAGCTCCTCACATTTCGACGATATCGAAGATGACCCTGATGTGGCCTGGCAGGTAGCGCACGAGCTTCTGTCGCTGTTCAATGGAGCCATGGCATTGCTGTGGAACCAGCAACACCCATTCCGGATTGCGCGCCTCTTGTGTGAGGGCCGGAGCGTAAACTACGTCGAAAAACGCAACCTGCATGGCCTTCTGGGTGCTCTCCCAGCCTCAGCGAAGCGAGGCAGGGATCGGGAAGACAGTGCGTTTGTTTTTCACCTTGTATCGCTTGCTTGCGAGTATCAAGATGCTCACCACTTGGTCAAGCTGTTTGAGCAAAAGGGCGGTTGGACTACCTACTACAAGATTCTCGAAACAATTGAGTCCTATACGACGAAGTACGGTTTAACTGTGCCTGTAGACAAAAAGATTCAAAAAAGCTTTGAGCTGACTGCTAACAATTTTTCGATCAGTGGTTTCGAGTCGCGGCATGGATTCAAGCAGCAGGCGAAGGAAATCAAAACCGCCTCGCTGACTATCGAGGAAGGTTATAAATTCATCAGTGTGTACGCAAGGCGGTACCTGTCCGCGCGGTTCGGCCCTACACTCCGGCAGAGACCGACTCTTAGATAGTTCCATGTGCTAGCTGATAGCCTTAAAGCCTTTCACCGCAGCAGAACGTCGCTAAGGGCACCGTACAGCAACGATACAGGATTTATTGCAGCCGACTAGGCGTCGGGATAAACCGATCACCCGCAATACGTATGAACTCCCGCAAGCTACGGCGCCCGACGTCCCGCCTGAATGTCGCAACAACGTACTTCGAGTTGACAGTGTTAATCACCCAGAACCTGCCTTCCTTCGTCACAGACTGGATGTCCGATGTCCGAATCAGACGACCATCCGCAAATCGTTGATATGGCCCTGGGCAAATGTGACTGAACACGACACCAATGGCGCTGCAGGCATAAATGTGAACATTCACCAGAAATGCAGTAACCAGCCCGTCGTAATCCTGGCTCGCTGCTTTGGCGAGGCGAAGCAGGTCAAAGTCCGAGTAGCGTTTCACGTGCAAATCGACTGCGACCGTGTTGATCTCTTCCATGGTTACGAACCTCTCGATACAGGAGTTACGGTGGTCTCTGGAGCCGTCCTCCGGTATAGCTCCTTCAAGCCAGTCAGAGACTCAACATCCAAATCACGCTGATGAGTATTGACGTACACATCACCGCTCTCGACCTTCAAGACGCAGATTGGCACTTCAGCCTGATTGAATCCCATGGCGAGCGAGGTCAGCTTCTCCATCCTCCAGCTAGACCCCTTGTTCATCCACCCTGGAGTGACGACTTGGACTTCCTGCACGAGCAGGTTCTCGTTCTGAGAGACCAGCAGTTCAACCAGACGGGGCTCGTCGCTCAACATCTCCTCGTAAGCTACGAAGCGGTCTTCGTGTCGACGCTTCAGGCTCACGTGATACCAATGAGTGACTAGGGATCGCGACACCGCGTGAAAATGAGCGAGACCGTCCCCGAACATTCCCACCGGGCCGGCCTGATCTTGCATGCTAATCCTGAACATCGTGTATCTCGTGTAGAGCAGGCCCGCGAAGCGCTCCTGCGATTAACATAAGCCAAATATTGTCTTCAGCGAGGCAGTCATCTCGCGCCCTTTTCCCACGAGCACGTACACCGTGTTTCGCGTCTCGAACAGGCAAACGCCATCGAATGATTTGCATAGGGTCGAGCGCACCCACCCTCCAGGTGGGAACCGCCCGTGCCCGTCATAGATGACGCAATGCGCATACATGAACATCGGCTCAAGGCCTGCTGCACGAACTCGGGCAAGCGATTCAGCAGGTTCGCCCACGTGGAAGATGAGCCAATCTTCGACTGTGCAGTACGCCTTGCGAGGAAAGCGCTCAGCCACTAATGCCTCTATCTCGGCAGGCGACAGCGATGTGCCAGCTGAGGAAACCTGGCCATCCTGCAGCAATCCAGGCTCTGAAGAATTACTCATAAATTGCAGCTCCCAAAATCAGCGGAAAGAAAACGGAGCTTTCTGCAAGCGCTAATCAGCAAGCGATCACGGCTAAAAGGCCATCGCAATGACTATATACATTTGTTTGGCCTCTATCAAACCCGGCATACCGTCCTCTTTTTCGGAGGGGATGCTCTGATGTCTTTGCGCAAGGCTTACGCGGCGACGTTGCAGTGGCTGAGGGTAAGGCGTGGCTTATCGCAGGCTGATTTTCAGGATAAGGCTGATCAAGGTCACATTAGTCGGCTGGAAGCCTCAGCGGTCTCAGTCAGCGTCGATCTCAGTGCAGATCTAGCTCAGGCTCTGGGCCTTCGACCTCTGTCGTTTCTTACGCTTGTGGCTGCGGCGGATGAGGGTAAGACAGCGCGCTCCGCCTTGAACGAAGCTCTTGCCGAGTTGCAGCAACTCGGCGTATTGGACGAGGTTCTGCCACGTGAGCCTCAAACACTTGTCCCACCCCAAACAGCGGCGGTGGCAGAGAAACTGAGAAAGGTAAAGGAACTGAAACGCGCAGGGCTCACGCAAACTGAAATCAGCGAGCAGCTGGGAATGCCCAGAACTACCGTCCGGCGGCTATGGCATGCTGAAGATTGATTCAGGGTGTCCAAACCCATCACTGATGAAGGTATCAGCGCTGATGGTTCCGTGGTGGGTACTGACCACAGTGAACTCCCGGTGCGTCCTTGCCACGTTTCAGAGAGGAAACGGACGTGCGAGTCTTCGCCAGTTCCAGCCCACGCTCTAGTATGCTTGTGACCGCCCGGCCAGCTCATGCCCAACATAAACTCTCCGAACGGCATACTGCTCGCCAAACAGTCGTTGCGCTTGACGCTGAAGATCCCGGCTTAAATAGTTTTGAACGGTTTGAAAAGCTTTTCCGGTGCAAGAAACAGCCTCCCTCGTGTCCGTGAGAAGGCAACGTAGAGTTTGTTTTTTGTCTGTGGGGGGAGCGCGGCGAGCGAAGATGTTTCGTAGACCTTCCAGTGAGTAGCACCTAGCACAACGCACACATCGTTGTAGTGATCCAGCCCTTTACTGGCGCCCCAGTTGTTGGACAGACATCCGTACTTGTAATGCTCCTGGTAGAACAGCTTCACCACGCTGGCGTCCGCGTGCACGGCGTTAGCATCCGCTTGACTGGCCAGAGGAATGATTTGGGTTTCATACGTATGCTGTGACTGCATATCAATCTGCAGATGTGCACGAATAAAATCACATACGGTGACACCACACCTCCAGCTTCGACTCAATGTCTCTTTGTCGACAGTCACTCCCGCCTTTTGAAAAAGCTTTTCGTATTTCCCAATGTCAGCGTGTAGCGAGCTGTTCACGTTTCCATCACGACTGGTGTCGAACGTATGTTGGTAGAAGTCACCTACAAACAGCATCTCAAGTTTGGCTTTCGCCAATGCCATTAGCAGGTTGAAGTCATGGCCTGCTAGATCTTGAACTTCGTCAACATAAAACTCATCGTAAAAGCGCTCCATTCGCGCCATCACGTCAGGAATTGCACCAGCGGTCTCTAAAAGCTTTGCGAGGCGGTTGTGGTACAGGCTGCCACTCGTAGTGGCGTAATACGCCATATTGTCCCGCTTGAGCTTTAGCGTACGGGCGTGCGGAGCTCGAAAGCTGATTCCTCGCGTCTCCAAATGTACCTGCAGCAGAGGGCGATAGCAGAAGCTATAGAGGAACGTGAAATAACTCAGCAGGTTGATGTTTTTTGGGACATGGCCAAACCGTTTGATGATGCTATCGCGCAAGTGGCGATAGTTGTTCTCAGTATAGGTGATTATCAGTGCGCGCTTTTCTAGGCTCAGACGCTTCACTAGCAAGGTGGTCTTCCCTGACCCTGCCACAGCGAACATCACTCGTTTATCCATTGGATTGCCTCCGCGATGTAGGCAGGAACGGTGAGCTCGCCTGGCTTTCCCTTGAGCAGCTCAAACGCGGCTTCTGCCTTGTTTGCCAGCATGTATTCCAAGGGTGAAAGGGTTTTTCGTCCTGGGCCGAAGACGGCCTTGCAGGTTTCCACGTTGTCGTTGTGCAACCCTATTTCGAAGGTTGAACGGTCATTGTCTTCGTCGGCAAAGACTTTGGCATTGTCCGAAGCGAAGTCGACGTAATTTTCTATGCAGTTTTTCTGATAATTCTTGTCATTGTCTCGTATGGCTGCGACTCGGATTCCAAGCAGGTTAGCGAGCTCCATGTACCTTTTGAAGCTGGTGCCGCCAATAGAGATTATGTGAACGTCATCGACATGCGGCAGACGCCCATTGGTGCATTGCTTGTAGAATTCTTCCACCAGGATGAATTCCGCATCACCTTCAACCAATATCACCTTCTTCGAAAGCGCGAACTCCAGGACATTGTTGTCAGGGGCCTTCATGAAGAATTCTGCGGTGTCAGGTGATAGGGCTTTAAGTGAGCCAGCAGCTGCATTCGGGCCGATCAAAAGGGCATGACGAAGATCAAGCCTTGAGCAAATATGGCTGCTGTGGGTTGCGATGAAAAGCTGTGTGCTTTCGTTCTCCGCTAGCTTGGCGACAAGTGCTTTCATAGAGGAATGGCTGAGATGGTTTTCAGGCTCCTCCAATAGCATTACATCTAAGCCTCCTTGCTTGTGCTTGCTCAGCGCAAATTCGGTCTTGATGAAGCACTGCCTTCCTTTCCCATGGTTCTCAAGCGGAATATTGTCTTCCGTGATGATTAGGTCAGTTTCCAGGTTCGACCGGACGCTACTCCGTACGTCAAATTGATACGCGGGTAGGTCAGCGTTGAGCGCTGCGAGATGTTGTCCTGTAAATGCATGCTTACCTTGGCGATACAGGTTCTCAAGCTTATAGCGGTCTTCAACGGGGGCGTTGAAAGCGTACACGGCTCGGGTGTATTCACGAGATGCGTGGTCGCCATCAATACGTGAACCGTCTAGCATCATGTGCTTGATGGGGCGGTTGAACGCTGCATAGGGCCTGCCGGCAAACGTTTCAAACCGCACCGCGTAATATTCGAATGGGAAGTTCGGCTGATCATCAGCCAAGATGGCTTGCACCGCTTCGCCATACTCGGCCATCACCGCAAGGATCATGCGCACACCGTCAGTCTGGCGCTGGTGGGCGTTGTTCGTTCCATACAGGCTTTCGTCGTCACTTTCCTCTAGGAAAACGTCGACTATCAGCTCAGGTAGTTTCTCTAGGCTCTTCTCCCCAGCAAGGAACGTGGTCACCGAATCCTTGTTGAGCAGAGTTTCAGCACCCAGAGCTTCGATTCGATTGCGACTTCCACCGAGCGCGAGGTCTAGGGCGAGCAAAATGCTGCTTTTTCCTGCCTCATTGTTGCCAATCAGCACGGTTTTCCCAGGCTCGAAATCGAGCGTGAGAGATTTGAATTTTTTGAAGTTCTGGATTACCACTTTCCTTATGGTGTGCATGTCTAGCCCTGAGTTGGAAAAGTCAAAAAAATGAGGGTGAACCACCTGAGGTGCAGAGTCAGATTGGTTGCGGATTCATAGCCAGTACCTAGCTATCTGCAAGGAAACCTATCGTCACGAGGTGGCCTAGTCCACCGATTTTTATGTATCCAAAGCGCCGGGCGTGTCTTCTCCATCGGCACGTCATTGAAGTTATATTTGCAGAGTCAACTCCGCCTTGAACACAAGGTCGATGGATGCGACATCAGGCGGCACAAGCTCGGCATGCCCTTTTTTCGTGACGCCGCTGCGAAATTGTAATCCTCGGCAAGACGTCATCAGATAATCGCTCAAACGCCGTAGCGCTTGTTTCCTCCTGAAGTAATGCAGTACCTACCGCCCCTTGGCCCTATGCAAACTGTTCCAGAAGAACATGGGCACGAGGAACCGTAAGCTGGAGTCTGTTGACGAGAAGGCTGTGGAAGCTGGGCCGACGGTCTGGGCTTCGAAACAACGTAGCAGCCTGACCCGCTGCACAGATTTTTGGACGAAAGCCATTTCGAAGATTGACCATCAATGCTGATGCGCGCCCATTCATTCCGCGTCTCGAAGACCTGAACCTTTTCACCGCGTTTCAACTTTGAGACGACCTTACCGCCTGGTTGATCCCGAACATTCAGATTATCTGCGCTCACAAAGTGCTCAGTTGCGGAAGCAGGGGCCGGGGCTGACGGTGAGGCCGTGGAAATCGACGCTAGCGTATTCGGCGTGCTCAGAGCGTATGGCTGTACCGGGGCTGGAGGCGCGTCTTTGTTCCCCATCACCCACAGGACGGCAAAAAGAATCAGGAGTGGGACAAACCATGACTGGGACTTCTTACGCATATCCATTGCTCTCATTCGGCACGCAATAAAGAGGCTGTGCTATTGGCCACCTGACGTCATTCACCGCAGCATCTGGCACACCTTTCTCGCTGAAAGTGTAGTGTTTTCGTTGAAGTTACCTACTAGAGATGAACGAGCAGCTGCTTTTGCCTCTTGTAGTATCTGCTCAGCGTACATAGCCAGATCATCATCTGGCAGCGGGTAGCCTGCAGCGGATAGAGATTCGGCACGCTTTTCAATTAGCAGACGCTTGGGATCGCGAACCGTTTGGTAGGCTCTGCCTGGTACACGTCGAGTTGTGTCCATTCGCGGCCCCCCTGAAGGCCGATGACTAAGAGCGACTAAATTACTTTTAGAACGATAACAGAACGCTCTGAAAAGCGATGCTCCGCTGCGAGTCATGAGGGAGGGTGCGTTACGATCTATGCTTCACAGAGGCGTAAACACCAAGCAAGCGGGGCGCGCAGGCGTGAGGGATGCGAGCCCGCAGGGGTGAGACACGCCTTGGCGGGGCTCGATTTACGGCAGCCTGACGCCGCAGGCGGCACGCCATCAGCGCCACCTCGCTTAAGCAAGAGGTATCCCCAATGCCCGACGATGAACTCCGCGAGCTGGAAGCAAAGAGGCGAAAGGCTTTGTGGATGCTTGCGAACGTATCTCCAGGCGATTCGAAGGCATTCGATGCCTTGTCCATCCTTGATGATCTTGAACTTCAAGAGCGAAAAGACTCCCCTCATACTGACAAGGGGCTTGAGCTCAACAGGGTTCTGGATTGTGTCACGGTGCAGCATCACCACTCCGGAATCGACATCATCTTGGAGCAGACTATCCCGCAGCCCTGGAGGGAGCGCTTCGTTCAGGCAAGCGTAGGGTCGACCAGGTTGGTAGATGGCCCTTATGCGGGGGATTGGTATAAGTTTCTCAGTGGCTGGGAGGCAGAGATGCGACACCTCGAGGCACACAGAGCTGCCAGCAGTAAGCCCAAGCTGGATTGATGCAGACGGAGAATAGATGTGGAACGAGACAGCGATGACACCGTGTATTGCGATATCCAAATGCCGGTGGCTCAAGGGCGGGAGCTATTGGCGTTAGTTAATGCCCTGCGAGAGTCGAAAGCCCATCCACGTCTCGACAGAGTCTTCGAACACATGCAGTACGAGCTCAGTACGTCCATCGATATCGTGGATAACCCGCCAACGTGGGGGCCTTGGTGCCAGTGAGCCGTACTACTCCGCTCACAACCCCAGATCAGCCTCAACCTTGATACCGCGAAGCTTTCTAGGAAGTGCATTCGGGGGGCACCACTCAAGTGCTCTGGAGATGCACAGATGCCAGATCTCAACCTGGACATAAAGGACATCATCAGCCGTGTCCAGAGGCATCAACCCACGCGGCCTCAGCACCTGCCTAAGAACGTTTATGACGCCCCGAGGGTAACGACCGCGCCCTTGAGCATTTGAAACTGCCGCGTACCGGAAGCGACCGGCATCGCGATAGCCATCAGCGACCATTTTCAGCCGTTTTCGTAGTTCCTTTTTGCTCATCCTAGGCGCGACTGTCCACCAGATGAGTTCCACCTCTTCTAGATCCATTCCCTCTGGTGGGATGTCACCGTAATCTTCGTACTGCTCAAGCGGAACCGGACGAGCCTTTCTGTTTTGTAGAGACATCAAAGGGGAGCCCGCTGAATTCGGAAAAAATCGTACGTTAAGGATTTTCGGGCTGCCATAGTAGCCAAAATTCTTTCCTCCAGCCTGTGGCCAGATCGTACTGCGCAGTGTTCAGCTTCTCTGCGTTCCTACTGCTGCTGTTGTATTTGCAGGCGCAGTTGTCTCAGGCTCTCTTGCCGCTCCAGGCGCCGTTGCTGTTTCTGTTCATCATCCTGTTCCAGACCCTGTTGCCGCTCCTGTTCATCATTACGATCAGATTGGTCTTGGAGATAGTTTCCTATGGACTGGATGGCGCTAGCGGCAGCACCTGTGTTCGTGTGATCTGCAGCTGAATTTTTCCTGTTTTTGTAGTCGAGCTGGTCGGGATTTGGATCACAGTAATTCTTACCTCCACGGGTAACAGGATTAGTGCAATCCATGTCAGATCCCATAGCCGAAGAACCTGCGGTCATAGCAAATGCTAGGGCAATCACCCTGACAATAATCGCGGTTGTGGTGTGCATTTCTGAGCTCCATGCGGGCTGATTTTTCGGAGTATTATTCAGATTTTCTGGGTTCGCTAGCGAGAAACCACTCAATGTGTTGAGCAGGTTCTCAAATGATGGTCGTGCCTGAGTTCAAACGAGCCGAAATTACGACTGTTTTCAACAGAATAGGTCGGTAGCAGCCGTTGGCGATTGACCGCCGCAGCCAAAAGCAGGGCGATGATAATAAAAACTCCCCCATCATTTTCCTTTCCCTTGTCTATAACTTTATAACGGCACCTCCATCCACGACCTGCGAGCGTCTCTATGAAAATTGCCTTATTTCTTCTGGTTTCGCTCGTGCTGCAAGAGACGCAGGCCAATGAAGCGACTTTTGTAAAAACCAAGGAAGGCTGCTCAACCATGTTGGAGGTCATCACGTTTGTCGACTCTGTGTCATGGTCGGGAAAATGTGTCGATGGCCTAATTGAAGGTGTTGGGATTGCAACCTATGTTAAAGGTAATAAGAAAATTAGCTTTATCGAGGAGTATATGGGGGGGGTTAGGGCCTATCCTTACATCGTAGATAAAAGCGGCGCCATCAGATTGGGAGGAGGAGCAGAGGCTCGTTATGTCACGATGGCGGTGTGCAAAAAACTTGATGAGTGTACGGCGCTCTATGATTACGCGGTGAAGAGCAAAAGGCTTGCCTCACTGGACAATCGAATCGGCAAGGATATCGAGATGTTTGGCCGCGAAACTACCCTCTACGTCATTGGAGGGGGCAAGGTCGTGTATACCAAACACCCGCAGGGTCGTTCACTTGATTTTGATTATTCCGGCGTTAAGGTCTCCGAGCCATCGCCGAAGAATGCCTTGTCCCTAGGCCAGAATGCCGAGGATGCGGGGACGTATGATGGCACAAAGTACAAACCAGGTACTGGGTGCGAAAGAAATCTTTCCTATTTATCTAGTCGCCTTAAAAAATTTAGTCCGGCCATGATTAATCAAATAAGGGAAGCGATCCTTGCTACTGATATGATTGGTATGATGTCAACCATTAATCAACAAGGGCTTTCACCTCAAGTTGCGATAAACCAATCACTCCAGCAGGCTGATGCGTTTGATCAGACGGCGGCTGAGGCTTTAAGCACAGTAGAGCAGGTAGATGCGTACGGTACGACCGACGAGGAATTTGAAATGGCGATCAAGTCCGGAAAGTTATCTGTTACCAGCTGCTCTGGCATTCACGACTCGGCTTTGTGTACGGCGATTGTCAATAAGTACGGTGCCATAGCTTCTAGGGCGGTGGCGGCAAATTTAATGTGTTTCAAACGAACCAACCAGTGGCCGCTGTGATTATTTTTGCTAACTTACTGTCGGTTCGATAAATATGAAGAGATCAATTAGCTACCCACTAAGTCAAGGTTTGTTGGAGAGCCTTCAATGGAGGGTTGGTCGAAAGCTTTTAATTATAACTATAATCATTCTCTCAGATATCGCGATAGCAGGTGATAAACAAGCTCCAAGTCGACCTTTTGATGAAACCGTTGAAAGCTGCAAGAACTATAAGGATGAGGTTTATCAAGCGCTACATGATCAATTCCAAAAAGAAATTAGTTGCATATCATCGACAAAGGCTAATATTTCAGAAGGGGAAGAGTGCAACGATTTGACGGGACGAGTACACAAGGGGGTTATTGCGTGGCCCCATTGCCAAGAGGCTGAGTATCATTGCTCACTTGTTAGATCTTCGGAAGATGCCTCCCTTTGCATGAAACAAGCCAAGTCGCAATATGGCCTTGAATTTCCTAAAGCCGATGGAATTTTTTCTGATTTCTCCAAGGCGGATACGCTATTCTCCGAGATAAAGGAAGGTTACCATGCAGTGATAAATCCAGTAGCGTATTTGAATGAAAGGGTAGTTCAAAATCTTTCTGAAGCCAATAAGGATGCGCTTATCAATTCCGTCTTTAATGAATATGGAAAGCTCAGTCCGTATGGTGTTAAGGTAACTGATCAGTTTTATAATTGGGGTTTCAAAAAATTGACTTTGAACTCAAAACAGTTGAGTCGCAATCCTATTATAAAAGCAATCCAGAGGGAAAGTTTTACAGCTCTAGGGAATATGCAGCAACAAATGCTTGGGGAAATACAAGGTTTACAAGATTCCATCAAGGACGTGGGAACTCATTACCCTCAATCATCCAAACCCGCGAGAACTGCTATTCAGGCAGGCACGGCAAGAAAACCGGTTATTCCGAAAGCATCTGCCCCATCATCACCGGAGTGCGCAATTCTAAGTGATGGCGTAGCGGCCTCCGATTTGTCCATTGATCATCCAGGCCAATTTGAAGCTCTTGTCAAAAAATGCGGCGGATAACAAGCAAATGGCGATCAGGTGCATGATGGATTCAGACCTCGCCGCTGGGCTGGAGCACATCAATTTGACGGACTAGCGGCAAAGCCGAAGGCTGGAAGACGGGAAGACGGGAAGACGGGAAGACGGGAAGACGGGAAATTTAGGCCGCTACGACAGGTTGGAAAACCCTAGCGTACGATTTTTTCCGAATTCTGTAGGCTCCCCTCAAAGCGCTGCGTCCCAGGCATCCATCGCCTCACCCACAGTCGCGTACCAGTGGAACTCTCTGTTCTGGAAGGCGCTAGCGACTTGCCTGTTTGTATTGCCGTCAACCCAAGGTGGAAGACTTTCAGTACCCCCAGAGAATAGGCTAGCTGCCGCGACAACGAATCGACCTGTACTCACGCACTTCAGGCACGTGTAGCGCAGAGCTGCACCGCTGGGTAACCGACGCCAGGCAACCACCTCAATACAGTCCAGGACGCCCTGTCGAGCCTCTACAAGCGAATCCGATTCCTGTGCCACCTCGGAGTCGGTGATTACCTTCAACGGCGCGTTGGGAGCTCCTGGCTTGTG
Source organism: Pseudomonas sp. WJP1 (assembly GCF_028471945.1). Classification (NCBI taxonomy): domain Bacteria; kingdom Pseudomonadati; phylum Pseudomonadota; class Gammaproteobacteria; order Pseudomonadales; family Pseudomonadaceae; genus Pseudomonas; species Pseudomonas sp. WJP1. The sequence continues at coordinate 6,717,248 of NZ_CP110128.1, forward strand.
CACCAGATGCTTCAGCTCCTCACGTGCTGTGATTATTTGTTCGCGAATTTCTTCAGGATCGATGGACATGCCGCCTTCGGGCGTCACCTTGAGGGTTTTGAGGCCGTTCGCAGCCGCGATGAAGTCACGCTCTCGCGTTTTCTCCGACTCCGAGCGGCGGTCGGGATTGATAAGGTTCCAGAGTCCTGTGAGGAGCTTCAAGGCATTATCCTCGGGAGAGGTTGCGGCTGTAGTTACTGCGATCATACGGCAACCTCCAAATCGACTTCACTCGCCATCGCAAACATCTGGCTTTACAGCCAGCCATATTGAGGAATCGTAGGTCGACGAGGCTCTCCAGCAGAGTTGATCCGGGATCAGCCTCCAGGCATCGAGCACCGGGGATATCTCGTCGAGCGGGCGTAAAAAAACCGGCCATGAGGCCGGTCATTTTACTGGGTGTCGCTGAAGATCAGATTGATACAGGTGCAGAGATATGCGGGTGCGGATCGTAGCCCACCACCTCGAAGTCTTCGAACTTGTAGTCGTAGATGGATGCTGGCTTACGAAGCAACTTCAGCTCAGGCAACTGACGTGGCTCACGTGCGATCTGAGTCTTCACTTGCTCCATGTGGTTGGAATAGATGTGGACATCGCTGAGCGAAATTACGATCTCACCAACGTCGAGGTCGCACTGTTGGGCGAGCATGTGCGTCAGGCACGCCAGGGATGCCGTGTTGTACGGGAGCCCCAAGAAGCTATCTGACGACCGAATGAACAGGTGCGCTGACAGCTTATTATCCACGACATAGAACTGATAAAGCAGGTGGCACGGAGGCAGCGCCATCTTGCCCTGCCGAGCATTTTCCTGAGGACTTACCTTCTCGTCAGGCAGGTACTCCACGTTCCAACCATGGAACAGGATTCGCCGGCTATTGGGGTTGGTCTTCAGGGCGTTAACGACGTAGTCGATCTGGTTGATTGTGCCACCATCTTTGGTTGGCCAGGCAGTCCACTGCTTACCGTACACAGGCCCGAGGTCGCCCTCTTCGGTGGCCCACTCGTTCCAAATTTTAACGCCATTTTCATTGAGCCACTTAACATTGGTATCGCCGCCGAGAAACCAAATAAGCTCGTTAACAATACTTTTGAAGTGCAACTTCTTTGTTGTGAGCAAAGGGAAGCCTTTCGATAGGTCATGGCGGAACTGCCTACCGAATACACTGATAGTACCAGTACCGGTTCGATCACCTTTGACCGCACCATTCTCAAGAACGTCTGTCAGTAATTCTAGATAACCTTTCACGCATTTTCCTCCGCCTGGGCAGCTTCCAGGATACTGATAACTTGCTTAAGCTTATCAATTTCTTTATGAGACTCCAAGAGCCGATTATTGGCGTCTGCCAAAAGGTTCTTATAGGTATCTCTTGAACTAATCATACTTTGATATTTTTTCTCATTGGTCTGAGCTAGGTCGTCAGCTATTTTAGCCTCAGTAAACCAGTGGAGAACCTCGATCCGAGCAGCTTCCAACTTCTCAGTTAGCAATACAAGAGGATCAATTGGCTTCCTGTTCGAGACCTTCTTACGCAGAACTTCGATACGGCGATTTTCCTTGATAATATCAAGGCGCCCCAAAGGCCAAACACGCTGTCGGATAGTATTGCGATGCATACCAGTAATACGGCTAAGTTCCGCAACAGTTGCCTTCAAAGAGTCATCCGCAGCGATATCAAGAAGTGCCTGAGCCAATAACTCTGTGTACTGATCAAAGTCTTCTTTGTTTTTCTGATCGAATGCCCTTGGATCAGCCATCTCAGAGCTCCTCTTCCAGCAGCTGAAGGACGCCGTAAGCTTCCTCCATCGCAGCTTTGTTCTGCGCATGTGCGTGTGCGTACGCCGGATTGCCGAGCATCGCCTTGTTCTGGTAATACACGTCTCGCCAAGCCGGCGCGTTGGCCTTGCTGACGATGGCATTCTGGCAACGGTTAGGGTTACAACGAAGCCCGCCTATGCAAGGCAGAGAGCTGTCGAACTCATCCGCGCCACCACCATAACAGAAGCCAGAGCCCACGTTGATAACCGCAATGTGCTGGTCGAGCATAGCCTCAAAAATGTCGTCCTTGGTGTGCCCAGAGGCCATGTAACCCCGGAAAACCTTCCTGAGACTCTCCTTGTGGGCCTCGGCATTCACACCTGCATAGCTACCGTCAGGGTCGAAGCGCTGTTGAATGCTTTCAAGCTCCGCATCCTGACGAAGCGACCTCCCTTTCGTCTTTCGGGCACCACCACCCTTGGATATCCGGTCGGCAATCTCGCCATAAAGCAGGGTGGTCTTACTAAACCCGCGATCAGAATGCCCCACACCTACAATCTCACCGAAGTGCTTAAGCTGGTGAGAGATAAATGGCAGACCCAAGTCCGCACGATAAAGCTGATAAGCCAAGGTATGGCGCATCATGTAGGCGTTGAAGTCAAGCTCCTCAAAAGTCTCCGGCGGCAAGATACGCTCGAAAAATTTTTCCAGTGTGAGCTTGGTTGCGCCGGCAGAAAATGGCTTCCCTTGCTCCCCAAACGCGACCGTATCCACATTCGAAAAGATATAGTCGTTGTTCTTGTATTTACTGATCAACTGACACACCCGAACAGCATCACGAACAATGGGGATGGCGAGCCAGAAATCATCAAACAACTCAACAAGATTGTCCTGGTGCTTGCTCACATTGCTTGCCAACACCCAGTAGCGGCCATCAAGCCGAAGGCTAGAGCTAGCGAGCAGCTCTGCATATTCAGACGGACGCATTCCTGTGTACTGGCCAATAATATAGAGGCACGAATAGTTAACAAAATTCAGGTAAAGCCTGAATTGGTCGTCAATAGCCGATCCCGTATCCTCCGCATATTGCTTCACAGCATAAGGGGCTATCACCGAGAAAAGCTTGCTAGAATTCATGACATCATTGCCTAAAACTTTAGCCACTTCATCCGTTGTAAAACCCTTGTTGGAAAGCCGTTTGTAGACATACAAGTTAAATTTTAGCGAATTCAACCCACACTCTTGCGCAGGAAAATATTCTTTAGCGTTGCGGCGTTTGAGGCTAGCAGCATCAATTACGACCTCACCCATCGCATCCAAAAAGTCGACAATGGAAAGTGAGGCCATTTGGGATGAAATTTCGAAGACGCTGTTTGGTAATACCTGCGACTTTTTTTCGGCATTTTTTACAGGCCGATGTTTGCCGCCAAGGACTTTCCACTTCAGCTTGGTGAAGTCCACGAATGGCAGGCTGGCACCAAATACGTTCGTTTGCAGATAGCCAGATTTCAGTAGTTTGAAAAGCTTTTCAGTGCTGCCATCGTATACGTAATCAAAATCCTCGGCAGCTGTGGCATAGAAGTGCGCAGGCAAGCATTGGATTGAGATCAGCTCACGATCCACGTGCTCCTTTCCAAGCTCAATAGCCGCGACGGAATAAACCTTATCCAAAAACCTAAGCCCGCTCTCATAGTCAGCGATCAGCGAATTGGGCTTGAGCGGTTTCTTGCTGACGCTGGTGGATTTCCCATCCGCCGGGATGCCACTCAGGGCCTTGAGGATGATCATGAATGCGGCTTTGAGCTCGAGAATCGCCAGCTCTGGAATGTTGGGGTACTTCGTGAAATCGATGCGAAGTTTAGCTCCACGAATATAGCGCGAGGCGTTTGGGTAATCCGCATTGAAGTCCCAAACCCCGTCCACGAATGCAGAGCTCTGAGATACCTGCAAGGTACTAAGGTAGGCCAGGAAAGCCGAGGCTTCCTGCTGGTCGCTTTCTGCTTCAGTAGCAGAAAGCTGGCCTTGCAGCAGTGACAGGCTCGAGCGAAACCTTGAGAAAGTCAAAAGGGTAGAAAAATCAATCTGCTCCATCATCACATCGCCACCCCATCCACCAGCACAGTCGTATCCACGAACTCTGAAAGACGACGGCCCTCGGCCAACTCTTCAGGCGTGAAATCAGATTTTGAGTGCAGGATGCCCTCCAGCAGCGCCAAGTTTTCGCGTACTACGCGCCCATACGGCGTATCCATGATGCGAGAAACCTCCTTGAGCATGAGGTAGTCCCGCTCCATCGCGAACAGCTCCGGCAGATTAGATGCAGTGAGCAAAACGTTCTCACATCCCAGGCACATGTTGTACAGCGCACATGGGCTACCAGGTACATAGGTACTCAGTTTTTTGATGAACTCTGGCGGGTTGAAAATATTACGACAGCTCGCCAGCGGGGTTTTGAAAACAACCTGAGGCCCTTCGAGATTCACGACGTCGATCAGGTTGGCCTCATCATCATTGTTCGGGCCCTGATCAAACGCCTCGGCTGCCGACTCATGGAGCTCCCTAAGCGCCACATCCAGTTTGGAGCGTGCGATGTGGTTGAAGTCCATACGATCCAGGTAGGCCAGTGTCGTTTCTATATGCTTGTGGCCCAAGATCAGTTGGATCTCACGGACGGGTACATCCCGCTCTACGAGTTCGCTGATGAAACTAGGGCGCAGCCTAGAGGGCGAAAGGCTCAACGGTTGACCAGCGCTGTCCAGGAGGCCTTTACGCTTGGCATACGCGGCAAAAGCTACCCCTAAGGCCCCGTCTTTCGCAGTAGCGAAGGACTTGATCGCCATAAAGCTTACGCGTGCACTGGACTGCCAAATGAATAGCTTATCGCGCACAGCCTCGGGAGCAGACCCGCGCATTGGGGCCGTCAATGTCTTGATGTCCTCAAAAATTTGGGCAACAGCATACGATTGGGACGTGGTAAGCCAGGTGATGTCAGCCTTGAAAATATCAAGATGCATCAACTTTCCACCCTCAGAACGCTCTTTCCAATACCTCAGGCAGGGACGACCGGTAAGCGGATGCTTAGGTTCATAATCATCCACATCAAGAAGCTTGATGGAGTCAGCGTTTAGCCCGGTAACTTGAGCCAGCTTGATGGCATACGGAGTAATGACGCTTGAATCGATCAAATAGTGAACGCCCCAACCCTCTACAACCTCTCGCAACCCGGTGCCCGAACGGTTGACGATGCGTATAAATGCTTTGACATGAGGATCCTGGCTTTCCTTCTGGTCATAGCCAGCATGTGAGCAACCGAGCTTGTTCTCAAAAACCCAGCGAGCATTTTCGAGCGTATTGCAGCCTGGTTTTAAGCTGCCCTTCGCATCAAGAGGATCTTCACCGATACCACTCCTCTGATAAGGCTGAGCAAGGGTGTTGTAGTGAAGGATGTCCTCGTCCACGCTCGCGGAGATGCGAACACGCTCGGCGCTCGAGTAGGGACGATACTGATCAGTGACGCGATCAGCATCAAAACCCTGGCAGTTGATGAAATCTGATCCTGTGTAACCCTTGATGCTTTTGACTGTCGTCAAGGTTTTCCGGACGGCGCTAATCAAGGTATTGGCGGCAGTTGGAGAAAGGTCGCCTGCGACAATGTGCCGTTCAAGATACGAGCGGAACAACGGGAGGCTGAACGGATCGAGAACCTCAACAAGCGGTTCCATACCGGTGAAGCCGCGCTCAGCTAAGAACCTAGTGAACCATTTGAATCCTTCGAGGTAATTGCTCGCCCCAGAGTCGCTTGCAGTACCCAGCGAAGCGGTCGCAAAAGCGTGTTTCAGATCGTTGAATGGCCTACCTTCAGATGATTTTTCGAGATCGTCCAAGGTTGCGAAATCAAGCATCTTCAGGCGTTTGAAATCTACAAGAGCATTCTCCTGCGGCACAAACTCTTCCTTGGATTCGATTCGCTCCTTCACTGTCAGGTAGTCCGTCGAGGTCACCCCCAGTGACAAAAGATCCCCATTGATCTCGTCATAGGCAAGCCGAACGCTTTCGTATTGGTTATAACCATATTTAATTGACTCAAGACCAGGAACGGGTTCCACGGCTTTTGTGAGGCTAAGCTTGTTGCCATAAACAGGCAACGCAAGTTTCTCTTCCTGGGAGAGAGTTTTGTACCAGCCCAACAGTTTCAGACGCCAGTTACACCCAGCGGCATTTTCTCCCTGGTGAATAACGCCATCAATGAGCATGTTGAGAATGAGCTTTTGCTCTGCAAGCTCGAACATTTCGATTGACGGATCGAGATCCTTGCCGGCGATATAATCCTCACTCAGCATGAGTGGCGCGTACTTCCCACTGGCGTTATCGTTGAGTTCTACTTCGTAGTATCGAAGTGGATTTTCTTCCAGCTCTCTAAGCCACCTGAGGATCTTGCCACTTTCAACTGCGCGTTCTGAAATATTCACTTCTTATCTCCCAACCTGATTTTCAGCGTCGTCTGAGCAGCAAGATCCGCCATGCTTTTTGCCTTGGTCGAAACTTCTCCCGTGTTCGGGCAAACCAGATGAAAGATTTCCTGTGGCAACTTGGTATAAATCCCTGTCGTGGATGCGTCTTCGTGGCCGAGGGACTTCTGGGCCATAAGGAGTTTGTCGAGGTAGTTATCGCCAAAATCCGGGCTAGTCAAAATGGCATATGCGTGCCCATGGCGAAGCTTATGGGGCGAAACCATACGTTCAACGCGCTTGCTAATGACAGCACGCTTAGAAAGTCGCTCAAGCAGCTTGCTAATAGCGTCAGGATTAAAAGGCTGTCCTTCTGAATTGAAGAAGCAGGGAGTTACATCCGCGCTTTCATAACGACGAGCGTACTTCTTGAACAAAGGAGAGGCGTGATAACGCTTGATGCGCTCAAGCACAGCTCGACTCACGATTGAGTATCGCGGCTTGAACTCGCTACCACGCGCCTTGCTTCCATCAATATACAGAGGGCAATAATCAGGATGCACCCAATCAAGTGTGTCATCCGGAACAAAGTTAGCTTGAGCGAACCCCAAAGCCTTATTCACGGCCCCCAGGGTGACCCTTCCAACTTCACTTCGACGCAAGCCCACATCAAATATAGCTTGGATTAAGCAACGCTCCCTCTCGCTACTGGCAGACTCAATAAGCGCTTTGAGTTCCTGCATGGAACATGGATATACCAGATCTTTCTTTGGAGGCGGCGAAAGAAATCCACCGGCATAAGGATTATCCTCCCGTACTGCGCCCTTATGTTTGCCCCCGACGCACAAGAAGTCGTTGAACAGGGCCATGTAGCAAGCGTCCCTGTTACGGATGGTTGTTGAGGTCAAACCATCCACTTCGCGCAAGTGGGAATAGTAGCGTTGAATACCGTGCTTACTTACGGCAAGGAGGATTTCGTCATAGGACGAGCTTTTGAAAGTTGGCGTACCTTTCAAGTGTTCGAGAAGGTAACCAATGTTTCGCCCGTACGTTTCGGCTGACGGGGCCGCAAGGTTGGCACTGCGTACTGCGAAGGTCAGGTACTCGCTTACAAGCGGGACTAACCTCTCTTCTGAATCGAACAGCCCCACTGCCGTCACAGACACCTGGTCTGCCACTGTAGGCCCATCCTCGTTGAGCATCGACCCACCCAGGTCGAGTAACTGCTTCTCTTTGACTACTACCTTCACCGACTACCCCTTTTTGAAGGCCGCCCATCCTATGCAGAATGTGCAGCTTGTCAAGGTCAAGATGAAGTCGCATGAAAGGCAAATTTTTTAGGCTAGGAATGCGTACTGTGCGCTTTTTCCTACGTCCGATAAAAGGCCCAGGTCATTCGAACGGATGTAAAGAGTCAGGGAGATCTCTTTGGTCTCGACATTCGGGTGGAACTGATACAGCAGATGGCACGGCGGCAGGGCCATTTCATCGAGCTGCGCGACGTTCCAGCCGTGAAACAGGATGCGGCGGCTGCCCGGGTCCTTGATGATGGTGTCGACGCACTGGCGAACCTGATCGATGGCTTTGTACAGCACCACGTAGGCCTGGCCGTCTTCTTCACCTTCGGCAATCTGGCGATAACCCTGCTTCAGGGTCTGCTCGATGGCGGCCGGGTTGCTCACCGGGATCTGTTTGTACGCGGGCCATTTGCGCCATTGCACGCCGTAGATCTCACCGAGGTCGTCTTCGCCATGGCGGAACGGGTTGGCCAGCCACTGGGCGTTTTCATTGGCGTTCTGGTCCCAGACCTTGCAGCCCAACGCGCGGAATTCGGCGGCATTGTTCACGCCACGCAAAAACCCGCACATTTCGCCGATGGCCGATTTGAAGGCCATCTTGCGCGTGGTGATCGCCGGGAAACCTTCCTTCAGGTCGTAGCGCAACATCGCGCCCGGAAAGCTGATGGTGTTCACGCCAGTGCGATTGGCTTGCTTGGTGCCGTTCTTGATGACGTGGGCGACCAGTTCGAGATATTGCTTCATGAGTTACCTGTGTCCTTGAACCCGCGGCCGTCGCCGCGGGGTTCGAATTTTATACGGCTGCCGCTGGAGTCGCCGGGGCGCGGTGATATGCCAGCCAGATCAGGAACAGCCCGCCGACGATCATCGGCACGCAGAGCACCTGGCCCATGGTCAGCCAGTTCCAGGCCAGATAGCCCAGTTGCGCATCCGGTACACGGACGAATTCGACGATGAAACGGAAGATGCCATAGAACAGCGCGAACATCCCCGACACCGCCATGGTCGGCCGCGGTTTGCGCGAGAACAGCCACAGGATCAGGAACAGCGCCACGCCTTCGAGCGCGAACTGATACAGCTGCGACGGGTGACGCGCCAGTTGCGCCGGATCGGTCGGGAAGACCATCGCCCACGGCACATCGGTCGCCTTGCCCCACAACTCGGCGTTGATGAAGTTGCCGATACGCCCGGCGCCCAGGCCGATCGGCACCATCGGCGCGACAAAGTCCATCAGCTGGAAAAACGACTTGTTGTTCTTTTTACCGAACCACAAGGCGGCCAACATGACGCCGATGAAACCGCCGTGGAACGACATGCCGCCCTTCCACACTTCAAAGATCAACAGCGGGTTGGCGATATAAGCACTCAGGTCGTAGAACAGCACGTAGCCCAGGCGGCCACCGACAATCACCCCCATCGACATCCAGAACACCATGTCGGAGAGCTTCTCCTTGGTCCAGGTCGGATCGAAGCGGTTCAATCGGCGCGACGCCAGCAGCCACGCGCCGCCAATGCCGATCAGGTACATCAACCCGTACCAGTGGATTTTCAGCGGACCGATGGCCAGGGCCACCGGGTCGATCTGCGGGTAAGGCAGCATTGCGACTCCTCATGAGTTCAAATCAATTCCCGGGCGACGCTGTCACCTCAGGATTAAGCCAGGATTGTGCCGAGCGTCAGAACAGATGCTTCAGACTAGAAAGTTCAGGCCAACGCAAAACAGCAAAGCGGCAAACAGTCTTTTCAGCAACCTTGGCGACAGATTGTGCGCCAGTCGCGCGCCGAAGCGGGCGAAGACCATGCTGGTCAGGGCAATGCCCAGCAGCGCCGGCAAATAAACAAAACCCAGACTATGGGCCGGGAGCAGCGGATCGTGCCAGCCCAGAATCATGAAACTTAATGCACTTGCCAAGGCGATCGGCAGGCCGCAGGCCGACGATGTCGCAACCGCTTGTTGCATCGGCACGCTGCGCCAGGTCAAAAACGGCACGGTCAGCGAACCTCCGCCAATGCCGAAAATCGCCGAGGCCCAGCCAATGACGCTGCCGGCCACGGTCAGACCGACTTTGCCCGGCACGGTTCGACTGGCCTTGGGCTTGACGTCCAGCGCCAGCTGCGCGGCGATCACCAGGGCGAACACACCGATGATTTTCTGCAGGTTCGGCCCGGAAATCGCCTCGGCGGTCAGCGCCCCGAAACCGGCACCGATCAAGATGCCGACGGTCATCCACAGGAAAATGGGCCAGCGCACCGCGCCGCGACGGTGATGCTCGCGTACCGCATTGACCGAGGTGAAGATGATCGTCGCCAGGGATGTACCGACGGCGAGGTGGGTCAGGATCGATGCATCGAAACCTTGCAGGGTGAAACTGAACACCAGCACCGGGACGATGATGATCCCGCCCCCCACGCCAAACAGCCCCGCCAGCACCCCGGCACAAGCGCCGAGCGCCAGATAGAGCAGAAATTCCATGCTGTTTCCCCACCCAACCCCAAAACCGGAGCGGCATGGTAACGGATGCATGGCCTCGGGCTCCACTGGATGGCGATGGATACCCGCACGATGTCTGCGTAGAGTGGGCAAAAAACACACAAGGATCACCTTATGTGCCTGATTGTTTTCGCCTGGCGACCGGGCCACGCCCAACCGCTGATCGTGGCGGCCAACCGCGACGAATTCTATGCCCGCCCCAGCCTGCCGCTGGCGCAATGGCCCGAAGCACCGCAGGTGCATGCCGGGCGCGACCTGGAGGCCGGTGGCACCTGGCTCGGTGTCGGCGCCAACGGGCGCTTTGCCGCGCTGACCAACATCCGCGATCCGCATCGACCGCCAGGGCGAAAGTCTCGGGGTGAACTGGTGGCGCGCTTTCTCACTGGCGAAGTGCCAATTGATGACTATTTAGACGACGTTGTCGCACGTTCGCCGGAGTATGGCGGGTTTAACCTGCTGATCGGCAACGCCAACGAGTTGTGGCATTTCAATGCCCGGGAATCGGAAGCGGTGATGCTGCCGCCGGGGGTCTACGGCCTGTCGAACGCCGGGCTGGATACGCCGTGGCCGAAACTGCTCAAGGCCAAGGCGGCGCTGAGCGAGGTGCTGGATGATCCGCAACCTCAGGCGTTGCTGGCCTTGCTCAGCGATTCACAGCAAGCGCCATTTGCGGACCTGCCGGACACCGGGGTGGGGTTGGCTACCGAGACATTGCTATCGAGTGTGTTTATTGCCAGTCAGAGTTATGGGACGCGGGCGAGTACGGCGTTGATTGTGCAGGCGGATGGTGCGCGGCATTTGGTCGAAAGGAGTTTCGGACCGTATGGCGGGCATTTGGGGGAAGTGGAAATTCGGCTTTAGTTTTGTATTGCCTGACCTGGCCTCATCGCGAGCAGGCTCGCTCCCACAAGGGATCTGCGTTGATCACAAATCCAATGTGGGAGCGAGCCTGCTCGCGATGGGGCCATCAGCGGTTTAGAGGGGCTTGATCGCCGCCGGATTGATCATCCGCGCCAACCCAAGGTTCTTCAGCGCCAATTGCAGCGAGCTGTGGATAACCTGCGGGTTATCGATGGTCATCAGCTCGGCCAGCAGTTCCCTGGCCTTGCTCAGGTTGATCTGGCGCAGCATCCACTTCACCTTCGGCAGGTTGGTGGCGTTCATCGACAGGCTGTCGAAGCCCATCGCCATCAATAGCACTGCCGCCGCCGGATCACCGGCCATTTCGCCGCAGATACTCACCGGCTTGCCTTCGGCATGGGCGTCCCGCACCACGGTTTGCAGGGCTTGCAGCACCGCCGGATGCAGGTAATCGTAAAGGTCGGCCACGCGCGGGTTGTTACGGTCCACGGCCAGCAGGTACTGGGTCAGGTCGTTGGAACCGACCGAGAGGAAGTCCACCTGCCGCGCCAGCTCCTTGGTCTGGTACACCGCCGCTGGAATCTCGATCATCACGCCAATCGGCGGCATCGGTACGTCGCAGCCTTCGTCGCGCACTTCACCCCAGGCCCGGTGGATCAGGTGCAGGGCTTCTTCCAGTTCATGGGTGCCGGAGATCATCGGCAGCAGGATCCGCAGGTTGTTCAGGCCTTCACTGGCCTTGAGCATGGCGCGGGTTTGCACCAGGAAGATTTCCGGGTGATCGAGGGTGACGCGAATGCCGCGCCAGCCTAGGAACGGGTTGTCTTCCTTGATCGGGAAGTACGACAGCGACTTGTCGCCACCGATGTCCAGGGTCCGCATGGTCACCGGTTGCGGGTGGAACGCGGCGAGTTGCTCGCGGTAAATTGCCAGCTGTTCCTTTTCGCTCGGGAAGCGCTGGTTGATCATGAACGGCACTTCGGTGCGGTACAGGCCGACACCTTCGGCTCCGCGCTTCTGCGCGCGCGCCACGTCCGCCAGCAGGCCGGTGTTGACCCAAAGCGGCATGCGATGACCATCGACCGTGATGCAGGGCAGATCGCGCAGTGCATCCAGCCCGAGGGCCAGTTGTTTCTCTTCCTCGACCACTTCGGCGAACTGCTTGCGCAGCACGTCGCTGGGGTTGGTGTAGACCTCGCCACGATGACCGTCGACAATCATGCCAATGCCGTCGACCTTGGAATACGGCAGGTCGACCAGGCCCATCACCGTCGGAATGCCCATGGCCCGGGCAAGGATCGCGACGTGGGAGTTACCGGAGCCGAGTACCGACACCAGGCCCACCAGCTTGTTTTCCGGAACCTCGCCGAGCATCGCCGGCGTCAGTTCTTCGCTGACCAGGATGGTGTTGTCGGGGTAGACCAGGGTCTGCTGGCGCTCTTCCTGCAAGTAGGCGAGCAGGCGACGACCGAGGTCCTTGACGTCCGACGCCCGCTCACGCAGGTAAGCGTCGTCCATCAATTCGAAACGGTTGACGTGATCGGTGACCACCTGGCGCAGCGCGCCCTGGGCCCACTGCCCGGTCTTGATCACGGTGGTCACTTCGCTGCCCAGCGCCGCATCGTCGAGCATCATCAGGTAGACGTCGAACAAGGCGCGCTCTTCCGGGCGCAACTGCGTGGCGAGCTTGGCGGACAACGCGCGCATGTCGGCACGCACGCCTTCAATGGCGGTCTTGAACAGCCCCAGCTCCGCTTCGATGTCGACGATGGTCTTGTCGGGCACCACGTCCAGGTCGGCCGGCGGCAGCATGACCACCGCGGTGCCGACCGCCGCACCCGGCGAGCCCGGCACGCCGATGAACTTGGCTTCCTGGATACCCTTGCCCTGGCGGCCCAGGCCACGGATCGAACCGGTGGCCTCGGCGTGGGCGATAACCCCGGCGAGTTGCGCGCTCATGGTCACGAGGAAGGCTTCTTCACCCTCATCGAACTGGCGGCGTTCTTTTTGCTGGATGACCAACACGCCGACGACGCGACGGTGGTGAATGATCGGCGCCCCGAGGAAAGAGGCGTAGCGCTCTTCACCGGTTTCGGCGAAGTAGCGGTAGCGCGGGTGATCCGCGGCGTTTTCGAGGTTCAGGGGTTCTTCACGCGTGCCGACCAGGCCGACCAGACCTTCATTGGGCGCCATGCTGACCTTGCCGATCGAGCGCTTGTTCAAGCCCTCGGTGGCCATCAGCACGAAACGGTTGGTCTCGGGATCAAGCAGGTAGACCGAGCAGACCTGGCTGCCCATGGCCTCTTTGACGCGCAACACAATAATCCCCAACGCCGCCTTGAGATCCTTGGCGGAGTTAACTTCCTGGACGATCTTGCGCAGCGTATTGAGCATGGCTCGGGGTCGAACTCCGTCGTCAGTCGCGCGCTAAAAGGCGCGGGGCAAGCTCTTTGAGGGCGCGTCGATACACCTCGCGCTTGAATGTCACCACCTGGCCCAACGGATACCAATAACTGACCCAGCGCCAGCCATCGAATTCCGGTTTACCGGTCAAATCCATCCGCACCCGCTGCTCATTGGAGACCAGGCGCAGGAGAAACCATTTCTGTTTCTGGCCGATGCACAGCGGCTGGCTGTGCGTCCTGACCAGACGTTGCGGCAAACGATAGCGCAACCAGCCCCGAGTGCAGGCGAGTATTTCAACATCTTCGCGCTCCAGGCCCACTTCTTCGTTCAGCTCGCGGTACAAGGCGTCTTCCGGCGTCTCCTGGGGGTTGATCCCGCCTTGAGGAAACTGCCAGGCATCTTGATTGATTCGGCGAGCCCATAGCACCTGGCCGGCATCATTCGTGAGAATGATCCCGACATTAGGACGGAAACCATCGGGGTCGATCACGGCAACAACCTCGCAAACGCATGTCGTCGCATTGTTCCACAAAGGTTGTGAAGGCAGCAACGCGCCGGCCTACCTTATGTGCACTCTTGTGAAAAGTCCGTATTGTGGACGCCTTTCTACAGACTTTTCAGCGAGTAACTGCAATGCGGCTGGCTTTATTCGACTTGGACAACACGCTTCTGGGCGGCGACAGTGACCATGCCTGGGGTGACTACCTTTGTGAGCGCGGCTTCCTCGATGCCGTCGCCTACAAGACGCGCAACGACGAGTTCTACCAGGATTACCTGGCGGGCAAGCTGGATAATGCCGCCTACCTGAACTTCTGCCTGGAAGTGCTGGGCCGTACCGAAATGCTCACGCTGGATCAGTGGCACAACGACTACATGCGCGACTGCATCGAACCGATCATGCTGCCCAAGGCTATCGAACTGCTGGCCAAACACCGCGATGCTGGCGACAAGCTGGTGATCATCACCGCCACCAACCGCTTCGTCACCGGGCCCATTGCCGAGCGCCTGGGTGTCGAGACCCTGATCGCCACCGAATGCGAAATGCTCGATGGTCGTTATACCGGGCGCAGCACCGACGTGCCGTGCTTCCGTGAAGGCAAGGTGACAAGGCTCAATCGTTGGCTGGAAGAGACCGGGCACAACCTGGAGGACAGCTACTTCTATAGTGATTCGATGAATGATCTGCCGTTGCTGGAGCAGGTGGTGAATCCGATTGCGGTCGATCCGGATCCGAATCTGCGGGCCGAGGCCGAAAAGCGTGGCTGGCCGGTGATTTCGTTGCGGGACTAATATAGCTATCGCGGGCAAGTCGAATCGTCGCACCGCCGCTCCCACAGGGATCTCTGGCGTGACTGCGATCTATGCCGCGCAACAGAAACCTGTGGGAGCTGGCTTGCCAGCGATTCGGGCAACGCGGTCTCAAACATCAAACCGGTTTGGCGCCCATCAACCCCGCGATAGCCACAAAACAGACAAAACTGAACAACGCCAAGGCAAAGGTAAATTTGCCCACCCCACCCGGCGTCTTGCGCACCTTGTTCAGCCGCACCAGCAACCAGAACCACGCCAACGCCGCCACGGTATAGAGCACGCTCGAGGCCAGCAACCAGGTTTGCCCCAGCGGCCAGCCCACCAGATGCACCATCCACCAACCGGTGAACGGCATGCTCAGCAGCGCCAGTCCCATCAACAACCAAATGAATACACGCGGACTTTGCAAGGTGCGGCTCGCCGCCGTCGCGTCGCCATTTCGCTTGGCGCGCCAGACCCAGATCCCCAGGCCCAGCGCGCAAAGCAGCACGACCACCGTCGCCACCATGTGCGCCGTCTTGAGGGCAGTTAAGGTTTCCATGGTTCGATCTCCTTATGCGTTGCCCCTCAGCGTAGCCGCTCAGCCAAGAAACAGCTGATAGGCCGGGTTGTCGCTTTCATCCCAGTACGGGTAGCCGATTTCTTCCAGCGCTGCCGGCACCAGGTGACGCTCCTCGTGGGGTACTTGCAGGCCCGCGACCACACGACCATCGGCCGCACCGTGGTTGCGATAGTGGAACATCGAGATGTTCCAGCGCCCGCCGAGCTTATTAAGGAAGTTGAACAGCGCCCCCGGACGCTCCGGGAACTCGAAGCGCAGGATCACTTCATCGACCACATGCGCCGCGCGCCCGCCGACCATGTGACGGATGTGCAACTTCGCCAGTTCGTTGTCAGTCAGGTCGACGACCGGAAAGCCCTGCTCGCTCAGGCTGGCGATCAGCGCGCGACGTGGATCGGTCTCTGGATGAGTTTGCACCCCGACAAAGATGTGCGCTTCGCTGCCCGTGTTGTAGCGGTAGTTGAATTCGGTGATCTGGCGCTTGCCGATGGCTTCGCAGAACGCCTTGAAGCTCCCCGGCTGTTCGGGGATGGTCACGGCGATGATGGCTTCACGGCCCTCGCCCAGTTCGGCGCGCTCGGCGACATGGCGCAGGCGGTCGAAATTGACGTTGGCCCCGGAGTCGATGGCCACGAAGGTCTGACCGGTGACACCGCGGGACTCGACGTACTTCTTGATCCCGGCCACGCCCAGGGCTCCGGCAGGTTCGGTGATCGAACGGGTATCGTCGTAGATGTCCTTGATTGCCGCACAGATTTCGTCGGTGCTGACGGTGATGACTTCGTCGACGTAGTCTTTGCAGATATCAAAGGTGTGCTGGCCGATCTGGGCCACCGCGACGCCATCGGCAAAGATGCCCACGGTGGGCAACACCACCCGCTCACCCGCCGCCATGGCGGCTTGCAGGCAATTGGAGTCGTCCGGCTCGACACCGATGACCTTGATGTCTGGCCGCAGGTACTTCACGTACGCCGCGATACCGGCGATCAGGCCGCCGCCGCCGACTGGAACGAAGATCGCATCCAGGGGCGCCGGGTGCTGGCGCAAAATCTCCATGGCCACCGTGCCCTGCCCGGCAATGGTGTGGGGATCGTCATAGGGGTGAATGTAGACGTAGCCTTTTTCGTCGACCAGTTTCAGCGAGTAGGCCAGGGCCTCCGGAAACGAATCGCCGTGCAGCACCACTTTGCCACCGCGCGAGCGCACGCCTTCGACCTTGATCTCGGGAGTGGTCTTGGGCATGACGATGGTGGCTTTCACGCCCAGGACCTTGGCCGCCAGGGCCAGGCCTTGCGCATGATTGCCCGCGGAAGCGGTGACGACGCCGCGAGCGCGTTCTTCGGCGCTCAGTTGCGTCAGCTTGTTGTAGGCGCCACGAATCTTGAACGAGTACACCGGCTGCAAGTCTTCACGCTTGAGCAAAATCTCGTTGCCCAGCCGCTCGGAGAGCTGGCGGGCAGTCTGCAATGGGGTTTCTACGGCAACGTCATAAACGCGCGAGGTGAGGATCTTTTTGACGTACTGTTCAAGCATCGGAAAGCATCACTGAGCGGGTTGGGCAGGATCAAGGAGTCTAACCCGGCTTTTGGCCGCACGACCACACGAATCAAGAGGTTTTGGCCCGGCATGGAGCTATAATGCCTGCCTTTGCATTCTTACCTTGCCCGCTTCCGGAGCCCGCATGACCCAGGATCAACTCAAACAGGCAGTGGCCCAGGCCGCCGTCGACTTCATCCTCCCGAAACTCGACGACAAGAGCATCGTTGGGGTCGGCACCGGTTCCACCGCCAACTGTTTCATCGATGCCCTGGCCAAGCACAAGGGCGCGTTCGATGGCGCGGTTGCCAGCTCCGAAGCCACCGCCGCACGCCTCAAGGGCCACGGGATTCCGGTCTATGAGCTCAATACGGTCAGCGACCTGGAGTTCTACGTCGACGGCGCCGACGAGAGTGACGAGCACCTGAACCTGATCAAGGGCGGCGGCGCGGCCCTGACCCGCGAGAAAATCGTCGCGGCCGTGGCCAAGACCTTCATCTGTATCGCCGACGCCAGCAAGCTTGTGCCCGTCCTTGGCGCATTCCCGTTGCCCGTGGAAGTGATCCCGATGGCCCGCAGCCACGTGGCCCGCCAGCTGGTGAAACTCGGCGGCGACCCGGTCTACCGCGAAGGCGTGCTGACCGACAACGGCAACATCATCCTCGACGTGTTCAACCTGCAGATCACCAACCCGGTTGAACTGGAGTCGCAGATCAATGCGATCGTCGGCGTGGTCACCAACGGCTTGTTCGCGGCGCGCCCGGCGGACCTGCTGTTGCTGGGGACCAGCGAAGGTGTGAAGACCCTGCGCGCCCAGTAAAACATACGCAAAAACCTGTAGGAGCGAGCCTGCTCGCGAAAAACTTGAGGTCGCTGCGGGGAGTCAGGTACCCCGCGTTTTCGTTAACGACCATCGCGAGCAGGCTCACTCCTACAGTTGTTTTTGTGGTGTTTGTCAGGGTTGTACAGTTTTTTTGAAGACGTAAAACAGGTTCGGCTCACTCACAAGGTACATCGTACCGTCGTCGTCCATGGCGATCCCTTC